>NZ_JBQSXW010000008.1:0-142877 GCF_052378625.1 Brachybacterium sp. AOP25-B2-12 | reverse complement strand
CCAGCGACCACCCCACGCACCCACCGGAAGGAACCCCCATGTACTACTCCAACGGGAATTATGAAGCGTTCGCCCGCCCCCGCAAACCCGCCCATGCCGATGAGAAGTCGGCATGGATCGTCGGCGGAGGCCTCGCGGGTCTGGCCGCCGCCGTCTTCCTGATCCGCGACGCCCAGGTCCCGGGCGACAGGATCCACGTGCTCGAGGAGCTGCCCCTGGCCGGCGGATCCCTCGACGGCACCGACCGGCCCTCCATCGGCTTCATCACCCGGGGCGGCCGCGAGATGGAGAACCACTTCGAATGTCTGTGGGACATGTACCGCTCCATCCCGTCGCTCGAGATCGAGGGGGCGTCGTACCTGGATGAGTACTACTGGCTCGACAAGGACGATCCGAACTCCTCGAACTGCCGCCTGATCCACGACCGCGGTGACCGGGTCGCCAGCGACGGGGCGTTCACACTCACCGACGGAGCTCAGGAGGAGATCGCGAAGCTCTTCGTGACCGCCGAGAGCGAGCTGCACGGCAGGACCATCGAGGAGTACTTCTCCGAGGACTTCTTCGCGAGCAACTTCTGGACCTACTGGGCCACCATGTTCGCCTTCGAGAGATGGCACTCCCTCGCCGAGATGCGCCGCTACCTCCTGCGGTTCGTCCACCACATCGACGGCCTGCCCGACTTCAGCGCCCTGAAGTTCAACCGCTACAACCAGTACGAGTCGATGGTCAAGCCGATCCTGGCCTACCTGCGTGACCACGGGGTCGACTTCCGGTACGACACCACCGTGCGCGACGTGCGCGTGGACGTCACCGGCGACACGAAGGTCGCGACGGAGCTCCTGCTGACGGTGGGCGGCGAGGAGACCTCGGTCCCGCTCACCGAGGACGATCTGGTGTTCGTCACCAATGGGTCGATCACCGAGTCCAGCACCTATGGGGACCACCACACCGCCGCACCGATCACCGCCGAGCCCGGCGGCAGCTGGACCCTGTGGAAGAACCTCGCCGCGCAGTCGCCGGAGTTCGGACGTCCGGACGTGTTCATCGACGACCTCCCCGAGCGCAGCTGGTTCATCTCCGCCACCGCGACCATCGAGAACACGGCCGTCGATCCGTACATCGAACGCCTCACGAAGCGCGACCTCCACGATCACAAGGTCAACACCGGCGGAATCATCACGGTCACCGATTCGAGCTGGATGCTGAGCTTCGCCGTGCACCGCCAGCCGCACTTCAAGGAGCAGTCCGAGAACGAGACCACGGTCTGGATCTACGGCCTCTACTCCGACACCGAGGGCGACTTCGTGCACAAGCGCATCACGGAGTGCACCGGCGAGGAGATCACACAGGAGTGGCTGTACCACCTGGGCGTACCCGAGACGCTGATCCCCGAGCTCGCCGCCCGGGAGTCGATCAACACCAATCCGGTGTACATGCCGTTCATCACGACGTACTTCATGCCGCGGCACCCGGGCGACCGCCCCGACGTCGTCCCCGCCGGCTCGAAGAATCTCGCCTTCATCGGGAACTTCGCCGAGTCGCCGACGCGGGACACGGTCTTCACCACCGAGTACTCCGTGCGCACCGCGATGGAGGCCGTGTACACGTTCCTCGACGTCGAGCGTGGCGTACCCGAGGTGTTCGCCTCGGCGTACGACATCCGGGAGCTTCTCAAGGCCGCCTACTACCTGCGCGACCGCAAGAGCCTCACCGAGGAGCCGCTGCCCACGAAGATCCCCATCCCGGGATTCGTGCGGTCCAAGGCACTGGGGAAGCTCCACGGGACGTGGATCGAGGAGCTCCTGGAGGAGTCGGGGCTGCTCTGACCGGGCGGATCTCTCGACGGTGCCGCGCTCCGCACATGGGGCTGCGACCTATCAGGAGATGACCCGTGCTCGCCCAGCCAGCAGACCCATCGCCGCCATCACGACGAACACCCCGGCCAGAACCGTGAGAGCCGGCGTCCACGAACCTGTGGCGTCGTGCAGGGCGCCGGCGGCGATGGGTCCGCACGCCGCCAGCAGGTAGCCCACGCACTGGGCCATCCCCGACAGCGAGGCCGTCTGCCGGTGCGTGCGGGTGCGCAGCCCGAAGAACGACAGCGCCAGGACGATGCAGGCCCCGCCACCGAGTCCCGCGGCGATCGCCCACGCGGCTCCGAGGCCCGGTGCGGTCATGAGGCCCAGGGTCGCGACGAGGAACACGGTGCTCGCCCCTGCCACGAGGGGCCGCTGGTCGGGCAGACGGGGAATGAGCGCCGAGCACAGCACGCTCCCGCCGATCCCGGCGGCGTTCAGCAGCAGGAGGTGCACGCCTGCCGTGGCCGGGCTGGTGCCGGCGTCTGCCTCGATCGAGGGCAGCCAGGTGATGAACACGTAGTACCCCACCGACTGCAGGCCCATGAAGATCGTGACCTGCCAGCCCAGCGGCGACCGCCACGGGGAGTGCGCCGCCCCGGGGACGGCGGGGCGCAGCGGATCCCCGAGGCGGAGCGGGTCCGCAGCCTCGGGGAGCACGGTGCGCCGCCGCAGCTGCGGGGCCAGGACGCCCAGGCCAATGAGCGCGAGCGCGGCCCACAGGCCCAGCGGCAGCCGCCACCCGGCGACGGTGGCATCGGCCAGCGGCACGGCCACGCCCGCCGCGATCGCGGCGAACACCGACTGCACCGCGGAGTAGGTGCCGGTGACCGGGCCGATCGAGCGCGGGAAGTCCCGCTTGACCAGCGAGGGCAGCGCGACGTTGAGGACGGCGATCGCCACGCCCATCAGCGCGGTGCCGATCCACAGCAGCGGCGCAGGCGGCAGGGACCGCACGAGGAGCCCGACGGCGAGCGTCGCGAGTCCCAGCGCCAGCGTCCGTTCGAGCTCGAGGCGCCGCGCGAGCGCGGGGACGAGCGGGGAGACCACCGCGAAGGCCAGCAGCGGCAGGCTGATGAGCCCCGAGGCCAGCGCGCTGCCCATCTGGGAGTCCGCCCGCACCTGGTCCAGCACGGGCCCCACGGTGGTGATCCCGGCGCGGAGGTTCGCCGCGACCAGGAGCAGCCCGGCGATGACCAGGGCAGGTCGCAGCGGGACGGCGGGTGGGCGCATGGGGCAGGGTCCTTCCGAGGACGGCAGGTGGTGCGCGCGGAATCTGCGCGATGCGGAAACGGACGGCTCCCGGGTCGAAGCCCCGCGAGGTGGATTCCCGCAGGACAGCGTGGCATCTCCGGGGCGGGACCCGCTGGTCGGGCCACGGTGTGACCAGGGTGATCCGCCTCGCCCTGCCCTCGCCCGCCGCCTGCGCCCACCGAGCGCGGCCGTCGCCCCCGCCATCCGCGGCACCCGCGTTCACGCAGCCCCCGATCGGTGACGGCGCGGACCCACGGGCGTAGCGTGGAAGCCATGACGACTTCGATCCCCACCCTCACCGCGCACGACGGATTCACCCTCCCGGCCATCGGCTTCGGGACCTACAAGCTCAACGGCACCGAGGGCGCGCGCACCATCGCCGGCGCCGTCGACACCGGCTACCGCCTGCTGGACTCCGCCGTCAACTACGAGAACGAGGGCGCCGTGGGCCACGCCGCCCGCAACGCGTCCGTCCCGCGCTCGGAGGTGATCGTCACCAGCAAGCTGCCCGGCCGCCACCACGAGTACGAGGCCGCGCTGCGCACGATCGAGGAGAGCGTGTTCCGCACCGGGCTCGATGCGATCGACCTGTACCTCATCCACTGGCCCAACCCCCAGCAGGGGACGTTCGTCGAGGCGTGGCGCGCCCTGGTCGAGGCCCGTGAGCGCGGCCTGGTGCGGGCCATCGGCGTCTCGAACTTCCTGCCCGAGCATCTCGAGGAGATCGAGAAGGCCACCGGCGTGCGCCGTTGGTCAACCAGATCGAGCTGCACCCGCGCTTCCCCCAGGAGGAGGCGCTCGCGTACAACGCCGAGCACGGGATCCTCACCGAGGCGTGGAGCCCCATCGGCCGCGGCTCCGAACTGCTGCAGGATCCGGCGATCGCCGCCGTCGCGACGGCGCACGACATCAGCCCCGTTCAGGCGGTCCTGGCCTGGCACGTGTCCCGCGGCGTGATCCCCCTGCCCAAGGCTTCGCACACCGAGCGTCAGCAGCAGAACCTCGACGCCGCGAACATCCACCTCTCCGACGAGGAGATCGCCGCGATCACGGCGCTGGGGCGTCCCGACGGACGCCTCGCCGATCAGGACCCGGCGGTCTACGAGGAGTTCTGAGCGACTCGGCCCGCTCCACGACCGCCAGGACGTCCCGCACGTCCGGGGACGCCGGCCCTGCCGGCCACACCGCCGTCAGCGGCCTGCGCACCTCGAGACCGCGCACCCGGACCCGCACCAGGCGCCCGGCCTCGACGTCAGCGGCGACCGCGCGTCCGCTGAGCGCGCCGGGCGCCACCCCGGACATCACGGCGCTGCGGATCCCGAGGGTCGTGGGGATGACCGCGGCGGGCTCGGCCGTGCGCGGATGCCCCGCCGCGGCAAGGGCCTCCTCAAGCGTCTGCCGGGTGCCGCTGCCCTGCTCGCGCAGCACCAGCGGGGTGCGGGCGAGCTCGGCGGGGGACACCGTCCCCCGCACCGCCCAGGGGTGACCCTGGGGTGCGACCACGTCGATGCGGTCGTGGGACACGGTCCGCGACGAGAGGTCGGCCGGGACCGTCGTGGTCTCGATGAAGCCGAGGTCCGCCTGCCCCTCGTGCAGCGCCCGGAGCACGGCGGTCGAGTTCGCGACGGTGACCTGCACGGGTGAGGCGCCCGCCCCGAGCTCTGCGTGACGCCGTGCGAGCCAGTCGGGCAGGAGGTGCTCGGCGATGGTCAGGCTCGCGGCGATCCGGACCGTGGGCCGGGCATCCGTGCGCAGCGTGGCGACCGCCGCCACGTACTCATCCGCCGCCGCGAGCAGCACCGAGGCCCAGCCCAGCACCACCTCGCCCGCGGGCGACAGCCGTGACCCCTGCGCGGTGCGCACCAGCAGACGCACGCCGAGCTCGCGCTCGAGGGCGCGCAGGCGCACCGACACCGCCTGCTGGCTGATCCCCAGATGGCGCCCGGCCGCGGAGATGCCGCCCTCCTCCGCCACCGTGACGAGGGCGCGCAGGGCGTCCAGATCGGGTTCGCGAGACATGGGCACCTCCTTCGGCCACAACCATAGATTGTGCCGCGCCCGGGAACTGCGCCTTCCGCGCCGCCGAGGCGCGGGCCGACCATGGACGTCGTGCCCTCCGACCTCCTGCCGACCTCCGTCCCCGCCGTCCGCCCCTCCCGCCTGCGGACGCTCGGGCCCGGCATCGCTCTCGCGCTCGTCGTCGCGGTCGCGGCCACCGCGCTGTCCCGCCTCGTGCCCGGCCTCAGCCCCCTGCTCATCGCGATCGTCGTCGGCGTGGTGCTCGCCAACACCGCGGGCGTCCCCGCCGCCACCCGCCCGGGCATCGACCTCTCCGCCAAGATGCTGCTGCGCGCCGGGATCGTGCTCCTGGGCCTCCAGCTCGTGCTGGCCGACATCCTCGGACTCGGCGCCCCGATGCTCGGCGCGGTCGTGCTGATCGTCACCGGAGGCCTCGTGGGCACCGTCCTCCTGGGGAGGGCACTCGGGGTGCCGCCCCACCTGACGCTGCTCATCGCGTGCGGCTTCTCGATCTGCGGCGCCGCCGCCGTGGCCGGCGCCGCCGGAGCCCTCGACCCCCGCGACGAGCGGCGGGACGACACCATCACCGCGGTGGCCCTCGTCGTGCTCGTCGGATCGGCGATGATCCTGCTGGTCCCGTTCGGCGCCTCCCTCATGGGGCTGGACGACGTGCATGCGGGCATGTGGGCGGGCGCCTCGATCCATGAGGTCGCGCAGGTGGTCGCCGCCGGCGGCATCATCGGCGGGGGCGCGCTCGCCGTCGCGGTCGTCGTCAAGCTCTCCCGGGTGGTGCTGCTGGCCCCGGTGATCGCCGTCCTGAGCCTGCGCGAGAGACGTCGCACCCCGGTCCGGGGAGGCGTGGCCGACGGGGCGCGCCGCCCGCCCGTGGTCCCCCTGTTCGTGCTCGGATTCCTCGTGATGGTGCTCGTGCGCTCGTTCGTGGAGCTCCCACCGGTGGTCCTGTCGGTGGCGGCCTTCGCGCAGACGATGCTGCTGGCCGCGGCGATGTTCGCCCTGGGATGCGGGGTGCGGGTCCGGGAGCTCCGCGCCGTCGGGGCCCGGCCCTTCGTCCTCGCGGCGGCGTCGACGGGCCTGATGTCGGCGCTGGCGCTGGGCGGCGTCGCGCTCGCCGCGTGAGGGCAGGGCGCCCGGCGCCCGAGCAGGGGCCGCCCGCTCAGCCCAGCGAGACCTGCTCGCGGACGTCGTCGTCGGGCAGTTCGTCCGCGGTCGCCTGCACCGAGACCTCGTCCAGCTCGAAACCGCCGTCGGTCACGGTGAGGAACGCGGTGTCCGCGGCGTCACGGCCGGTGGCGATGCGGACCAGGGTCGACCGGGGAGCGAGCGTGGTGGCGTCGACCACGACCCATCGTCCGTCCACGAGCGCCTCGGTGACGGCGTGGAAGTCCATCGGGTGCAGCCCCGGGGCGTACACCGACACCAGGCGTGCGGGGATGTCCCGCGCACGCAGGAGCGCGAGGGTCAGGTGGGCGTAGTCGCGGCACACGCCCTCGCGCGCGAGCAGCGTGGCCACGGCCCCGTCGGTGGGCTGGCTGGAGCCCGGGACGTAGCTGAGCCGGGTGCCCACCCACGAGGAGATCGCCGGGAGCAGGTCCTCGTCCGCGAGGTGGCCGAACTCCGCCGTCGCCGTCGGTGCGAGGGTGTCGCTCTCCCCGTAGCGGCTGGGGCGGGCGTAGACGATCGCATCGATCGGCGCGGGCTCGGCCGGCCGGGACCGGCCCTCGACCTGCGCCGAGTACGTGCAGCGGAAGGAGCCGACGGGCGCCTCGAGCTGGTGCAGCCGCGTGCCCTCGACGTCGGTGAGCTCACGCAGGGGGATCTCGACGCCGTCGACGGTGACCTCGAGCGACTCGTGGGTCACGTCCGCGTGGGAGGAGACGGCGACGGACAGGACCATGGTGGCCTGCTGGGTGACGGTTCCGGTGATGACGGAGGAGACATGGCGGCGCATGGTCCATGGTGACACGTCGCCCGCCTCGGATCACGGCAGGATCCGACCGTGCGAGCGCCGACCGCTGTCCCACGCCGCCTAGGGACCGGGCCGAGGCCCCCGGGGACGGGCGGCGTCATCCACCGTCACCGGGGCGGACAGCGACCCCGCGGACCTGCTTGTCTGCGGCGAGACCGCCCGCACGCCGCCGGGTGGGACCGCCCGCGCAGCGGACGGTGATGCACTGCCAGGAGCCGCCCGTGGTCAAGGTCGTCGGACTCGACATCATCGCCAACACGCCGTCCCTCGCCGATGGGAGACAGCCCACCACCACCGAGCGCCTCGCGACGGTGGTCGAGAACGCCGAGCTCTTCGAGCAGCTGGGCTTCGACGGCTTCGCGGTGGGGGAGCGCCACCACGCCCCGTTCATCTCGAGCTCGCCGCCGGTGCTGCTGTCGCACATCGCCGCGCGCACCGCGCGGCTCCGCCTGTTCACCGGGGTGACGCTGCTGTCCCTCCTGGACCCGGTGCGGGTGGCCGAGGACTACGCGACGCTCGACCACCTCGCAGGCGGACGCCTCGAGCTGATCGTCGGCAAGGGCAATGGCCCCGACCAGACCGAGCTGTTCGGGATCGAGCGGGAGCAGGCGTGGACCACCCAGCGCGAGAACTACCGCCTGCTGCGGGACATCTGGTCGGGCGAGCCCGTGCACTGGGAGCCGCGTGAGGACGTCGCCTCGATCCGCCACTCGCCGCTGCGCGGGGTGCAGGTCCAGCCCCAGCCGCTCCAACGGCGGATCCGCACCTGGCACGGCTCCTCGACCTCCGCCGAGACCGTCGAGCTCGCGGCGGAGTTCGGGGACCCGATCTGGGTGGCCAACTTCCAGAAGTCCGTCGAGGGGTACCGCCCGCTCGTCGAGCGCTACCGCGAGGCCTGGGCCGAGCGCGGCCGGGATCCGCGCGACGCCCTCGTCGGCTCGGGGTTCAGCCTCTACCTCGCCCCCACCTCCCAGGCGGCGCGCGAGACGTTCCGGCCCATCTACGAGCACCGCTTCGCGGGGAAGGTCGACACGTTCAACGACTTCGCCGACGACACCCTGTTCCACGGCTTCGACGACTACGTCGCCCGCAGCGCCGCGCTGATCGGCAGCCCCGCCGAGGCCCTCGACAAGCTGGGCCGCTACGTCGAGGCCTACGGCTTCAGCGCCGTGACGATCCCCGCCCACCGCGGCGACCTCACGGACGGAGCCTGGCGCAACGGCCTCGAGCTGTTCCGCACCGAGGTGCTGCCCGAGCTGGACCGGATCGCCCCGGGACCCGCCGCGTGGCCGGAGCCTGCGACGGTGGTGTGAGGCCGATGCCGTGCCGCCCGGCGCACCGGCCCTGATGCCGGGCCGTGCCGCCGTGGGAGCATACGGACTGCTCGACGCCGTCCCGACGAAGGAGTCCCCGCGATGACCACGCCCCCGTCGACAGGGCAGGCACTGCCGCAGCACTCCGACCATCCGCTGCTCCGCGAGGTCTCCGAGGGTCGGCTCGACGTCGGGGAGGCGCGCGAGCGGATCATCGCCCTCGGCACCCCGCTCCTGGGCCCGGTGGAGGACGGCCGGTGCGACGTGACCTTCGTGCTCGAGGATCCGCGCCCCGAGGAGGGCGCGACCTTCGATCTCCGCAGCCTCGTCCAGCGCGCCGTCCCGGGGGAGCACCGCCTGCACCCGGTGTCCGGGACGTCGTGGCAGGCGCTGACGGTGTCGCTGCCCTCGGCGCTCCGCTTCAGCTATGCCTTCGAGCGTCGGGGCCTGGACGGCACGCGTCAGGACCTTCCCGATCCCTGGAACCGCGCACGACCCCAGCGGGACGAACGGCTCGCCGGGGCCCTCGCCGTGCTCCCGGACGCCGCCCCCCTGCCGATCCTGGACCGGGTCGCCTCCCATGCGGGCGCGCCCGCCGAGGAGATCGTCCTGGACAGCGCCGCCCTCGGCGAGCGTCGCCGGGTCTGGATCTCCCCGCCGCCGGCCGCACCTGCCCACGACCTGCCCGTCGTCCTCGTCTTCGACGGGACACCCCGGCACACGGCTCCGGCGGTCCGCGACCTGCTGCTGGCCGACGGGGCCATCGAGCCCGCCCTCGTCGTGCTCGTGGACCAGGCGGGTCTGCGCGACCGCGACCTCACCGGGAACCCCGACTTCACCCGGTTCCTCACCGAGGAGCTCCTGCCCCTGTTGCGCGAGCGATACGGCGCGACCGGCTCCGCGCACCGCACGATCCTGTCCGGGTCGAGCTTCGGGGGGCTGTGCGCCGGGTGGACCGCGCTCCAGCGGCCGGAGGTGTTCGGCGGGGCGATCCTGCAGTCGCCCTCGTGCTGGTTCCATCCTGACCTCGCGCGTCCCGGCAGGCCTGCCCCCGACGTCGTCACCGCTCCCACGCCTCTGCTCCTGCAGGCCTTCGCCACGGCCGCCCCCGCGCCCATCCGGATCTTCCACGAGGTGGGGGAGCTGGAGCTGGGCCCACCGCCCGCGCAGGTCTGGCAGGTGCTCGGGAACCGCTGGCTGCACGACGTGCTGGATGCCCGCGGCTACGAGACCACCTATCGGGAGTTCGCCGGCGGCCACGATGCCGCCTGGTGGCGCGGCACCTGGGCCGATGCGCTCACGTGGATGCTCCCCGCGCACCGGCCGGGCCCCGAGCACGATGTGCCCGGCGCGGCGACCCGGCCGGGAGCGACCTCATGACCGTGACCCGCTGGGCGATCCTCGGCCCCGGGGCCATCAGCCGGGACTTCGTCGCCGCACGGCCGTCACCGCGGCGCGCACGCGACGCATCCGCATCCTCGGCACGACCGGCTCGATCACCCTTCCCGAGGGCTGGGGGAGCCGCACCCGCAGCGCCGACCTGGTCCGCCTGCGTCGCGGACGACGTACCGAGGACCTGCACGTGGACGTGGTGGGCCCGATGACCTCGGAGGCCGTGGCGCTCGTCGCCGCCATCGGGGAGGGGCGCCCCGAGGACCCCGCCATCCCGCATCGGGAGTCCATCGTGATCGCGGGTCTGCTGGAGAGCTGGCGGGCTCGCGCACTGGACGTGGTGTGACGCCGTGCTGCCGGTCGATCGCACGCACTTGACGCAGGTCCGCGACGAAGCTACGTTCCGAGTAGTCACTACTCGAAACGTAGAGAGGTCTCGTCATGAGCACAGCAGTCGTCTTCGGAGCCACCGGGTACGCGGGCAGCCGCATCGCCGCAGAGCTCGTCCGCCGCGGTCACCACGTCATCGCCGTCGCCCGCGACGTCTCCGCCGTCCCCGCCGATCGGGAGGCCCGCGCCGGCAGCGTCCACGACGCCGCCTTCGTGCGCGAGGTCACCGACGGCGTCCACGACGTCGTCGTCGCCCTGCATGCCGCTCCCGGTGAGGAGGGCGGGCCCACGCTGCTCGACGCCCTTCCCGCCCTGCGCGACGCCGCGGAGTCCGCCAGGGCGCGCCTCGCCCTCGTCGGCGGCGCCGGATCGCTCCACGTCTCCGAGGGCGGTCCCCTGCTGTTCGACACCCCGGACTTCCCGGCCGCCTTCGCGGGCGAGGCCAAGGCCCACGGCGCCGTGCTCGAGGCCCTGCGCGAGGACACCACCGGCCTCGACTGGCTGTACCTGAGCCCCGCCGCGTCGTTCGGCTCCTACAACCCCGGCGAGCGCACCGGCACGTACCGTCTGGGTGGGGACGTGCTGCTGAGCGATGCCGAGGGGCGCTCGGACATCTCCGGGGACGACTTCGCGCTCGCCTTCGTCGACGTGCTCGAGGACCGCACCCAGCTGCGTCGGCGCGTCTCCGTCGCCTACTGAACGGCCGCCGTCGCGGCAGGAGGGACCTGAGCCGATGGACTTCGACGTCCGGGACCCCGGGTGCCCGAGCCGCCAGGTGCTCGGGCTCGTCGGGGACAAGTGGACCGTGCTGATCCTCGAGACCCTCGCCGAGGGCCCCGCGCGCAACGGGGAGCTCGCACGGCGCGCTCGGGGGATCTCCCCGAGCGTGCTCTCGCGCACCCTGCGCACCCTCGAGCGCGACGGCCTGGTGTCCCGCACGGCCCTTCCGGAGGTGCCGCCCCGCGTCGACTACGCGCTGACCGACGCGGGGCGCACCCTCGTGCCCCTGCTGCACGCCACGCGCGACTGGGTCGAGCACGCCATGCCGGCGATCCTCGCGGCGCGCGGCGCGTACGACGAGCGCCCCTGACCCCTCGGGCGCCGTCACCGACCCGTCACATGACGTCACGTGCGTCGCCGGACCCGCCCCGGGCGCGAGGATGGTGCCCGACCCCGTCGCACCACCAGAGGATCCCCATGTCACGCGTCGCCTCCAGCCTCACCGACCTCGTCGGCGGCACCCCGCTCCTGGACGTCACGCCCGCTCTGCCGGGCGCCCGCGCCCGTGTGCTGGGCAAGCTCGAGTCCTTCAACCCGGCCTCGAGCGTGAAGGACCGCACCGCGCTCGCGATCGTCCGCGCCGCCGTGGCCGACGGACGCCTGACCCCCGGCGGCACGATCGTGGAGGCCTCGAGCGGCAACACCGGGATCGCCCTGGCATGGATCGCCGCGGCGCTCGGCTACCGCCTCATCATCACGCTGCCCGACGACGTGTCCCTCGAACGGCGGCACCTGCTCGAGGCGCTCGGCGCCGAGGTGGTGCTGACCCCGGGCGTCGACGCGATGGCCGGCGCCAACCAGCGGGCGGGGGAGATCGTCGAGCGGCTCCCCGGGGCGTTCCTGTCGGGCCAGGGCGGCAATCCCGCCAACCCCGCGACGCACCACGAGACCACGGGCCCCGAGATCTGGGCCGACACCGACGGCGAGGTCGACGTGCTCGTCGCGACGACCGGGACCGGCGGCACGATCACGGGCGCAGGCTCCTACCTCAAGGAGCGCAACCCCGCGCTGCAGGTCGTGGCGGTCGAGCCCGCCGAGGCCCCCGTCCTGCGAGGCGGGGAGTTCGCGCCCCACCTGATCCAGGGGATCATCGGCGGCAACGGCATCCCGCCCGTGCTGGACCTCGACGTGGTCGACGAGATCCTCGACGTGCCCGGAGCCGACGCCTACCGCGCCGCGCGGGAGGTGGCGCGCACGCTCGGACTGCTCGTGGGCGTCTCCTCCGGGGCCGCGCTCGTCGCCGCCGGACAGCTCGCCGCCGGCGAGGAGAATGCCGGCCGCACGATCGTCGCGGTGCTCCCCGACAGCGGCGAGCGGTACCTGTCCACCGGGCTCTACGCGGGGGAGCTCCCGGTCGCCGGCCGCGCCGTGTGAATCCTCCCCGGCCGCCGCACGTCCCCGACGAGATCGCGCCGCGGCCCCTCGGCGCGACGTCACCAGTCGAAGCGGGAGCCCTCCTCACGGTCCGGCATGAGCAGCAGGATGGTGACGATCAATCCGCCGATGAACGGGACGAAGCCCAGCAGGAGGAAGAGGCCGCTGAAGTTCGCGTCGTGGAGGCGTCGCACGGTCAGGGCGAAGGTCGGGATGATGGTCGCGACGCCGATGATCAGGCCCATGACGAAGATCGCCTGCAGAGTTCCGAGGGAGCTCTCGCCCGGCGACCTGCACGACGACGCCGACGATCACGGACGGGACGGAGAGGATCACCGTCACCCACCAGTACTCCGAGCGGGACGCCCGGCCCCGGAGCACCCCGTACTTCGTGAAGAACCTCCCCAGGGGCCTCCAGCGGCGTCGCGCCGTACAGCGGGTCGAAGCGCGGGCCCTGCGGACGCGGTGTCGAATGCTCTCGTCGGTCGTCGTCCATCCAGACGCTCATGTGTCCCCCCCCGGGGTCGATGTCCGCCACGATGTCGGACGTGGACGGATCTCCCGCATCGTGGACCGCGAGGTGCTCGTGCGCACCCCTCCGGACGGGGCTCGTGTCGTCCGCGTTCACGGTGCGTGCTCGCCCACCGCTCGAGGCAGACGGTCGCCGATCACGCCAGGGAGCGCAGCACCTGCCATGCCAGGTCGCGCGGCACGCTCTTGCCGAAGACGTGCACGTCGACGTCGCTGACCCCGCGGGACTCGGCGACGTGCGCCCGGACGTGGGCCTCCAGCGCCGTGGCCGACGGTGCGCGCAGCGCGGTGGGCGGGTCCAGGATCAGGGCGACCCGCGAGGCGCCGTCCTCGAAGTGGACGTAGAGGATCCGTTGAGCACCGGGGCCGAACAGGTCGTGCGCCGCCTCCGGTGGGAGCGTGTCGAGGCGCTCGACGATCAGCGCCAGCGCCTCGGCGCGCTCGGCGGCGCTGCGTCGTCGGGGTGATGCGGTGAGCTCGCCTCGTCCGGGGCGCAGGGCGAGCTCGGCGGGTCGGAGATCGGGCTGGGTCATGGCTGCCTCCTCGTCGGGGCTCCCGGTCTAGCAGGTCCGGGGCCGCGATGCGAGGAGTTCGGCCCGATCGGTCCGTCCGCGGCCTGGTGTGTCGGCGGTGCTCCGCCTCAGACCCGGTCGAAGCGGCTGCCCTCGGTCTTGCGCGGCAGCAGGACGAGCACCAGGGGAATGATCGGGCCGACGCTCGGGATGACCGTCAGGAGGTAGAGCCGGCCGCTGAGGTTGGCGTCGTGGAGGCGTCGCACGGCCACGGCGATCGAGGGGACCAGGACCACCAGGAACAGGAGGACGAGGAGCAGTCCGCCGGCCAGGTAGATCTCGAGGGGGATCAGGTTCAGGACGACGAGGGCCAGCGCGGCGTACCAGCACTCCGAGCGCGAGGCGCGCCCCGAGAAGACGGCGTACTTGCGGAAGAACCGCGAGAAGGCCGCGCCGAAGCTCGCCCCCGTACAGGGGCAGTCGCAGGCCGTGCCGGTGAGGTGACCGGGTCCGCCTCGCCGCCGCGACCCGGGGCAGCGGCGACGGCCGGACCTGTCTGCTCGCCGACATCGACGCGACGGGCCGGGGCGCCCGGTGCATGATGGCCCGGTCAGCTCGTCGGGGAAGCAGGTCACCATGGCATCCAGCACACACCACGCCGCCGCGCCGCAGGACGCGTCGCCCACCGATCCCGCAGCGGGGGAGAGCGGCTCCGGCAGCCTGCGCACGATCATGATCGCCTTCCTGGCCAACATCCTCATCGCGGTCGCCAAGACCGTCGTCGCCGGCATCACGGGCTCCGCATCGATGCTCGCCGAGGCCGTGCACTCGTGGGCCGACACCGGCAACGAGGTGCTGCTGCTGATCGGCGAGCGCCGGGCCCGGCGTCCCGCCGACGAGGACCACCCGCTCGGGTTCGGGCGCTCCGGGTACGTGTGGGCGATGTTCGCCGCGATCGGCCTCTTCGCCGTCGGCGCCGGGGTCTCCGTCTGGCACGGCATCCAGTCCCTCGGGGCACCGGAGGAGGGCGGGGCCGCCTACGGCTGGGCCTACCTCGTGCTGGCGCTGAGCTTCGTGCTCGAGGGCACGTCCTTCCTGCAGTCGGTGCGCCAGACCCGTGCGGGCGCCTCCGGGCGCCTGCGCCACCCGATCCGGTTCATCCGGGTCACCTCCAACCCGATGCTGCGGGCCGTGTTCTTCGAGGACTTCGCCGCGCTCATCGGCATCGGGATCGCCACCGCCGGGCTGGTGCTGCACCAGGTGACGGGGGACCCGGTGTGGGACGCGATCGGCTCGATCCTCGTGGGTCTGCTGCTGGGCGTCATCGCCATCAACCTCATCCGCCGCAACTCCGACTTCCTGACCGGTGAGGGAGGCACGCCGTTCCTCGAGCGGCAGATCCTCACGACGCTCGTGACCGATCCCGCGGTCGAGCGGGTCAGCTTCCTGCACACCGAGTGGATCGGCCCCGAACGGCTGTTCGTCGTCGCCGCCGTCGACATGGCCGGCGACCTGCCCGAGGGCACGCTCGCCGTGCGGGTGCAGGCCGTCGAGGACGACCTCGAACGCCTCCCGCAGGTGGGCCGCGCCATGCTCACCCTCAGCCGCCCGGACGACCCCACCCGCCTGGCGCCCGAGGAGCTCCCCGAGTGGTACGTCGGCGGCACCGCCGGGGACTGAGGCAGGGCTCTCCGCCATCGGACGGATCAGGACCGACGTCCCGCCGCGATGCCGGGACGGTGCTTCAATGGAGGGGACGTCACGGCAGCCGCCGGCGCCACCGCGGGCCCGCCCCGGGCGGACCGGATTGGAGGGAACGCCATGTCACAGACCACCAGGGACATCGTCGTCGGAGTGGTGGACGAGAGGTCGCGCCACGTCGTGGAGACCGCCGCGTGGTACGCGGACACCTTCGGCGCCCGCCTGACCTGCGTCGCCGTCGACGCCAGCCCCTACACGCTCGGGGAGACCCCCACCGGGGGGCTCGTCACGGTGCCGCCGCTCGCGGAGGACCTCGAGTTCGATCCGGCCCTGTCCCGGATCATCGACGAGGTCGTCGCACCGCGCGGGATCGCCTGGACGCCCCGGCTGCGCGTCGGCGGGCCTGCCACCGAGATCTCGCGGGTCGCCGAGGAGCTCGACGCGCTCATGATCGTGGTGGGCACCAAGGAAGGGCTGCGCGGCTCGCTGCGGGAGCTCTTCAACGGCTCCGTCGCCGCCCAGCTCACCCATCGCCAGCGCCGCCCCGTGGTGGTGGTGCCGCTGGACCCCGTCGGCGAGGGCGTCGATCCCATCCAGGACGGGCCGGGCACGGCGCCCGAGCCGGGCGCCGATCCGGGCGCGTCCGAGACCGCCTGAGCAGCACCCCGGGGCCTCACGAGAACAGCACGAGGCCGTACAGCCCGAACACCACGAGGTGCGCGGCCCCGTGCAGCGTGGTCACCCGGGGAGCCGAGAACGTCACGATCGACACGGCGAGCGCGACCCCCAGCAGGAGCAGCTGGGCGGGTGCCTCGCCGAGGACCACCGTGCTGCCGGTCAGCAGCCCGATCACGAGCACCGCCGGGACGGTGAGTCCCACCGTCGACACGAGCGCGCCGTGGCACAGGTTGACGACCCGCTGGATCTCTCCGGCCAGCGCCGCCCGCACCGCGGTGATCGACTCGGGCAGGAACACGATCCCGGCGATGATCGCCCCGGCGAGCGCCGGCGGCGCATCGAGGCGACCCAGGGCATCGTCCAGCAGCGAGGCCAGGACGTGGGACAGCAGCACGATGGGCAGCACCGTGGCGACGAGGAGACCGCCGCGCGCGAGGATCTCACCGCGATGGGCCGCGACGATCGCGCCGATGCCGGCATCGGCATCCGCGCTCGCACTGGCGCTGGCACCGGCACTGGCGCCGGCATCGGCCATCGCGTCGGTCCTCGTGCCGATCCCGGACGCGCCCCCGCCGGCAGGCCGCGCCTCCGTCGCGGGCTCGCCGTCGATCCGTGCCGGGGTCGCGCCGCTGCCGACCACCTCGCGGAAGTCCGCCGCCTGGGCCCCTGTCTGGCGCACCAGGAACACGGCGTACAGCCCCAGCGTGAGCACCGCGACGACGACGGCCTGGCCCGGCCCATAGGTGCCCCCGGTGCCGATCACGAGGGGCAGGGCGAAGGTGATCGTGGACAGGACCAGCAGCAGCACCAGGTATGCCGAGGTGCCCGTGCGCTCGTGGGCCAGGTCCCCATGGCGGATCCCACCCAGCAGGAGGGCGAGGCCGATGACGAGGTTCAGGATGATCATCGCGACGGCCATCACCGAATCCCGGGCGATGGCGGGAAGGTCGGCGGGCCCCAGCAGGACCGCCGAGATGAGCACCACCTCGATGAGGACGATCGACAGCGTGAGCACCAGGGTGCCGTACGGGTCGCCGAGCCGATGGGCCAGCGCCTCGGCCTGCGTGACCACGCCGCCGGCGCACACGAGGATCACGGCGATGATCCCCACCAGGCCGATCCCCAGCGCGAGCGGACCCAGCGGCGGTGCCAGGAGCGGGGCCGCCACCAGGACGAGAACCCACGCGAGCCAGCCGAGGGCGGCGCGGGCGAGGGCGGCGGGTGCGAGGACCGGGCGGAGCACGGACTGCATGACGATCTCCTCGTGGAGCCGTCCCCGGTGGATCGCGGTCGCGCGGGTCGTCCCGCGTGCCTGCGCGGCGTTCCCGCGCACCGCCCACCCTAGGGGCCGCCCGCCCCGAGGGGAACGGCTCGCACGCCCCTGGTGCGCAGGGTCTCCCCGCACCGGTCCCGCACAGTGCTTGAATGCTCGATGCACCCGGAGGTCGGAGGAGGCCGCACGTGACCACAGCATCGGCGAGGCCCCCGCGCCCCCTGCACCTGCGCCCCGGGGCCATCGGCCTGGTGGTCGCGGGCGGGGTGATCGGCACGGCCCTGCGCGAGGCGCTGACCCTCACCGTGCCGCCCGCGGCGGGCATCCCCTGGGCGCTGCTGGCCTGCAACCTCTCCGGGGCCTTCGTGCTGGGCATGCTCCTGGAGGCGCTCGCGCGGCGCGGCCCCGACGCGGGCCTGCGGCGGGCCCTGCGGCTGTTCGTGGGCACCGGGGTGATCGGCGGCTACACCTCCTACAGCGCGCTGTCGCTGGCCGTCACCGCCGCGGCCGGAGCGGGGCACCCGGGCATCGCCCTCGTCTACGGGGTGGGCAGCGTGATCCTCGGGCTCGTCGCGACCGGCGCCGGGATCCTCGTCGCGGGGCTCGTCCCGCGGGCCGACGGGGACGCCGCATGAGCCCGCTGGTGTTCCTCGCCCTCGCGCTCGCCGGCGGGATCGGGGCGGGCTGCCGGATGGTCGTCGACGGCGTCGTGCGCGCCCGCACCGCCGAGCGCCCCGCGGTGACCCTGCCGTGGGGCACGCTCGTCATCAACCTCAGCGGCTCCTTCGTCCTGGGCCTGGCCTCGGGGCTGGCCGCGAGCGCCCTGCTGGACGAGAACGCCGCCCTCGTGGTGGGCGCGGGGTTCTGCGGCGGCTACACCACCTTCTCCACGGCGAGCTTCGAGACGGTGTCGCTGCTGCGCGAGCGCCGCGTCGGAGCGGCCGTCGTCAACGCCGCCGGGATGCTCGTGGCCGGGACCCTCTGCGCAGCGGGAGGCCTCCTGCTGGGCACCATGGTGGCAGCGTAGCCTGCGGGGGTGACCCACTACGACATCGCCCTCATCGGCTCCGGTTCCGGGAACTCCTTCCCCGGTCCCGAGTTCGCCGACCGCTCCATCGTCTACATCGACCGCGGCGTGGGCCCCGACCACGTGTTCGGCGGGACCTGCCTGAACCTCGGGTGCATCCCCACCAAGATGTTCGTCCACACCGCGGACGTCGCGGATACTCCGCGGGATGCCGCCCGCTTCGGCGTCCACGAGACCTTCCAGGGCGTCGACTGGCCGGCGATCCGCGACCGGATCTTCGGGCGCATCGACCCCATCTCCCAGGGCGGGCTGGAGTACCGCGAGAACCACGCCGACAACGCGAACCTCACCCTCCTGCGCGGCACCGCCCGCTTCACGGGCCCCAAGTCCTTCGCGGTCCGACTGCGGGACGGCGGCACCGAGCAGGTCACCGCCGACACCGTCGTGCTGGGTGCGGGCTCCCGGCCCACGCTGCCCGAGGCGATCGACGGGCTCGTCGAGGCGCAGCCGCTGACCTCGGACACCGTGATGCGGGTCGACCGCCTCCCGGCCTCCCTCGCGATCCTCGGCTCGGGCGTCATCGCCGCGGAGTTCGCCCACATCCTGTCCGCCCTCGGCGTGGACGTCACGATCATCGCCCGCTCCGACACGCTGCTGCGTCACGAGGACGAGGACGTCTCGCGGACGTACACCGAGGTGACCCGCGAGCGGTGCACCGTCGTGACGGGCTTCGCGGCCCGCTCCGTCCGTCGGACGGCCGAGGGCGTGACCATCACCGGCGAGCAGGACGGCGCCCAGCGCGTGATCGAGGCCGAGGAGCTGCTCGTGGCCCTCGGGCGCCGGCCCAACAGCGACCTCCTGCACGTCCAAGCCGGAGGCATCGCGGTCGATGACGCCGGGCGGGTGCGCGTCGACGGCCATCAGAGGGTGCTGGCAGAGGGCGGCGAGGTGCTCGACGGCGTCTGGGCCTTCGGCGACCTCTCCTCGCCCGAGCAGCTCAAGCACGTCGCCAACCACGAGCTGCGGATCCTGCGGCACAACGTCCTGCACCCCGAGGACCTCTGGCGCAGCGACACCATGCCCATCCCGCACGGGATCTTCGGCGAGCCGCAGGTCGCAGGCGTCGGCCTCACCGAGGCGCAGGCGCGCGCCACCGGCCGCCGCCTGCGGGTGGCGCACCAGGACTACTCCGGGATCGCCTTCGGCTGGGCTCTGGAGGACACCACGTCCTTCGCCAAGCTGATCGCCGATGCCGACAGCGGCGAGATCCTGGGCTGTCACATCATCGGCCCCGAGGCCACGGTGCTGATCCAGCCGATCATCCAGGCCATGAGCCTGGGCCAGACGCCCGCGGACATCGCGCGCACCCAGTACTGGATCCACCCGGCGCTGCCCGAGCTCATCGAGAACGCCCTGCTGCAGCTCACCGACTGACAGCGCCCGGACGCACGACGGCCCGGCACCCTCGCAGGGGTGCCGGGCCGTCGTCCGTCCGGACGGGTGCTCAGGCCTTGGGCATGCAGGCCGCGAGCGGGTCGGCGGGTGCCTCGGTGGTCGGCGCCGCCGACGGCTCCTCCGAGGCGGGCGCCTCGGTAGTGGGAGCGGCGGTCGTCGGAGCCTCGGTGGTCGGTGCCGCCTCGGCGGGCGTCTCTGCGGCGGCCGGGGTCTCGCCCTTGACCGAGACCGCACCATCGGTCTGCATCGAGGCGGTGATGGAGTCCTGGACCCACTGCTTGGTGAAGTCCCAGTCCGGGTGGCCGAACTTCGACCAGTTGTCCGCGCCCGGGGCGTCGACCTCGCGGGACAGCGGATAGGACTGGAAGCCGCCGGTCTTGACGCGCTGCGCGAGGTCCACGAAGGCGTCGAGCCGGTCCGCGGGGATGTCCGTCTCGATGTTCTGCTCCGTGGCGGTCACGAGCTGCGGGAAGGCGCCCGCCAGGGTCAGGGGGTCCGCCTCCTCGGTGACGATCCGGATCATGCGCTGCTGGCGGCACATGCGGTCGTTGTCGTCCGAGCCCTCGCGGGACCGGGCGTACCACAGGGCGTGATAGCCGTCGAGGTGCTGCTCGCCCGGCTCGATCCATCCGGTGATCGGGTACTTGCCGCCGGTGGCCTGGTTGTGGCCGCCGCCGATCGGGATGCGGCGCTCGACGTTGATGTCGACCCCGTGGATCGCGTCGACCAGGTCGGAGAACCCCTGCAGGTTCACCATCGCGTAGTAGTCCAGCGTGAGCCCGAGGGTCTCCTCGACCGCGTGCTTGGTGGCGGTGAGGCCAGGGTTGGGATCCCCGGGGAACAGGTCCTTGTTGTCCTCGGCCCAGGACCACACCGCGTTGATGAGGTTCTCGTTGGTCCCGTAGGCGGTGAAGCCGTCGGGGAAGGCCTTGGCCTCGGGGGTCCCCTCGGGGAAGCGCACGTAGGTGAGGTTCCGGGGGATCGAGAAGAGGGCGGTCTTCCCGGACTTCGTGTCGATCGAGGCGACCATGATCGTGTCGGGCCGGGTGCCGGTGCGGTCCGCTCCGGCGTCCTGGCCGAGCATCAGCACGTTCAGGCGCGGGGTGTCCTTCCACGGATCGGTGCCCTCGGCGATCTTCTCGTCGGTGGCGGATCCGCCGAAGACCGTGTGGTTGCCCAGGAGGCCCTGGGCGGAGTAGAGCGCCTGGGCGCCGAAGGCGAACGGCGCCGCCGAGGCGACGACGAGCACGGCGGCGAGGACGCCCGAGGCGACCCTGCGTCCACCGCGGAGACGTTCGCGGGTGTTCTGGGCGATGTTGGTGAGGGCGATCTGCAGGATCCAGATCAGTCCCACGGCGACCGCGGCGACGAGCAGCCCGATGATGACGTTGCGCTTGGTGGCCAGGCGCAGCAGGGTCATCTGCGGCTCATCGGCGGTGGCGGCCCAGGCGACCCCGCCGATCACGCAGACGGCCAGCACGGCCAGCAGCGCGATCCCGAGGGCGCGGAGCCGGGTGGTCAGCAGGCCGACTCCCGGGATCAGCGCGGTCAGCGCTGTCCAGCCCATCGCCTTGGGCAGGGAGCCCTGGGCGGGCTGCGCACGGCGTCGACCGCGTGCGGAGGCGGCTGCCGACGAGGAGGCCTCGGTCTCCGGCTCGGAGGCGGTCGAGGCGGCCGTCCCGTCGGCGACGGATCCACGGGATGTGTCCCGTGCGGCGCGCGATCCCCCGGACCCGGCGACGCGCACGGGCTCGGCGGACCGGGCGCCTCCGGCGACGTGGTGGACGGGTCCCTCGGCCGGGGCGTCGTCGGCGGCGGCGGTCCCGGACCAGGCGTCCGGAGCATCGGACACGGTGGCCGGGTCGGTGCCGGGCGCGATCTCGCGGCGGTGGCTGGGGGCACGTGACGCCTGGGCGGACGCCGTGTCCGCGGCTGCGCCCGGCGCATCCTGCACACGGGGCATGGCCTGTGTCGCCTCGGGGTCCGCGGCGGGTAGGGCTCGGGTGCGATCGATGTCGTCGGCCCCGGGCTCGGCGGCCCGTCGTCGTGCGGCACCGGCCGCGGCGGCGCTGCCGGCCAGCGCACCAGCGGCGGCCCCGGCGACGGCCCCGCCCGTGGCGGCCCTGCGAGCCCCGGCTCCGGCGGCTGCGCCGCCGGTCGCCGCGCCTGCGCCGCCGGCCGCAGCCGTTCCGGACGACGTGCCTCCCGCGAGAGGTCGTCCCGTCGTCGCCTCGCGCGGTGCGGCGTCATCGTCCGTGGGACGCAGGTCGCCGAACGTCCAGGCGCGCGCCGTCTGCCCCGCCTCCGCGCTGGGCGGAGCGGGACGGTTCGCCGGGCGTGCCATGTGCCGGCCCCGACGCGCACGGGGGCGCTTGCGGGCAGGGTTGTGCTCCGTCATGCGGGTCATCCTACGGACGCGACCTCCATCGACCCCCGCAGCTCCGTGGAGATTCCGTGTGCGCGATGCGGACGTCGCGTGCCCGCGACCTGGATCACTGCGGCTCCCGAGAGGCCGACGGGACACCCCCGGGGTCGCCGCACAGCGCCGTAACCTGGACCCATGCGCCTGATCCACACCCCCGCCACGGACCTCACCTACGACGACTGCTTCTTCCTGCCGTCGCGCTCCGCCGTCACCTCCCGCTTCGATGTGGACCTCGCCACGGACGACAGAACGGGCACCACGGTGCCGCTCGTCGCGGCGAACATGACGGCGGTGTCCGGACGGCGCATGGCAGAGGTGATGGCGCGACGCGGCGGGCTGGCGGTCCTGCCGCAGGATCTCCCGCTCGAACGGCTCGTGGACACGGTGCGCTCGGTCAAGACACGGGACGTGCTCGTCGACCACCCCCTGACCCTCGCGCCGACCGGGACCGTCGGCCAGGCCCGGGCGCTGCTGCCCAAGCGTCCGCACGGGATCGTGGTGGTCGTCGATGCGGACCGCCGTCCCCTCGGGATCGTCTCGGAGCAGGAGCTCGAGGGACGCGACGCCTTCACCGCCGTCTCCGAGGTGCTCCTCGCGGACCCGCTCACCCTCAGCCCCCAGGAGGCGGCGGGCGACCCCGCCGCCGTGCACGCGCGCATCGGCGCCACGGCGCACGAGGTGGCGCTCGTCCTCGAGGGCGACGGCACGCTGCGCGGGGTCCTCACCGCGCGCGGCGTGCTGCGCTCGACCATCTACACCCCGGCCCTCGATGCGGCCGGCGCCCTGCGGGTCGCCGTCGCCGTCGGGATCAACGCCGACGTCGTCACCCGCACGCGCGCCCTCGTGGACGCCGGAGCCGACGTCATCGTCCTGGACACCGCCCACGGTCACCAGGAGCGGATGATCGAGGCGCTGCGGTCCGTGCGGACGGAGCTCGGACCCGCGGGATCGACCCCCGTGCGGCTCGTCGCCGGGAACGTCGTCACGGCGGAGGGCACCCGCGAGCTCCTCGACGCGGGAGCGGACATCGTGAAGGTGGGCGTGGGGCCCGGTGCGATGTGCACCACCCGCATGATGACCGGCGTGGGCAGGCCCCAGTTCTCGGCCGTCCTGGAGTGCTCGACGGCCGCCCGCGAGCTGGGCGGGCACGTGTGGGCCGACGGCGGGGTGCGCCACCCGCGCGACGTCGCCCTCGCCCTCGCCGCCGGGGCCTCCAACGTCATGATCGGCTCGTGGTTCGCGGGGACCTTCGAGTCCCCGGGGGATCTGCACGTCGACGAGGCCGGACGGAAGTACAAGGAGAACTTCGGGATGGCCTCCAAGCGCGCCGTCTCCTCCCGCACCGCCGCGGAGGATGCCTTCTCCCGAGCGCGCAAGTCCCTGTTCGAGGAGGGCATCTCCACCTCGCACATGTACCTCGCGGACGGCGCGGGCAGCGTCGAGGACCTGCTGGACTCCATCACGGCCGGGGTCCGCTCCTCGTGCACCTACGCCGGTGCCGAGGACCTCGCGGCCTTCCGCGACCGTGCCGTCATCGGCCTCCAGAGCGCCGCGGGCTTCGCCGAGGGCCGCCCGGTCGCGACCTCCTGGAGCTGACGGCCGCCCCGACACCCTCCGGCCCCGGCGTGGGGTGAGGGTCGGTGGCGGGGTGAGCACGAGTCGGCGTCCTGTGCAGGTACGGCTGCGCCGGTGACGTCGTCCTTGCACCTGACGCCGGTTCGTGTACACGGCGTCCGAGCGCCCAGGTTCCCATCGTCCGCGCGTCCTCCGATCCCCCCAGCCTCAAAGCCCGGCACGTGCAGTTCGGGACGTGGCCGTCTTCTGGTGCAGGCCGGGCGCTCGGCGGGCGGACGCTACGCTGGCGTCATGACGACTCTCGTGATCGGTGGTGCCGGGTATATCGGATCGCACGTGGTGCGCCTGCTCGTGGAGCGAGGTGAGCACGTGGTGGTCGTGGACGACCTCTCCACCGGGTTCGCCGAGCGCGCCCGCGGCGCAGACCTCGTCGAGCTCGACGTGACCCTGCCCGATGCCCAGGACAAGCTCGCCTTCCATCTCCATGCCTCCGGTGCGGACTCGGTGATCCACTTCGCCGCACACAAGCAGGTCGGCGAGAGCGTCGCCAAGCCCGAGCTGTACTGGCACGACAACATCGCGGGTCTGGCCAACGTCCTCGCCGCCTGCGCGTCCGCGGGCGTCCGCGACGTCGTGTTCTCCTCCTCCGCCGCGGTGTACGGCGTGCCGGACGTGGACCTCGTGACCGAGGAGCTCATCCCGGCGCCCATCAACCCCTACGGCGAGACCAAGCTCGTGGGCGAGTGGATGCTGGCCGACGCCGAGCGCGCCCACGACCTGCGCACCGTCGCGCTGCGCTACTTCAACGTCGCCGGCACCGGCTGGCCGGATCTCGCGGACACCCAGGTCATGAACCTCGTGCCGATCGTGCTCGACGCGCTCGACAAGGGGAAGAAGCCCATCGTCTTCGGCGAGGACTACGACACCCCCGACGGCACCTGCATCCGCGACTACGTGCACGTGGTCGACCTCGCCGAGGCGCACATCTCGGCGCTGGACTACCTGCGCGGCGAGGAGCGGCCCTACCGGGTGTTCAACGTCGGCACGGGCACGGGATCGAGCGTGCTCGACGTCATCGCGGCCCTGTCGCGGGCGCTCGGTGAGGAGATCGTGCCGGAGATCGGCCCCCGCCGACCGGGCGACCCCGCCAAGCTGGTGTGCTCGACCGACCGGATCCGCGAGACCCTGGGCTGGTCCAGCAGCAAGTCCCTGGACGACATCGTCGAGTCCGCCGTCGCCGCACGCCGCGGCACGCCGGAGGCGACCTCCGCCTGAGCCCTGAAGCACCATCGCCAGCCCCCACGGGGCCGGATCGACGCAGCTCGGTCCGGCCCCGTGCGTGTCGGTGGCCGGGAGGGGCGGTCAGTGCCCGTCCCGGGACGAGGTGCCGTCCGCGGGAGCGGGGGCCGGCCCCTGGGCCCGACCCTCCATGGGACCAGGATCCGGCCCGGAACTCGACCCGCGGCCGGACCCTGGACTCGACCCCGCTCCGCGGCCCGGCCCCTCAGGTCAGGTAGCGGTACATCGGCCCGGCGGGGTCGATGCGCTCGATCTCCATGTTGGACGCGGCCATCCGCGCCAGCAGCGGCTCGAGGTTCTCGGGGGCGCCGATCTCGAGGCCCACGAGCGCCGGACCGGCGTCGCGGTTGTTCCGCTTGATGTAGTCGAAGAGGACGATGTCGTCGTCGGGGCCGAGCATCTGGTCCAGGAACCGTCGCAGAGCGCCCGGCTCCTGCGGGAAGGTCACCAGGAAGTAGTGCTTGAGGCCCTGGTGCACGAGGGACCGCTCGACGACCTCGTTGTACCGGGACACGTCGTTGTTCCCGCCCGAGAGCACCACCAGGATCCCCGTCTCGTCCTCGCGGGCGGTCACGGAGCCGACGGCGACGGCGGAGGCCGCGAGGGCCCCGGCGGGTTCGGCGATGATGCCGTCGGTCTGGTACAGGTCGAGCATCTCGGTGCACACGGCGCCCTCGTCGACGGCCACGAGCGCGGGGCGGGCCTCGAGGACCACCTCGAGGGGGTGCGCGCCGATCCGCCGCACGGCGGCGCCGTCGACGAAGCGCTCCATCTCGTGCAGCGTGACGGGGTGCCCGGCCCGGACGGCCGCGGCCATCGACACCGCGCCCGCGGGCTCGACGCCGATGACCCGCAGCTCCGGTGCCCGCTCGCGCAGCCAGGTGAGGCTCCCGCCGAGCAGCCCGCCGCCGCCCACGGGGAGCACCACGGTGGAGACGTCACGGCCGTGGTCCTCGCGGAGCTGTTCGACGGCCTCGGCGATCACGGTGCCCTGACCGGCCATCACGACGGGGGAGTCGAAGGGCGGGACGATCGTGGCGCCGGTGCTCTCGGCGTCGGCGGCCGCGGCAGCCGCCGCATCGTCGAAGGTCTCGCCGATGAGGATCAGGCGCACACGGTCGCCGCCGAGCGCGACGATGCGCTCGCGCTTCTGGCGGGGCGTCGTGCCGGGCACGTAGATGCGGCCGTCGATCCCGAGGGCGCGGCAGGCGTAGGCGACGCCCTGGGCGTGGTTGCCGGCGCTGGCGGCGACGACGCCGGCGGACCGTGCGTCCTCGTCGAGGCCGGAGAGGAAGAGGTAGGCGCCGCGGATCTTGTAGGAGCGGACCGCCTGGAGGTCCTCGCGCTTGAGCCACACGGGCACCCCGGCGATCTCCGACAGCCGTTCGCACAGCTGGACGGGGGTGCGGCGCACGATCCCGGCCAGGCGGCCACGGGCGGCATCGACGTCGGCCGCGGTGTGGGTCGCCGTCGTGCCCGGTGCGGGGGCGGACGGGGTGGCGGGGCCCTGCTCGCCGGCGCCCGCAGGGGTCGCGGTGCCGTGGTCCGTGGCTGCGCTCATGCTGCGTGCTCCTGATGCGTGGGGCCGGGGGTGGGGACGTCGAGGACGAGCGCGGTCGCGATCGCGGCGAGCCCCTCGCCGCGCCCGGTCAGGCCCAGCCCGTCGGTGGTGGTGCCCGAGAGGCTCACGGGAGCTCCCAGGGCGGAGGTCAGCGCCGCGACGGCGTCCTCGCGGCGGGTCGACAGGCGGGGGCGGTTGCCGATCACCTGGATCGCGACGTTGCCGATCTCGAACCCGGCATCCCGCAGGATCCGTGCGGTCTCGCCGAGCAGCGCCGCCCCGGAGGCCCCCGCCCATTCGGGACGGTCGGTGCCGAAGCGGGAGCCGAGGTCGCCCAGTCCCGCGGCCGACAGCAGCGCGTCGCAGGCGGCGTGCGCGGCGACGTCGCCGTCGGAGTGCCCGTCCAGGGGACGCTCGCCGGGCCAGCGCAGTCCTGCGACCCACAGCTCGCGGTCGGAGCCCTCGGCGGCGAAGGCGTGGACGTCCGTGCCGATCCCCACGCGGGGGAGAGGCGTCACGCGGTGCCCTCGGCGTCGAGGCGGTCCAGCAGGCGGTCGACGCCGTCGAAGGTGACCTCGGGGGAGGTCTGCAGCAGGAGCGGCATGCCGGAGACGACGGGGATGCCCAGCGCGGCGGGGATCTCGACGGTGGAGACGACGAGGTCCGCCGTGAAGTCGGGGGAGAGGAGGTCCATGACGGTGGCCTGGATGACGTGGACGGGGTCGCGACGTCCTGCCAGGTGCTCGCGGACCTTGGCCGCGATCAGAGCGGAGGTGGCCACCCCTGCTCCACACACGATGGCGACTGTGCGCATCCCTGTTCCTTCCCGGCCGCGGATCCCTCGCGCGGCACGTGCTCTCGTCCGGCGGCGTTCGCTGCCGCCGGTCCGACCCACGATCATCCCACGCGGACTCGGGAGCCACCAGGGACGTCCAGGACGGCCGGTCGGGCCCCGCCGCCGTCCCTCCGGGCCCGCCGCGGTGCTCAGTAGGATGACCGGGTGAATCCCCCTCGCCGACGGCGCACGACGCCTCCGCCGCAGCCCGTCGCGGCCGGGATCGTGCTGGCAGGGGGGACGGGGAGCCGGCTCGGCGCGGGGATCAACAAGGCGTTCCTGCCGCTGGGCGGCCGCGCGATCGCCGGCTGGTCCCTCGCGACCATGGGGGCGGTCGAGGGCATCGGCCCGCTCGTCTTCGTGGTGCGTCCCGAGGACCGCGCCCATGCCGAGTTCGTGGTCGATCGGGGCATGCGTCAGCGGGTCGAGGTGATCGCGGGGGGCGCCACCCGCCAGGAGTCGGAGCTGCTGGCCCTGCGCCACCTCGCGGACCGGATCGACGCGGGGGTCGTGAGCACCGTGCTCATCCACGACGCCGCCCGCCCGCTGGTCTCCCGGGGGCTGGTGGCCTCCGTCCTCCATGCGGCGCTCGAGCACGGCGGCGCGGTGCCCGGGATCCCGGCACGCGATCTCGCGGCGCTGGACGGCGACGGTCTGCTCGCGGGTGGGGCGGCGGACCGCGGCCGCCTGCTGAGGGTCCAGACCCCGCAGGGATTCGATGCCCCGACGATCCTCGACGCCTATGAGGCCGCCGCCCGGGACGACTTCGTGGGCACCGACACGGCCTCGTGCGCCGAGCAGTTCACGGACCTCGAGGTGACCTGGGTGCGCGGCGAGGCCACGAACTTCAAGATCACCTACGCCCAGGACCTGCTCCTGGCGCAGGACGTCGTCGCGTCCCGACGGCTCGCGCCGCGCATCTGGTGACCCCAGGCACACGACGTAGGCTGATGCACCGGATGCGACGACATCGCTCCGTCGCGACGCCGCTGGGGGGCTGTGGGCACGACGGCGAGGGTGCGGTGCGCCGGACCCGACGACGGGCAGGCGAGGACGGGGAGAGGACGATGATGGCGGTCCAGGAGAGCTTCCTGCGCTGCACCGTGTGCGAGCGCGATGCGGAGCACGAGGTCGTCTACGCGGGACGGTTCGTCACGCAGATCGTCTGCGTGCACTGCGGTGCCGTGACCCGGCTCGATGTGAGCGAGGCGTACCTCCCCGACCTCGCCGACCGCATCCAGACCAAGCCGCGCCGGATGGCCGGCGTGTTCCGCGACGACCCGGCCGCCTCGGTCACGAGCTTCCCCGGACGCGTGTTCTCCAAGCCGCTCCGGATGCTGCGCGAGGTGCGGGACGTGCGCCGGAGCCGACGCCGGGACGGCTGAGCCCCGCGGACGGCACGGGAGGCGGTCACCGGCACCGCGCAGGCGGCCGTCCCCGACACGTCCGTTCGGTGCGGGATGCACATGGCCGCGAATCTCGCGATCCGGCAACGCGGAGAGGCGATCTCGCGAGCCCGCAGCGCGCAGGGGTGATTTTCGAGACCCGTCACCGCACGGGGTTGCATCAGGAGACCCCTCAGCGCGAACGGGTGAATGCCGAGACCCGTCAGCGCGGCGTGGTGTCCCGCGCCAGTCCCAGGGCGATCTGCGCACGCCAGAGGCTGAGGCGATCGTCGATCGCTCCTCCGCGGTGGCTCCCGTGCACCACGCGCACGCGATGCCCGAGCTCCTGGGCGCGGAGGATCTCGTCGTCCGGACCGCCGTCGCCGTCGAGATCGGCGTCGCGTCGTCGGCTCGTCCCGGGACGCCCGGCCGCCCCGGACCCCGTGAGCACCTCGCGCAGCACGCCGCGGCGCAGGAGGCGGGGGGACTGCAGGGCCGTGAGACCGTCGCGTCCCACGTTGCGGAGGCCGTGGGTCGGGTCCGTGGAGATGTGCTTGACCGAGTCGGTCACGGCGATCCCGGGCACGACGGCGTCGACGTCCTCCGTCAGGCCCGCCAGCACCTCGCGGACGGTCTCGACCGGCGTCAGCGCCCGCGCGACATCGTGCACCAGGACCGGTGCATCGTCGTCGGTAAGGTACGTCGCCGCACGGCGCAGAGCTGTGAGGCGGGGCAGGGTGGGGGAACCGGGATCCCCGGGGTGGACCACCACGGTCGCGCGATCCCCGACCGCGCGGGTGATCTCCTCGGCGTGCCGCGCGTCGATCAGGACGAGGGGCCGGGCGGTGCCGACCTCCGCGAGCATCCCCAGCAGGCGCTGCAGCAGCGTGGCTCCTCCGAGGGGGAGCACCGCAGGGGCCGGAAGGTCGCCCGCGTCGTCCTCGCCGAGGGCGAGGACGACGGCATGGGGCGTGATCACGCTGGGGTGTCGATCAGCGGGAGGTGGACGGGACGACGTGCCGGATCAGGACGCGAGGACCTCGTCGAGGATGGTCCCGGCGCTGTCCTCGTCGGTCTTCTCCGCGAGCGCGAGCTCGGAGACGAGGATCTGGCGGGCCTTGGCGAGCATCCGCTTCTCCCCGGCCGAGAGGCCGCGGTCCTGATCCCGTCGCCACAGGTCGCGCACGACCTCGGCGACCTTCTTGACGTCGCCCGAGGCCAGCTTCTCGACGTTGGCCTTGTAGCGGCGCGACCAGTTGGTGGGCTCCTCGGTGTACGGCTGGCGCAGGACCTCGAAGACCTCGTCGAGGCCCTCCTTGTCCACGACGTCGCGGACGCCGACGAGGTCGACGTTGTCGGCCGGCACCTCGATGGTCAGATCCCCCTGCGCCACCTTGAGCTTGAGATAGGTGCGTGCCTCGCCCTTGACGGTGCGGGTCTTCACCTCTTCGATGAGGGCGGCTCCGTGGTGCGGGTAGACAACGGTCTCGCCGACGGCAAAAGTCATGTGACTGGTCCCCTTTCGTCCGAGCCAGTCTAGCATCACCGACGTGTGCTAACATGTGCCACCCTCGTGCACCGGGGCGCACGAGCGCCCCTGCGGACGGGTCGTGCGCGGCGCGTGCGCTACCCTGGGGACGGTGCCCCCGGGCACCCCGTCCCGTCCCCGCGACCTCGGTCGCGACCCCGCCAGGAGACCTCGTTGAAGATCGCGCGCCGACCCCGCCTCGCCCTGTCCGTCGCCGCCGTCGGCTTCGCGCTGACCGCCTCCGGATGCGCCTACTTCAACCCCGTCCAGACGCACGGCTTCTACCAGGCGGCCGACGGCACCAACGCGAACCCGACCGGGGTGGGCGTGCGCAACGCCATCCTGATCGTCGACGCGCAGGGCCACGGCAACGTCTGGACCACGGTCACCAACGAGACCTCCGAGACCTCCATCGCCCAGCTCGAGGGCACCTTCGAGGGCTCGGTCGTCTTCTCGGCGAGCGTCGAGGTCCCCGCGGGCGGCGTGACGCCCATCGGCGGCGAGGGCGAGCAGCTCATCACCGCGTCCGAGGTCCCGGCCCCGGCCGGCAGCGTCATGCAGCTGACCGTGACGGCCCCGGGCCAGGAGCCCACGACGATCACCATCCCGGTCCAGGACGATGCGCTCGGCTACTACCCGACCGCGCACACCTCGACCTCGCCCTCCGACGGCGGCCAGGGCTGACCTCGGCGGTCCGCACGGCCCGCCAGAGGGGCTCTGCCCTCAGCGCCCGGCGACCTCGAACTTGTAGCCCAGGCCGCGCACGGTCACGAGGTGCACGGGGTTGCGGGGGTCCTGCTCGATCTTGGCGCGCAGCCGCTTGACGTGCACGTCCAGGGTCTTGGTGTCCCCGACGTAGTTCGAGCCCCACACCCGGTCGATCAGCTGGCCGCGCGTGAGCACCCGGTCGACGTTGCGCAGCAGCATCTCCAGGAGCTCGAACTCCTTGAGCGGCAGGGCGACCTCCTGGCCGCGCACCGTCACGACGTGGCGCTCGACGTCCATCGTGATGTCGCCGGCCACCAGGGTCGTGTCCTCGTCGAGCTCGGCGGTGTCGCTGCGACGACGCAGGACGGCCTTGATCCGCGCCAGCAGCTCCCGTGAGGAATAGGGCTTGGTCACGTAGTCGTCGGCCCCGAGCTCGAGGCCCAGCACCTTGTCGAACTCGTCGTCCTTGGCGGTCAGCATGATGACCGGGACGTTCGAGGTGCGGCGGATCTCGCGGCACACCTCGGTGCCGCTGATGCCGGGGAGCATGAGGTCCAGCAGCACGAGATCGGCGCCGTGGGTGGAGAAGATGCGCAGCCCCTCGGTGCCGTCATCGGCGATCGCGACCTCGTAGCCCTCCTTGCGCAGGGAGTACGACAGCGGGTCGGAGAACGATTCCTCGTCCTCGACGATCAGGATGCGGGTCATGTGCTCAGTCTTCCAGGTCCAGGGCGTCCTGTCGGACGGACGCCGCGTTGTCGGGGGCGATGGCCGGGATCGCCCCGGTCCGGCCCATCTCGGGCAGCCGGAGCGTGAACGTCGAGCCCTCACCCACGTGGGACCAGGCCGTGACCTCCCCGCCGTGGTCGGAGGCGATGTGCTTGACGATCGCCAGACCCAGCCCGGAGCCGCCGGTGGCGCGCGAGCGCGCGCGGTCGACCCGGAAAAAACGCTCGAAGATGCGCTCGAGATCGGTCTGCGAGATGCCCATGCCCTGGTCCTTGACCGCGATCTCCACCATCCCGGCGTCCCGGCGCACCGAGATCCCGATGTGGGTCTCGGGCTCGCAGTACGCGATCGCATTGGAGATGAGGTTGGACAGGGCGGTCGTCAGCCGGTGCCCGGAGCCGAAGACCCGCAGGTCCTCGTCGCCCCCGGTGGTCACCGTGATCCCCGTGCCCAGGGCGAGGTTGCGGTTGGCGGCGACCGCATCGGCCACCACGTCGTCGATCTCGACGGCCTGGGCGTCGGGCAGCGCGGAGGTGGCCTGGACGCGCGAGAGATCGATGATCTCCTGGACCAGCTTGGCCAGGCGCCGGGACTCGCCCTGCATGCGGTCGGCGAAGCGCCGCACGGCATCGGGATCCTCGGCGGCGTCCTCCATCGTCTCGGCCAGCAGCGTGATCGCGCCGACCGGGGTCTTCAGCTCGTGGGACACGTTGGCCACGAAGTCGCGCCGGGTGGCCTCCACGCGCTCGGCGCGGGTGAGGTCGTCGGCCAGCAGCAGGACGCCGCGGGAGCCGAGCGCTCCCATCCGCACGTCCATCACGGCATCGCCGTCGCCGGTGTGCGAGCGGCGCAGGACCATCCGCTCGTCGCGGAAGCCGCCGTTGCGGCCCACGTCGCTCGCCAGCTCCATGAGCTTGGTGTTGGCCAGGCGCGGGTAGTCCGACCCGCTCGCCCGCACGATCCCGTAGGAGTAGGCCAGCGGCGAGGCCCGCAGCACGTCACCGGCGGAGTCCAGGACCACGTAGGCCGAGGACAGGATGGAGAGCACCTCGGCGGCGGGCTCCGGGACGGTCGGTGCCGGCGGCTCCGCGTCCGAGCGCGACCGGCGGTCGGTGCGGAGCCACGCCACGGCGGCGGCCGCTCCGATCACGAGGCCGATGACTCCGGCGAGGAGCAGCAGGACAGGGGTGGGCACCGATACAGCCTAGGCCGATGCCGGCTCGCGGCGAGCGCCGAGGTCATCGCGCCTGTACGGTCGATCCAAGAGTTCACCCGCACTCTCCCGCTCGTTCACGAACCCTTGGGAGACTCTGCGGCGGACCATCCCCCTCCCCTTGTGACGACGGAAGCGAGACCACCCATGCGCGAGGCATTCCACAGCGACCTCCAGGTCATCGACGAGGACCTCCTCGAGATGATCCGACTCGTCGAGGTCGCCCTCCGCGACGCCTCCACCGCCCTGCTCGACGGCGACCTGGGCCTGGCCGAGCGGGTCATCGCCGGCGACGTGCACATCGACGACCTGCAGGTCGACGTCGACGAGCTGGTCGTCGACCTGCTCGCCCGCCAGTCCCCGGTCGCCACGGACCTCCGTCAGCTCGTCGCCGCCCTGCGCATGAGCTCGACCCTCGAGCGGATGGGCGACCTCTCCGAGCACATCGCGCTCGTGGCGCGTCGCCGTCACCCCGATGCGGCGCTGCCCGATGCCGACCGCGCGGACTTCGAGAAGATGGCCCAGCTGGCCGTCGCCGCGATCCACGACACCCAAAAGGTCATCCAGGAGCGCGACCTCGCGCTCGCGGCGGTCGTCGAGGAGCGCGACTCCGAGATCGACGCCCTCATGCACAAGATCTACGCGCGGGTGGCCAAGGACGACCACGGCTACACGACGGCCCAGATCATCGACGTGACCCTGCTGGGCCGCTTCTACGAGCGGATCGGCGACCACGCCGTCTCGCTCGTGCGCCGGATCGGCTTCCTCGTGACCGGCTCGACCGTGGACCCGCGCTCCGCGGCCACCGACGACCAGGTGTTCTGAGCGGACGCCCGGCGGGCGGGGATACCCTCGATCGGGATCGCGGTCGCGATCCTGATCGACCGGAAGGACCCGCCATGCACCTCTTGGACCTCACGATCGCCACGAGCGGGGATCGTCTGCTGCTGAACTCCGCGAGCATCCGGAGCATCGCGGTGGGCCCTGCCGAGCCCAACGCCTACGGCCGGTCCGCGGCGCGGACGCTGTCGGTGACGCTGGTGGGGGAGGAGAGCCCCCTGGTGGTCCTGCCCAAGGGCGCCGACGGTCTGGACGACCTCACGAGCACCGACGAGTCGCTGCTGCTCGAGGCCTTCCGCGCCTACGCCGCCCGCTGAGGCGCGCCGTGGAGCACGCCCGCGCGCACAACGGAACAGGATCGTCCCGTTCCGCGGAGGACGAGCGGGCAGGCGCGGTCACCGCACCGGACTCCACGACCGAGGAACAGCTCGCCAGCGGGAACGCCGGGGGCATCGTCGTCCGGATCGGCGCGACGGTGCGCAAGCGATGGACGGCGTCCACACCGGCGGTCCACGCCTTCATGGACGCGGTCCGCGCCCGCGGGGTCGACCTGCCGCGTCCGCTGGGCCGCGACGAGCGCGGACGGCAGGTCCTCGAGTTCGTCCCGGGGCCCCTGGCGCTGACCGCCCCGCGCCTCACGCGCCCCGAGCTCGCGCGCGTCGGCGCGCTCGTGCGGAGCATCCACGACGCGTCCCGGGACCTCGTGCTGCCGGGCGATCCGGTGTGGGAGACGGTCATCCCTGCGCCCGGCTCCGCGCTGATCTGCCATCAGGACCTCGCGCCCTGGAACCTCGTGCTCGGGGAGCGCTGGGTCTTCATCGACTGGGACGGCGCGGGACCCAGCACCCGGCTGTGGGACCTCGCCTACAGCGCGCAGGCCTTCACGCTGAACCACCCCGATCGTCCCGTCGAGGACAGCGCGCTGGACCTCGCCGCCTTCGCGGACGGGTACGGCGCCTCGGCGCAGCTGCGTCGGGACCTGCCGGAGGCGATGATCGAACGGACCGCGGCCATGCGCGAGCTGCTGCGCTCGGCCCATGACTCCGGGCGAGAGCCCTGGGCGACGATGGAGGTCCAGGGACACGGTGCGCACTGGTCGGCCGTGGTCGACCACGTGCGGCGCCACCGTGGCATCTGGGAGCGGGCGCTCAGCCCCGGTTGGAGCCCGGCCGACGATCGATGAGACGCTCGGCGCCCTTCTGCACGCCCCGCTCCGCCAGCAGCTTGATGCCCTGGATCGCGACCCCGGACAGGACGGTCCACAGCAGGATCTTCCAGACCGGGAGATCATCCATGGGGTCGTGGATCTCGGCGAGCTCGGTGGGCGTCGCGCCGTCCTTCTTGGCCTGCTTGCGCTCCGCCTTGGTGTCCTTGGCCCCGCGCTTGGCCACCTTGTCGGTGGGGGCGTCCTCCTTGAAGATCGCTTCCCAGCCGCGCTCGAGCAGTTGATTGCCGAGGAAGGCGGCGCCGACGCCGGCACCGATCACGGCGAGACGGATGAGGGGCTGGGCGGGGTGCGGCGTTGCGGCCATGTGGTCCTCCTGCGCGAGCGATGGGTGGGGTCGTGGCGGGATCGGGCCGAGGGGCCGATGCCGTGCGGGTGCCCGCGCATCGCGATCACGACGTGCAGGGCAGTTCCGGACGGCGGGCCTCAGCCGCCCGCGTGCTGAGCGTAGTACGTCTGCATGTCGTCGTCCTTCAGCGCGGTGCGCAGGACGTCCATGGCCGGTTCATCGGTCGAGACCACGCTCGCACCGCCGCTGGTGGTGGTGGGGTCGCCGTGCGGCACGGCCAGGTAGTGGATGTCGCCCGACCGCACCTCCCGCAGGTCCCAGGCCAGGCGCGCGATCGCCGAGGGGGTCAGCGAGCTGTCGACCGTGAGGAACGGAGAGACGACGTCGACGATGTCACGGACCTTCCCCGGGGAGGAGAACGTGTCCCCGGAGATGATCTTGCCGAGGATCGCCGAGAGCAGGGCCTGCTGGTGGCGGTTGCGGGCGAAGTCTCCCTCGGCGAGCTGCTTGCGCTGACGGACGAAGGTCAGGGCCGTGGCGCCGTCCATGTGCTGGACGCCCGCGGTGAACTGGATCCCGTCGCCCTCGAAGCTCTGGTCGACGACGACGTCGACCCCGCCGAGGGAGTCGACGAGCCCCTGGATGCCGTCGAAGTCGATGAGCGCGACGTGGTCGATCGGGACGCCCGTGTAGGCCGAGACGGTCTCGGTGGCCAGCGGGACGCCGCCGTATGCGAGCGCCGCGTTGATGCGGTCTCGGCCGTGGCCGGGGATCTCGACGTCCAGGTCGCGCGGGAACGAGATGACGTGCACGGAGCGTCGGTCCTCGCTCACGTGCACCAGCATCATCACGTCCGAGCGCTGGCCGACGACGCCCTCGGCCTGGGCCGCCTCCGGATCGCGCCTGTCCGATCCCAGCAGCAGGTAGTTCGCGCCGCCGCCGCGCGGCAGGGTGCTCGTGGGCACGGCGACGCGGGTGGCCTGCGAGGTGAAGGCGTTCTGGAGCGAATAGATGTACCCCCCGACGGCGACGCACCCCGCCAGGACGAGCGCGCCGACCACCGAGAGGGCGATGAGCGCACGGCGCCGCCGACGCCGCCGACGGGCGGTGATGGCCGCGGGGGAGGAGTCCTCCTCGAAGCCGTCGAGCGGATCGTCGAGCGGATCGTCGTCCTGGTCCTGGTCCTGGTCGTAGTCGTGGCCGCGACCCTCGTCGAGGTGCTGTGCCGGCTCCTCATCGATCGTCGACGTGGAATCCTCAGCAGGGCGTGCCGCGCGGCGGCCATGGCCCGAGGCCGCTGCATCGGAGGGAACCTCGAGCCGCGCCGCGTCGTGCGTCGACGGCTCGGACCCGGTCCCGTCGCCTGCGTTCGGGAGGTCGTCGTCCGCGCCGCGGCGGCGTCGGCCGGTCATGGCCGCTCTCCGTCATCGGGATCCCGGTCCTGGGGGTTCGGATCCCCGGATGTCCGGTGCCCGGGCATCCGGGTCGCAGGTGTCGGGTCCCCGGGCGTCCCGTCGTCCGACGAGCGGCCCGCGGACGCTCCGTCCCCCTGCGTCCCGCGGGCCCGGTACGCGAGGTCCCACACGAGGCGTCCGGCCTCATGCGCCTTGCGCTCGAAGTTCGTGAGCACGCGGCCCTCGAAGCGGGGTGCCCAGCCGGTGCGCGGCTGCCCCTGGGGCACGGGGTCCGAGGCGGTGCCCGCAGGGCGCGGGCCGTCGGGATGGAGGTTCTCCAGGCGCGGGTCGGCGTCGAGGACCGTGCGCATGCGCCCGGCGTACTGCGCCCAGTCGGTGGCCAGCCGCAGCACGGCCCCCGGGGCCAGCAGCGGGGCGACCGCATCCAGCAGCGGCGGGGAGACCAGGCGTCGCTTGTGGTGCTTGTTCTTGTGCCAGGGGTCGGGGAAGAACACCCACAGCTCGTGCACCGAGGCCTCCGGGAGCAGCACGGGCAGTGCACGGAGGGCATCCAGGACGACGAGGCGCACGTTGTCGGGGGCACCGGCCGCCTCGATGCGGGCCAGCGTCTGGGCCAGGCCCGGGACGTAGACCTCGAAGGCGAGGTGGTCGCGCGCAGGGTCCGCGGCCGCGGCCGCGGCGATGTTCTCGCCCTGTCCGCTGCCGATCTCGACGACCAGCGGCGCCCGGCGCCCGAAGACCTCGGCGAGGTCGAGCCGGGAGCCGGGTGCAGGGACGGTGTCGTGGGCGCCCTCGGGCACGTCCAGCACCCAGCGATCGTGTCCGCGGTCCCAGGCGTCCTGACGGCCGGGGCTCAGACGCGATCCACGCCGCACGAAGGAGACGACCTCACGGCGGCTCCGGGCGGGGGAGGTCGTCGGACCCTCGGGGATCGGCGCGGTCGGCGCATCGGCCCGTGCCGCCGTCGCGGACCCTGGCTCAACCGACACGGCGCACGTCCTCCCCGTCGATCTCCACCTCGACGCCCGGCAGGTTCGTCGTGGCCGGACCCTGGAGCACGGCGCCCGTCGTCGCGTCGAACCGCGAGCCGTGGCACGGGCAGTCGAGCTCGTCGCCCTCGTGGGACACGGCGCACCCCTGGTGCGTGCAGTACGCGGAGAACGCGGTGAGATCATCGCCCGCGCCGCGCACGATCGCGACGAAGGGACGCTGGCCGCCGAAGTTCACGAGGGTGGTCGCGTTCTTGGGGAGCTGGTCGAGCGCGACGACGCCCTCGGTGGCCTCGACGCGGTCCGCGGAGCCGAACCCCTCACCGGCCGGCCCGCAGGCGCTCAGGGCGCCTCCGGCCCCGGCTCCGAGGCCGAGCAGGGTGAGGGCGTGGCGGCGGGACAGCGGAGCGGGTTTCACCGCGCCAGGCTACCGCTCCACCCTGATCAGACGGTGTCCTGCGTGAGCTCCCGGGGGTCCCACGTGAGGCGTCCGGCACGGCGCCACCCGCGGTCCCGCACCGCGTCCAGTGCGGCCCGGCGCCGTGCGGGGGTGAGGCGATCGAGATAGAGCCGTCCGTCGAGGTGGTCGACCTCGTGCTGGAGGCAGCGGGCGAGCACGCCGCCCTCGTCGGCGATCTCGACCGGGCGGCCCTCCAGATCCGTGCCGCGCACCCGTGCCCCGCGGTGCCGCGCGGTGGGGAAGCCCTCGCCGGGCAGCGAGAGGCAGCCCTCGATCGTCCCCTCGTCGAGCTCGAGGGCCCCGGCGCGCTCGAGCACGGGGTTCAGGACGTGGCCGCGGCGCATCCGACCCTCGGCATCCGGGCACGCGTACACGAAGACCCGCCACCGCGCGCCGACCTGGGGCGCCGCCAGGCCTGCGCCCTCGGCGGCGTCGTTGGTGTCCAGGAGGTCCTCGACGAGGGCGTGCAGCTCGGGGGTCACCTCGCGGACCCGCCGGGCCCTCTGCTCGAGGGCGCGGTGGCCGATCATCGTGATGGGGCGGACGGTCATGGGGACGTGTGCTCCGGATCCGTGGTGGGAGGTGCGGTGGGCTCGGGCTCGTGCTCGGGGTCGGGGGCGGCGGCGAGGATCGCGCGGCGGCTGCGACGGCCCGGGCTGACGGCCAGCAGGGAGCCCTCCTCGACCACCCAGGGGGATCGCGGTCCCGTGAGCGGCGCACCGGCCCGGGCCGCCTCGGCGACCTCCCGGCCGAGCTGCTCGTCCTGGGCGGTCGCCGCCGCCAGGGCGTCGAGGGCGTGCGTGGTCTGGGGCTCCAGGACGAGGTGGTCCCAGGCGGGCAGCCCCAGCGCGAGCTGCCGGGCCCGGAGGACCTCGGCGTCCAGGGCGGCGCCGGCGAGCACCACGATGTTGGCCAGCCACAGCATGACCAGGATCCCGATCACGCCGTTGAGGGCGGGCAGGATCTCGGCGACGCGGCCGGCGAGCGCCGCCACGCGTCCGATCACGAGGGCCGCGCAGAACAGCACGAGCACGCTGAGCACAGACCCCAGGGTCAGCACCCGGTACCGCGGCAGACGCACGTTGGGGAAGAGGTGGAAGGCCAGGGACACGCACAGCATCAGCAGGGTCAGCAGCACCGGCCATTTGACGACGTTGAAGGTCTGGACCGCGGTGCGGGGGATCCCCACCAGCTCGCCGAGGCGCTCGGACCAGTCGCCGCCGACGGTCACCACGAGCGTCGAGAGGACCACCACCAGCACGAGCACGACCGTCTCGCCGAGCACCACCAGGCGGAAGCGCACGAAGGACCGGCCCTCGCGGGTGTCGTACACCCGGTGCAGGGCCCGGTGGAAGGCGGCGACGCCGTTGGACGCGGAGACGAGCGCACCGATCGTGCCCAGGGCGAAGCCCGGCAGCCCGCCGCCCGTCGAGGCCAGGGACACGATGGTGCGGGCGTACGGTCGCGGGTCCACCGCCGGGAAGATCTCCGAGACCAGCTCGCCGATCGTGTCGACCGTCTGCTCCTGCAGGCCCAGCAGGCTCACCAGCGAGACCATCGCCACGGCCGCCGGGAGCACCGACAGCAGCGTGTAGAAGGTCATGGTCCCCGCGACGTCCCAGACCTGGATGTCGAGCATGCGGGCCGCGACCCGCCGCAGCACCAGCAGGGCGCTCATCCGGGGCCGACGGAGGGTGACCTCCGGCCGGGGTCGGCGAGGGCGCCGGTCACGGCGGCTCAGGAGGGATCGGGGACCGGGCATCGACGGGTGGGCGGGATCGCGGATCGGGGCGGGACGGTCAGGCGGGGGAGCCGGGCGTGACGGGGAACTCCCACGGGGAGTCCGGGTCGGGGACGTCCGAGGTGATGATGGAGCCGTCGGCGCGGTGGGCGCCTACGCCCTGGGGGTCCTCCAGGCGATCGGCGTCCAGGACCGGGCCCTGGTCGGCGAGCGCCACCTCGACGCCCTCGGCGGTCACGCGCACGCGCTCACCGCGGACGCCGACCTCGAGCTCGGCGCCCTTCTCGAGGACCAGCCGGATCGCCGTGCGCCCCAGCGTGACCCGCACGCGGGAGCCGCGGACGGTCAGCGGGAAGACCAGCTCGGTCCAGTCCGCGGGCAGGCGCGGATCGAAGGTGATGTCGCCGTCCTCGTGGCGCATGCCGCCGAAGCCCTCGACGAGGCAGTTCCACACGCCGCCCGCCGAGGCGATGTGCACGCCGTCGGAGGTGTTGTGGTGCAGGTCCGCGAGATCCACGAACAGCCCGTCCAGGAAGTACTCCATGGCCTTGGACTGATGGCCCACCTCGGCCGCGATGATCGACTGCACGACCGCCGAGAGCGTCGAGTCCCCGGTGGTGATCGAGTCGTAGTACTCGAAGTCCTTGAGCTTCTGCTCCTGGGAGAACTCCGATCCCCGCAGGAACAGCGCCAGCACGACGTCGGCCTGCTTGAGGACCTGGAAGCGGTAGATCACCAGCGGATGGAAGTTCAGCAGCAGGGGGAAGGCGTCGTCGGGGGTGTTGGCGAGGTCCCAGACCTCTCGGTCCAAGAAGCGGTCGTCCTGGGGGTTGATGCCCTGGGCCTCGTCGAAGGGGATGTACATCCCCTCGGCGCACGCCTCCCATTCGGCGGGTTCCCGCTCGTGCAGCCCCAGGTCCTCGGCGAGCTCCTGGTACCCCGCGGGATCGCGGCGGCGCAGGTCCTGCACGGCGCGGGCGGCCCGCTGGAGGTTGTAGCGGGCCATGACGTTGGTGAACAGGTTGTTGTTGACGACGGTCGTGTACTCGTCGGGCCCGGTCACCCCGTGGATGTGGAACGAGCGGTGGGCGTTGTGGCGCCAGAACCCCAGGTCCGCCCACAGCCGTGCCGTCTCGACGAGGATCCGCACGCCGTCGCGGTCCTCGAAGCCCTGGTCGCCGGTGACGTCGACGTAGGTGGACACCGCATAGGAGACGTCCGCATCGATGTGGTACTGCGCGGTGCCGGCCGCGTAGTAGGCCGAGGCCTCCTCGCCGTTGATCGTGCGCCAGGGGAACAGCGCGCCGCGCTGGGTCAGCTCGCGGGCCCTCTCGCGGGCCCGCGGCAGCAGGTTCACCCGGAATCTCAGCGCGTTGCGGGCCCACTGGGGGCTGGTGAAGGTGAGGAACGGGACGACGTAGATGTCGGTGTCCCAGAAGTAGTGCCCCTCGTAGCCGGAGCCCGTGAGGCCCTTGGCGGGGATCCCTGCCTGATCGGCCCGGGCGGCCGCCTGCGCGAGCTGGAACAGGCACCAGCGCACGGCCTGCTGGATCGACTCCTGGCCGGGGATCACGACGTCCGTGCGCTCCCAGAACGCGGCGAGCGCGTCGTGCTGCCGCTGCTCGAGCTCGGCGAAGGTCGTCTGGCGCACCCGGTCCAGGGTGCGCCGGCAACGGTCGAACAGCTCCCGGTTGGGCAGCGAGCGTGAGGAGTGGTACGCGACGGCCTTGCGGATCGTCACGGACGAGCCGGCGTGCATGTGGGCCCGCATCACCAGGCGTCCCTGGTCTGCGGTGGTGTGCATCAGCCGCTCGACGTCGAGGTCCGACTCGATCTCGTGCTCGGCGCCGACCGCGAGGGTCATCCGCGAGCGGGCGGTCCGGTAGCCCAGGAGCATCCGGCGCTCGCTGTTCCAGTGGCCCTGGGGCTCGAGCACCCGATGGGTGAACGTCGTGGTGCGGCGCGGATCGGCCTTCTCCCCGGGGGAGGGCTCCGGGGCGGTGGAGGTGTAGTCGGTGGACGCGGAATCCGCGTCGCGGGTCCCGAACTCGTCCGTCATGTCCTGGCGGTTGATGACCTGGGAGGAGACGACGACGGGGGCGCTGCCCTCGAGCATCTCCACCTCCATGGTCATCAGCGCGAGGTGGCGCTCGGTGAGGGAGACCATGCGGCTGGACCGCACCCGCACCCGGCTGCCCGAGGGCGTGCGCCAGATCAGGTCGCGGCGCAGGACGCCCTCGCGGAAGTCGATGTGGCGCTCGTAGGACTCGATGTCGGCGGTGTCCAGCAGCAGCGGCTCGTCGTCGACGTAGAGCTTCATGACGGTCGCATCGGGGACGTTGACGATCGTCTGCCCCGTCTGGGCGAAGCCGAAGGCGGACTCGGCGTGGTTGATCTGCCAGGTCTCGTGGAAGCCGTTGATGAAGGTGCCGTGCTCCTCGGCCGGACGCCCCTCCGGGGGCGTGCCCCGCATGCCGAGGTAGCCGTTGGAGACGGCGAAGATCGACTCGAGCATCCCGCGGTCGGCGCCGGGACGCGCCTCGACGAGGCGCCACGGGTCCACGGGCAGGTGGAGGCGGTCGACGGGATCGGTGCCCGCGTGGACCCTCATGCCTCGGCCCCGGCCTCGTGCGCAGGATCGAGCAGGTCGACGAGGTCATCGACGACGATGCTCGCACCGGCGTCGGCGAGCGCCGCGTGGCCGACCCCGCGGTCCACGCCCACGACGGCCCCGAAGGCTCCCGCGTGTCCCGCGCGCACCCCGGACACGGCGTCCTCGTAGACGACGGCGCGGGCGGCGGGGACGCCGAGGCGCTCGGCGGCGACGAGGAAGGTGTCGGGGGCGGGCTTGCCGGGGATGCCCTGGTCCGCGGCGACGTTGCCGTCCACGATCGTCGCGAAGCGGTCCTGGAGGCCGGCGCCCCGCAGCACCTCCTCGGCGTTGCGGGAGCTCGAGACGACCGCCAGGGCCGCGTCGGGGCCCAGCGCGTCGAGGTAGGCGACGGTGCCGGGGTAGGGAGCGACGCCGTCCTCGCGGATCATCGCCAGCACGAGGTCGTTCTTGCGGTTGCCGAGCCCGCAGACGGTCTCCGTCTCGGGGGAGTCCTCGGGTGCGCCCTCCGCCAGCTCGATGCCGCGGGCCCGGAGGAGCTCGCGCACCCCGTCGTAGCGGGGACGCCCGTCGACGTGCGCGTAGTAGTCGGCATCGGTGTAGGGCTCCTCGACGCCGTGGGCACGGAAGAACGCGGAGAACATCTCGTCCCAGGCACGCATGTGGACCAGGGCGGTGGGGGTGATCACACCGTCGAGGTCGAACAGGTGGGCGTCGAGATCCTGGGGCCGCCGCGGGTCGTGCGGCGTGCGGGAGTCCTGAGGGCGGTGCTGGTTGTCCGTCACGCCCGCCATGGTAGGGGAGACGGTGCCCGACCACGTGCTCGGAGCTGTGGTCGCCGGGCGCGCCCACGGGTAGGCTCGTGCCGATGGCACCGGCGTGGCCCGACAGCACGCACGGACGTGCCGAGACCTCCCACCGCGGATCCCGTGCGGGAACCGCAGACCAGGCTCCGCCCAGGAGCCGGCGAGCCCCATCCCTGCGCGCGAGGCGACCTCGCGGGAACCCCTGAGGAGTCCCATGACCGTGACCACGCCGCCGGTGCGCCCGGTCGCACCGCTCGCCACCCCCGATGGGGTCGACGCCGTCCGGCGCGGCGTCGAGCTCGAGCGGGTCGACGGCGCCGTACGGGTCGAGACCACCCTGACCACGACGCTCGGCGACCAGCCCGCCCGGATCTGGCCGCTCCTGACCCGCGGACCGCGGCTCGCGCGCTGGTACGGCCCGGTCACGGGGCACCTCGTCGAGGGTGGGGACTTCTCCACGATCGCAGGAGCGCACGGGCGGATCCTCGAGGTCGAGGCACCGCACCGGCTGCACCTGACCTGGGAGTACGCGGAGAACGTCGATGATCTCCAGCTCGCCCTGGATCCCCAGGACGACGGCATGAGCGAGTTCCGCCTGGTCCACCGCGGGGACGTCCCGGAGGAGATCTTCGCCCAGTACGGACCTGGCGCGATGGCGATCGGCTGGGACATCGCGGTGCTGGGCCTGGCGGCCTACACCCATGGCTGGGACGGGCTGCGCCTGGAGATCCCCACCCCGGGACCCATCTGGCTGGCCTCGCCCGAGGGTGCGGCATGGGTCCGCGCCTGGTCGATCCGCTGGGCCGCGGCCTCGGTCGCGGCGGGCACGGACGACGAGGAGGCGCGTCGCGCCGAGATCGCGACGACCCGTGCCTACGGCGTTCCCGTCGGCGACGACGCCGACCCGCGCACCACCGTGTGAGCCCCGCCGGGGATCCTTGCCCCGGCTCACGATCCGGTGCCAGGGTTGCCCGGTGACACACACCCCCTCCCGCAGCGCCCCTGCCGGGTCGCTCACAGCAGGACAGATGGTCCGTCGCCTGGCGCCCTCGGTGTACGTCCCCACGGTCCTCGAGTCCGCCGGCGAGATGGCGCTGCTGCCCGTCATCCCCCTGCTCGCCCTGCGCCTGGGGTTCTCCGAGTCCGCGGCGGCGGCCCTCACGATCATCGCCGGGATCGGCGCGGTCCTCGGCCCCGTGCCCGTGGGACGCCTCATGATCGCCGTCGGCGCCCGGCGCGCCATCGTGACCAGCGGCGTGCTGCTGACGCTGGCCAACGTCGCGGCGCTCGTGATCCTGCCCGGAGGGCTCGACGGGAGCCCCGAGCACGTCCACCGGGTCGCCCTCGTGGTGCTGCTCGTGATCATGGCCGCCACCAGCCAGGTCTGGTCGCTGGGACGGCAGTCGTACCTGGGGACCGAGCTGCCCACCCACCTGCGGGCCCGAGGGATGACGACCTTCGGCGGCATGATCCGCGCCGGGCAGGTCGTGGGCCCGCTGCTCGGGGCGATCGTGCTGGCGCTGGGCCACGAGGCCTGGGTGTTCGGCCTGTTCGCCGTGCTCGCGGCGTCGGCGACCCTCATGGTGGCGCTGTTCATGGTGCCCGGGGAGGGATCGGGACGTCCGCTCCCCGGGCACCGGGAGCATCCCGCCACCTCGGCCGAGGCCGAGATCGACGTCGGTGCGGTGACCGGCGGCGACACGCCCGGCGAGTTCGAGGCGGAGGTCGCCCGCACCGCCGCCGCCGCGGCCCCCGAGCTGCCTCCCGATCCGCCCGGGCCCACCGGCCGCGCCGTGCTCGCGAAGATGCTCTCGGTGGGCCTCGGGGTCACGCCGATCGTCATGGGCCGCATCAACCGCCCCGTCATCGTCCCGCTGCTCGGCGCGGCCCTGGGTCTGGACTCGCTCTCGGTGTCGATCGTCTTCGGCATCGCCGCGGTCGTCGAGATCATCATGTTCGTGCCCGCCGGGACCGTGATGGACCGCCGGGGCCGGGCCGCCGTCGCCGTGCCCTGCTCGCTCGTGATGGGCGCGGGCTACGTGCTGCTGGCCGTGCTCGCCCCCACCCTCGGCGGCGGCTCCTACCTCGCGGCGCTCGCGGCGCTCGTCGTGCCCTGCATGCTGATCGCCGTGGGCAACGGCCTGGGCTCGGGGATCGTCATGACGCTGGGCGTCGACGTCTCGCCCGAGCGGGGCCGGACCCGCTACCTCGCCTGGTGGAACACGGTGATCGGCGTGGGGCGCCTGACCGCCCCGCTGCTCGTCTCGGCCATCACGCTCGTGGCGCCCGTCGCCGTCGCCGGCGCCGTCTCCGGCGCGCTGTGCCTCGCGGGCGCCGGCTGGCTGGCGCGGGTGCTGCCGGGACTCACGCCCGAATCCGGCGGACCCGGGGCCGGCACCCGCCCGGGGGCACCATCCCCCGAGGGGTCCTCCCCGCCGGATCCCCGAGGGTGATCTGCCAGGGGACGCGCGTGGACCGCGACGTAGCATGAGCGCGCCGCCCGCCCGGGCGCGCACGTGTCCGACGGGGGAGGAGCAGCCCGTGCACAGCACCCCTGGTCCCGTGCGCCGCATCCGAGCCCATGCTGGCCTGCACCACCTGCGGCGTCCCGCCACCGCGGACGCCCCGGCCTTCGACCTCGCCTATCTGCGGGAGCGCCCCGGGATCGGGCCCGTCGTCCTGATGATCCCCGGTGGCCCGGGCATCGCCGTGCCCCTGCCCTACCGCGGGGTCCGTCGTCGGGCCACCCGCGCGGGCCTGGACGTGATCATGGTCGAGCACCGTGGCGTCGGCCTCTCCCGGCACGACCTCGCGGGGGAGGACCTCCCGGCCGCCGCCGTCACCGTCGCCCAGGTGGTCGAGGACCTGCGCGCCGTGCTCGATGCCGAGGGCATCGACCGGGCCCTCGTCTCCGGCTCCTCCTACGGCGCCTACGTCGCCGCGGCCTTCGCCGTGAGCCACCCGGAGCGGCTGCGCGGCCTCGTGCTGGACGCCCCGGTGCTGGGCGCCCAGGACTTCGCCACGGTGCGCGAGCACGCCCGGGCGCTGCTGTGGTGCGGCGACGCCCCGGGCATCGACGCCGCCACCGCACGGGTCGCCGCCAAGATCAGGACGCTCGTGCAGCGCGATGGGGTCGACCCCCTCCCGCTGGGCGCCGAGGTGCTCCCGCTGTACAACCTGGGCGGCGCGCAGCTGGTCGAGCGCTTCCTCGACCAGCTGGTCGTCGGCCGCGCCCCCCTGACCTCCCGGGCGCTCGGCATGGCCACGGCGGGCGGCAGCGCCGGCACCCGCGTGCCCCACCTGCTGGAGACCGATCTCGTGGCGCCCATCGCCTACGGCGAGCTGCGGTTCGCGTCCCCCGTGGACGGGAAGATCTTCGACCCCGGGCTCACCCTCGGCGCCGACGACGCCCCACCCTTCACCGGCGAGAGCTTCGACCTCGACTCCCAGCTGACGGGCGTGACCTGCCCCGCCGTCGTGCTGTGCGGCGACCAGGATTTCACCACCCCGCTGCCGATCGCCCGCCGGGTCGCCGCGGACCTCCCCGAGGCCACGCTCGTCGTCCTGCCGGGGCACGGGCACTCCGCGCTGGACGCCCGCCCGAACGTCCTGCTGGCCGCGATCCGCGCCCTGGACCGCGGCCGGCAGCGGGAGCTGCCCGCCCGAGCCCGCCGTCTCGTCGCCGAGGGCGGCGGCGGCCCGACCTCCCTGTTCCTGCCCGCCGTCCGCGCCCTCCTGGCGCTGGACCGCCTCCTGCGCCCGCGAGGACGCACCCCGAGAGGACTCCGATGACCCCAGCCGCCGCGAACCGCCGCAGCGCCCGCTCCACCGCACCGCGCACGGAAGGCGGGAGACCCCCGGCCTCCGGGTCCGCACCCGCCATCCGCTTCCGCGACGTCGCCGTCCTGCGGGACGACATCCTCATGCTCGACGGCGCCACCGGCACCGTCGCCGTCGGCGAGATCCTCGCGCTGACCGGCTCCAACGGCTCCGGCAAGACGACGCTGCTGCGTGTCCTGGCGGGGATGCTCGCCCCCAGCGACGGCACGGTGGAGGTGTGCGGGCGCGCCCCGGACGACCGGGACCGTCGGTTCCGGGCGAGCCTGGCGGCGCTGATCGGCCCGCCGCAGACCGCGCGGGACCTCACGATCGACGAGCACCTGCGGTTCATCGCCGCCACCTGGGGGGCGACCTCGGCCGCCGCGACCGAGAAGGCGGAGGGGCTGCTGGAGGCCCTCGACATCGGCCCCCTCGCCCGGCGCTACCCGCACGAGCTCTCGAGCGGCCAGTCGCAGCTGGTCGGGATCGCCCTGACGCTGGCCCGACCGTCCGACGTGCTGCTGCTGGACGAGCCCGAGCAGCGCCTGGACGCCGACCGCCTGGGGCTCGTCATCGAGCTGCTGCGCGAGCGGGCCGCCGGCGGCACCGCGGTCGTCCTGGCCAGCCACAGCCCGCGCCTGGTCGACGAGGTCGCAGGCCGCACGCTGCACCTGACGGGCGAGGTATGACCGCCGACGCGGGCCTCGACCGCGACGGCGCCGCGGGGATCGGCGCGGCCTCGGAGGTCTGGCGCGCCCGATCCGGCGCACGGACCCGGGGCGACCTCGCCTACCTCGTCTACCTCGTCGTCATGGTGGTGCTGATCCTCGGCGCCCCCGTGATCGGCTTCACCTCCGCCTCGCTCGCGCGCCCCGACGTGCTGGTCCACCTGCGCGCCGAGAACGCGGCCCCGATCCTCAGCGGCGCCTGGCTGGCGCTGTGCGCCGCCCTCGTGCTCGCCGGGGCCGTGCGCGGTCCGGCCGTCCTCACGCTGTTCTTCACCGCGACCCTCGCCTCCTCCGCGATGCCGCGCTGGCGCGCGCTCGCACGGCCCTTCGTGCGCTCGGCGCTCGCGACGACCATGGCCGCGGGCGCCCTGGCGGTGCTGGTCGGCGGGACCCTCGAGGCCGCCGGCACCGCGAGCACCGGGGAGGTCGTGCTCCTCGTCGTCGCGGCGCTCGGTGCGGGGCTGCTGGCCGCGGCGGCCTGGCTGATCGGGGAGGCCGCGACCGCCGCGGTGCGACGTCTCGCTGCACTGGGCCTGGTCGCGGCCGGGGTGGCGCTCGCCGGGCTGCCCGCGCTGGGCCTGCCGGTGCTCGGCCCCGGGGCGACCTACCCGCCGCACGCCTCGCCGGCGTGGGCGTTCGGCCTTCTCGGAGCGGGGCTCCTCGCCTCCGTGGCCGCCGTGCGTCTGCTGGACCGGGTGCGCGGGGACGTGCTCCGCGAGCAGGCGGGCCGCTGGGAGAGCGCGACCGTCATGGCCTCGACGGGAGACCTCGCGGGCGCCGCCGGGTCCTTCCGCACCCCGCCGTCGGCGGGTCGATCCCTGCCCGTGGTGCGCGTCCCCGCGCGTCCCGGGTCGTGGTCGACGGTGCGCCTGTACGTGCGCCGGGACCTCCTGGCGCTCGGTCGCAGCCCCGAGCGCACCATCGTGGGGGCCCTCGCCTGCGCGCTCGCCGGTGCGACCCAGGCCGCGGCCTTCGACGTGACCGGCCCGATCAGCTGGGTGCTCGTGGGCGTCGGCTCCCTGGTGCTGTGGGCCGCGAGCGGCGCCGTCACCGAGGGGATCCGGCACGCCGTCGCGACCCTCGGGTCTCCTGGGCTGTTCGGCCAGAGCGCGGAGCGCCAGGTGCTGCTGCACGCGGTGGTGCCGCTGCTCCTGGTCACCGTGGGCACGGGGCTCGGAGCGGTCGCGGTCACGGCATCGGTGGGAGCCGCCGCGACGGCGGCGATGCTCGTGCTGCCGCTGGTCCTCGCGCCGCTGCTGGTGGTCGGTCGGGTCCGCGACGCCGCGAAGGGGCCGATGCCGCTGCGCCTGACCATGCCGATGCCGACCCCCGCCGGGGACTCCTCGGTGTTCCCGATGCTCGCGTGGCAGGCGGACGCGCTGCTGCTCGCGCTCGCCGCGGGCCTGGCCCTGCGGCTGGCCCTGGGCGCGAGCGCCCTCGCCGTCGTCGTGGTGGTGGTGATCGCCGCGGCGGTCTTCGTCCTCGGGGCCCGTTCGCGGTTCGGGGCGCTGCGGCGCTGAGGTGCGACGCCTCGCGCCGTCCCGAGGCCGTCCCGCACCACCTGCGCCTGGGCCGGCGTGGACGACCGCGCGGCCGGACGCGCTCGGATCCGCGCGGCGCGATGCGCCCGGAACCGCGTGGGTGCCCGCGCGGCGCGATGCGCTCAGACCCGCGCGGAGACCCCGTCGGCCCGCTCTGCGTGCGTCGCGATGACCTCCCCGAGGCGCCCCACGGCGTCGGCGATGACCGCGGGCGCGTGGGTGACGTAGGACAGCCGCATCGTCGAGCGGTCCGGGTCCTCCGCGTAGAACGACCAGCCCGGCAGGTACGCGACCCCGGCGGCGACGGCATGAGCCAGCATCGCCTGGGCATCGATGCCGTGGCCCAGCGACGCCCACAGGAACATGCCGCCCTCGGGGCGGGTGACGTGCGCGCCCGCGGGCAGGACCGGCGCGATCGCCGTCGCCATCGCGTCGCGGCGCTCGCGGTAGACGCCGCACACCCGCGCGACGTGCGCGTCGAGGTCCTTGGACGCGAGGTATCGGGCCACCGTCAGCTGGTCCACGACGGAGGACTGCATGGAGATCGCAGCCTTGGCGACCGCGAGGGTCCCCAGCACCGCGCCCTCGCCGCGGATCCAGCCGATCCGCACGCCCGGGCTCATGAGCTTGGACATCGAGTGCAGCAGCAGGGTCTGGGCGGACATGGCGCCCAGCGAGGCGATGGGCGGGCACGGCTCCCCGGAGAAGCGCAGGTCGCCGTACGGGTCGTCCTCGACGAGCACCGTCGCGGTGCGTTCGAGCACGGCGGCCACGGCGCGGCGACGGTCGAGGTCCATCGTGCGGCCGGTGGGGTTCTGGAAGGTCGGGATCAGGTAGACGAGCTTGGGGTGGTGCGTGCGGATCGCCCGGTCGAGCGCGTCGGGCAGGACGCCGCCGTCGTCGGTGTCGACGCCGATCACGCGGGCGCCGTGGACGGCGAAGGCCTGGACGGCCGCGAGATAGGTGGGGGACTCCACGAGCACGACGTCGCCGGGCTCCAGCAGCGCCTCGGCGATCACGAACAGCGCCTCCTGCGACCCGGAGGTGATGCGGATCTGCTCGGCGCTCGTGGGCAGGTGGCGCGCGACGCGCAGGGCCGCCTGCTCACGCAGCTCGGCCTCGCCCTCGCTCACGCCGTACTGGAGGGCGCGGCGGCCCTGGTGGGAGAGCACCCAGTCGTAGCAGTCGCGGACGTCCTCGAGCGCGAAGAGCTCCGGATCCGGGATGCCGCCGGCGAAGGAGACGACGTCGGTGCGGGCGGCGAGGGCGAAGATGTCCTTGAGCGGGGAGGATGCCATGCCCGCGTAGCGGGTGGCGACGGGGAAGCGGAACGGCGGCTGCTCGGGATGCTCGGACATGAGCACCATCGTCCCACGGACCGGGATGATCGGTACGGAGGCCCGGGTCGCGGCCGATCGCTCAGGCGAGGGCGACGCCCTCGAGCACGAGCAGGGCGCGCTTGGTGTCGATTCCTCCCGCATAGCCCGTGAGCTCGCCGGTCGAGGAGACCACGCGATGGCAGGGGACGACGACCGACAGCGGGTTGGTGCCGACCGCCCGGCCCACGGCCTGCGCGCCGCGGGGGCTTCCGAGCTCACGGGCGATCTCGCCGTAGGTGGTGACGGCGCCACGGGGGATCGTGGCCAGGCGCGCCCACACCCGCGCCTGGAAGGCCGTGCCCTCGGGCGCCAGGGGCAGATCGAACTCCTCCCGGCGCCCCGCGAGGTAGTCGACGAGCTGGCATGCGGCCTCGACGAGGACCGGGTGCTCGGGGGCCTCCGCCCCCAGGCGTTCCGCGCGTGGGAAATGGGCCTGGTCGCGGCGCCAGATGCCGGTGAGCGCGTCGCCGCGGGCGGCGATCACGTAGGTCCCGAGCGCGGTCGGGACGGTGGTGTGGACGGGGGCAGGTGCGGGTGCGGTCATCGGGGGTCCTCACGGGGGGTGCTCGGGGCGGTCGTCGTGGGCAGGGTCGAGGTGGATTCGGCGGCTGGGGTGCGCCTGGTGCTCGGAGTGCCGATCGCCGCGGCGTGGTGCCAGAGGTGCATGACGGCGTAGCTGCGCCATGGCGCGGCGGTGCGCAGCAGGCGATCCAGCGCCGGGAGATCGTCGGCGAGTCCGAGGTCCCGTGCGGCGGCCAGCAGGGCGACATCGCGGGAGGGCGCGACGTCGATCGCGCGGGCGCCGCGCAGCAGCGCGTAGTCCGCGGTCCACGGGCCGATACCCGGCAGGGCCAGCAGGGACGCTCGCAGGACATCGACCCCGAGCGCCTCGTCGGGCACGGCCGGCACCGCCGTCGACAGCGCCCGCCGCCGGGCACCGGGTCCGCGGAACCAGTCCTCGGCGTGCTCGGCGGCCGTGAGCGGATCCACCGGGAGCCGTTCGACGCCGTCCGCGACGAGCGCGGCGGGCAGGGCCTCCGAGAGCAGGTCCGTGGCGCGGACGATCTGGTCGCGGGCCTGCAGTGCGGTGATCTGCTGCCCGGTGATCGCCCACAGCAGGGCCTCGGCGAGCGAGGGTGTCCCGGGAAGGCGCACGCCCGGCCGCGCCTGGACCAGCGGCGCCAGCGCGGGCATCACCTCGAGGAGACCCGTGTCGATGCCGAGCGGGTCGGCGTCGAGGTCCAGCAGGCGGCGTGCCAGGGCGACGGCCGCCGGCACGTCCCGCACGTCGGACAGGTGCAGCAGGAGGGGCAACGGCCCTTCGGGGACACCCAGGTCCACCGAGAGGACCCCGGGACCGCGAGGAAGGCGGACGGCGCGGGTCCACCGGGTTCCCCGGAGCTCCTCGACGCCCGGGACGGCGCGGCGTGCGAACCAGTCGACGAGCCCGGCGCCGTCGAAGGGCCGTCGCACTGCCAGGCCCAGCCGCAGCTGCGCCGCATCGGTGTCCGCCCCCAACGGACGCTCGTCCGCCGGGACGGCGCGGCGGCGCGCCCTGACCACCGAGGGGGCATGCCCGTAGGTGCGGACGAAGGTGTCGTGCAGCTGGCGCTCCGAGCCGAAGCCGGCCGCGTACGCCACGACTGACAGCGGCAGGTCCGAGCCGACCACCAGCTCGTGCGCGCGGCGGGCCCGGGCGACCCGGGCGTGGGTGAGCGCGCCGGCCCCCGTCGCGCCGACGAGGGCGCGGTGCAGGGTGCGCGGGGAGACGAGCAGCCGATGGGCGAGCTCGGTCACCCCGGAGCCGTCCAGGGCGCCCGCCTCGATCAGCCGCAGGGCCCGGGCGGCGAGCGATCCCGCGGGGTCGGCATCGGGGGAGCCGGGCGGCGCCGCGGGACCGCAGCGCTTGCATGCCCGGAAGCCCGCCTCGATCGCGGCGGCCGCCGAGGGCGCGAAGTCGACCGAGGACCGCTGCGGGGTTCGGGCCGGGCACGAGGGGCGGCAGAAGATCCCCGTCGTCCGCACGCACGTGAAGAACACGCCGTCGAAGCGGGCATCCCGAGCCCGGATCGCCGCGTAGCGCTCATCGTCCGTGAGAGGTTCCATGGATCCAGTCAAACGCATCCCGACCTGGGGCACCAGCGGGAATCGGCCATCGCGACGGGCGTGGGGCACCTGGAGCGGAGCCGGCTCGCGCAACCCGCCACCGCGGCAGGCGCGACGGAGAGCGGCACGCAGCGCGGACACGCGATCGGCATGGCCGTCCTGGCCGCACGGGTCTCGGACAGCCGGGCCATGCAGGATCCGCCCGCCCGCATCGAGGTCCGGGCCGACTGCCCGGGCTGCGGGAACAACGTCTCCTCCTGGGAGATCGGGCGCTCGCCTCCGGGCTGACCGCAGGCCCTGGGCCGGCGGAGCTTGCGTGCCGCGTGCCTGCGCCGCCGACACGAACGCCCCCGATGCTCTCATCAGGGGCGTACGTGTGTCGGTGGAGCGGATGACGGGAATCGAACCCGCGTGATCAGTTTGGAAGACTGAGGCTCTACCATTGAGCTACATCCGCGTGACCTGCACCGACGGTGCCCAGCACCGTATCGGGGAGAGGTCGCCCGGCCCTGCGGCGCACGGAGCGCCCACCGGTCGAGCAGGTCCATTGAAACAGATGCGCGCGCCGAGGTCCGCATCGGGCGTCTTCCCGGGGCGATGAGCCGGGTCACAGGGGGCCCGGCCGCGATCAGGCGTGCGGGGCGCGACCGGGTAAGCTCGGGAGGGTTGCCCTCCGGGGTGTAGCTCAGGTTGGTAGAGCGCCCGCTTTGGGAGCGGGAGGTCGCAGGTTCAAATCCTGTCATCCCGACCCGTCATCGCCGCGGTGCTCACCGAGCGCCCGGGGTCGGCGACCGAACAGACATCCGACATCAATGTGCACCAGGGAGTCCCGCCCGTGAAGACCACTGCCGAGAAGCTCAGCCCCACCCGGGTCAAGCTCACCGTGGACGTTCCGTTCGAGGAGCTCAAGCCCTCGATCGAGAAGGCCACGAAGAAGCTCGCCGATCAGGTGCAGATCCCCGGCTTCCGCAAGGGGAAGGTGCCCGCGAAGCTCCTCGAGCAGCGCGTGGGCCGACCCACCATCCTCCAGGAGGCCGTCAACGAGGGCCTCCCGGAGTTCTACCAGCAGGCCGCGGCCGAGGCGGAGCTGCGTCCCGTGGGCCGCCCCGAGGTCGAGGTCACCGAGGTCCCCGGACTCGACGGCTCCGAGGATGGCTCGCTCGTCTTCGTCGTCGAGCAGGACGTGCGCCCCGAGTTCGAGCTGCCCGACCTGGCGACCTACGAGGTCGAGATCGAGGAGCCCACCGTCGACGACGACGCCGTGCAGGTGCGCCTCGACGCGCTCCGCGAGCGCTTCGGCACCCTCGTGGGTGTGGACCGCCCCGCCCAGGACGGCGACTTCGTCTCGCTCGACATGGTCGCCACGATCGACGGCGAGGAGATCGAGACCGTCGAGGGCGTCTCCTACCGCATCGGTGAGGGCAACATGCTCGAGGGCCTCGACGAGGCGCTCGACGGGCTCTCTGCCGGTGAGACCACGACGTTCACCTCCAAGCTCGCCGGTGGCGACCGCGCCGGCGAGGAGGCCGAGGTCAAGGCGACCGCGCAGTCCGTCAAGGTGCGCGAGCTGCCCGAGGCCGACGACGAGTTCGCCGAGCTCGCCTCGGAGTTCGACACGATCGAGGAGCTCAGGACCGATCTGCAGGAGCAGGCGCAGAAGGATGCCGAGGGCAACCGTGTGGCCCTGGCCCGCAACGCCTTCCTCGACAAGCTGATCGCCGACCTCGAGATCCCGCTGCCCGAGCAGCTGGTGACCGATGAGATCAACGCCCACCTCGAGAACGAGGGCAAGGCCGAGGGCGACGCCCACGGCGAGGAGATCCGCGAGGACACCGAGCGGGCGATCCGCACGCAGTTCATCCTCGACGCGCTCCTGGAGATCCGTGAGGTCCAGCTCGAGCAGGACGACCTCATGAGCTACATGACCCAGCTCGCGGCGTCCTACAACATGGACCCCAACCAGTTCCTCCAGGTCCTGGCGCAGTCCGGTCAGATCGAGTCCGTGTTCGGCGAGGCGCAGCGCGCGAAGGCCCTCGACGTGGCCCTGGCCGACGTGATCGTCAAGAACGCCGCGGGCGACATCCTGGACCTGGGACTGGCGGCCGAGACCGACGGCGCCGACGAGGCGACCTCCGAGGATGCGGACGCCGAGGCGGCTCCTGCCGTGAAGGCCCCCGCCAAGAAGGCTCCGGCGAAGAAGGCCCCCGCCAAGAAGGCTCCGGCGAAGAAGGCCACGGCCAAGAAGGCTGACGACGCCGAGGCCGCTGAGCCCGCGGCCGACGCCGAGGTGGCTCCTGCGAAGAAGGCGCCGGCCAAGAAGGCTCCGGCCAAGAAGGCTCCCGCCAAGACCGCGGCCGCGGCCGAGGCGGCCGCCGAGACCGAGAAGGCTCCCGCCAAGAAGGCTCCGGCGAAGAAGGCCCCCGCCAAGAAGGCCGCGGCGGCCGAGGAGAAGGTCGCCGACGAGAGCTGATCCCTCCGTTCGCACGCACAGCGGGCCGTCGTCCTCCGGGGCGGCGGCCCGCTGTGCGCCGTGCGGCATGATCCGGTGCTGCCGGATCCTGCCGGACCCTGCCGGGCACCGCGCCGAGCGTCCGGCAGGACCTCCGAACCCCCTCTACTCTGATCCGATGACGAGCGACCCCGGGTGCGGATACGACGCGGTGTGGATCAACGGGAGCGTCGGGGCGGGAAAGAGCACGACCGCCGAGGCGCTGGCGGCGGTGTTGGAGCGGCGCGGCGTCCCCGGAGCGCTGATCGATGTCGACGCGCTCCGTCGGCGCTGGCCCACCTCCCGGGCGGACCCGTTCTCGACGTCGGTCGCGACCCAGAACCTGCGCGCGGTGTCCTCGACCTTCCGCGCCCACGGGGCGGAGGTGATGGTGGTCGCGGGCGTCATCGAGGATCCGGAGGACGTGGCACGCCAGACGGCCGCCCTGTCCGCGCAGCGACTGCTCCTCGTGCGACTCGTCGTCGATCCCGCCGTGGCCGCGCGGCGGCTCGACGCGCGGCATCCCGACGATGCGGAGCGGCGCGCCTGGCATCGTCGCCGCCACCCGGAGCTCGCCGCGGTCCTCGCGGGGGTGGGCTTCGCCGACGAGCTGGTGCTGGACACCACGGTCGAGTCACCGCAGCTCGTCGCCGAACGCATCGCCGAGGCGCTCCGCGCCGCGTGATCGGCACGGCCCGTCAGGCGCGCGGTCGACGTTCCAGGCGCCGGGTGGTGCGCGCCCGGGGTCCAGAGGTGACGTTGCCCCCGGGGGCGGCGAAGGCCCCGATCCCTGTGCGGGGATCGGGGCCTTCGTGCGACAGTCCCTGAGGTGCTCGGCCTCAGCGGAAGGTGCGGAAGCTGGGGCTGCCCCAGATCGAACGCTCGGAGACGGAGCCCTTGGAGCTGCCCGCGTCGACGACCTTGCCGTTGCCGGCGTAGATCGCCACGTGGCCGGGCCACACGACGAGGTCGCCCGGCTGCGCCTCGGACTGCGAGATGCGCTTGCTGGCGGCGGCCTGCGCGCCGGAGGTGCGCGGGATGCTGATGCCGGCCTGGGCGTAGGCCCACTGGGTCAGGCCCGAGCAGTCGAAGCCGCTGCCGGGCTTGCTGCCCCGGTTGACGTAGTTGACGCCGATCTGGGTGCGCGCGGAGCCGAGGATGCCGCTCGTGGAGGAGCCCTCGGAGGAGGAGGACTTCGAGGAACCCTTGGACGAGGACTTCGAGGTGGGGGCCTCGACGGCCTTGCCGCCGCCGCCGTTGAGCGAGCCGCGGGTCTCCGAGCCCACGCGGCCGTCGACCTTGAGGCCGTTGGCGCGCTGGTAGTCGCGGACGGCCGAGGACGTGCGGGGGCCGTAGACGCCGTCGACCGCGAGGCTCGCGCCGTTGGCGTTCAGGGCGCTCTGCGTCGCCGAGACGCGGTCGCCGGCCGAGCCGCGTGCCAGCACCGCACCCGAAGGCACGGCGGTCTTGGCCGTGGTGGGGGCCGCGACGGCGGGGATCGAGACGGCCGGGGCGGCCTGCGCGACGGCGGCCTTGGGGGCGGCCGGGGCGGCGTTGACCGGAGCGGCCTGAGCGGTGGCGAGGCCACCGATCATCACGGAGCCGACGATCGCGGCACCGCCGGCGCCCTTGAGGGCGAGGGTGGGGTTGATCGGGGTGACTGCGCGGCCTGCTGCGCGGTGCGAGTTGTGGTGAGCCATGGTGAGCTTGTGTTCCTTCCGGTCCTCCGGGCCGCGGGGCGGGGTGTCCGGGGACTGTCGCTGTTTCTTCTCGTCTGGGCCGGCGATGCTTCTCGAGCGAGGAGTGTGTCCGAAAGGGCAGCTCAGGCTTCGTCGGTGCATCCACCGTAGGAGGGCGGGGGCGGTGGGCACCAGCCGCTTGGACAGGCCGGGCCGTGGACTTGACCAAAACTTGAGGGAACAACGCCGCAGGTCATGACTGCGAGTCGGGGGTTTACCGTGTAAAGGGGCTTCGGGGTGCCCCACGACACGTCATTCCTCCGCGACCACCCATGGGACGAATTGGACAAGTGGGGCGAAGCGCTTTCCGACCTCGGGGAACGCGCTCTCCCCGGGTCCCGGGCAGATGACCGCCCACCGTTGCGTGCGCCCCGCCCCGCTCCTCCCGCCACGCTCCTCCCGTCACGCCGTCCGGCGATCCGTGCGCCGGGCAGAGGGCAGGGCGTCGCGGTGGGCCCTGCGCTCCGGGCGCCGTGGGGGATGCGCCCGCGGCGAACAGCGCGCCCGGCCGTCGGCGCCACCGCCTAGAGTCGAGGACATCCACGATGACATCTCGAAGGAGCACCTTCCGTGACCTCGCAGACCGACCGGCCGCGCGCCGCCCAGTCCGATTCCCTCATGGGCCTCGATGACAACGTCTACCAGCGCCTCCTGCGGGAGCGGATCGTCTGGCTGGGCAGCGACGTGCGCGATGACAACGCCAATGCCATCTGCGCCAAGCTCCTCCTCCTCGCCGCCGAGGATCCGGAGAAGGACATCTACCTCTACATCAACAGCCCCGGCGGCTCGATCACCGCGGGCATGGCCATCTACGACACGATGCAGTACATCCAGCCCGACGTCGTGACCGTCGCGATGGGCATGGCCGCCTCGATGGGGCAGTTCCTGCTCTCCTCGGGCACCAAGGGCAAGCGGTACGCGACGCCCATGACGCGCGTGCTCATGCACCAGCCCCTCGGCGGGCTGGGCGGCACCGCCTCGGAGATCAAGATCCAGGCGGATCTCATCCTCTCCATGAAGAAGCAGATGGCCGAGCTCACGGCCGAGCAGACCGGCAAGAGCATCGAGCAGATCATCGCCGACGGCGACCGCGACCACTGGTTCACGGCCACCGAGGCGCTCGAGTACGGCTTCATCGACCGGATCGTCACCCGGGCCGACGACGTCTCCGGCGGCGGCGGCACCGAGTCCGGCCCGACCGGCAGCAGCGAGGCCTGAGCGCCCCGCGCGCCAGGCCCCAGCCCCCAGACATCCGAGACCTCCAAGGAGCACCCGTGACCTTCGACCCCCATTCCCTCGGCGCCATGCCCGTAGCGCAGGCGGGCCCCATGCCCACCTCCCGGTACGTCCTCCCGCAGTACGAGGAGCGCACCGCCTACGGCTTCAAGCGCCAGGACCCGTACACCAAGCTGTTCGAGGACCGCATCATCTTCCTCGGCGTGCAGGTGGACGACGCCTCCGCCGACGACGTGATGGCCCAGCTGCTCGTGCTCGAGTCCCAGGACCCGGACCGCGACATCACGCTGTACATCAACAGCCCCGGCGGCTCCTTCACGGCGCTGACGGCCATCTACGACACGATGCAGTACATCAAGCCCGACATCACCACGGTGTGCCTGGGCCAGGCGGCCTCCGCGGCGGCCGTGCTGCTCGCCGCGGGCTCGCCCGGCAAGCGCCTCGCGCTGCCCAACGCCCGGATCCTCATCCACCAGCCCGCCATGGGCGGCGAGGGCGGAGGCGGCCAGGCCTCGGACATCGAGATCCAGGCCAACGAGATCCTCCGCATGCGCGAGTGGCTCGAGGACACCCTGGCCCACCACACCGGCCGCGACAAGGCCGGGATCAGCCGCGACATCGAGCGTGACAAGATCCTGACCGCACAGGGCGCCCTGGACTACGGTCTGGTGGATCAGGTCCTCGCCTCGCGCAAGGAGACCCGTCCGAAGCTCCAGCGCTGAGGGCATCGCCCCGTCGGCGGGAGGGGGCGCGCATCGCACCGGGTGCGGCGCGCGTCCCCTCCTCCCCGCCGCGGGGCGGGTAGGTTGTTCCCCGCGGCACGTGCCGCACCGGCCCACGGGCCGCAGCCCCACCGTCCGTCGACCGGGAGGAACGAGCATGGCGCGCACGAGCGATGGAGCCGACGTGTTCAAGTGCTCCTTCTGCGGGAAGTCGCAGAAGCAGGTCGAACGGCTCATCTCCGGTCCCGGCGTGTATATCTGCGAAGAGTGCATCGAGCTGTGCAACGAGATCATCGCCGAGGAGATCCAGGCCGCGCAGCCCGAGGCCGCCAAGCCCGCGCCGCTGCCCACGCCCCATGAGATCTTCGACGAGCTCGAGGAGTACGTGGTGGGTCAGGTCCCGGCCAAGCGGGCGCTGGCCGTGGCCGTCTACAACCACTACAAGCGCAACCGTCCTGCACCCGCCGAGCCGAAGGCGGGCCCCACACGGGTCGCCGGGGACAAGACCCAGCCGCTGACACCGGCGGCCGAGCCCGCGTCGGAGGACGGCGACGGCGTCGAGGTGGCCAAGTCCAACGTGATGCTCGTGGGCCCCACCGGCTGCGGCAAGACCTACCTCGCCCAGACGCTCGCACGCCTGCTGGACGTCCCCTTCGCCATGGCCGATGCGACGGCCCTGACGGAGGCCGGCTACGTGGGCGAGGACGTCGAGAACATCCTCCTCAAGCTCCTGCAGGCCGCCGACTACGACGTCGAACGGGCCCAGCGCGGCATCATCTACATCGACGAGGTCGACAAGATCGGCCGCAAGGCCGAGAACCCCTCGATCACCCGCGACGTCTCGGGGGAGGGCGTGCAGCAGGCGCTGCTGAAGATCCTCGAGGGCACCGTCGCCGCGGTCCCGCCCCAGGGTGGCCGCAAGCACCCCCACCAGGAGTTCATCCAGCTCGACACCACCAACGTGCTGTTCATCGTCGCGGGCGCCTTCGCCGGCATCGAGGACATCATCGGCGGGCGGATCGGCAAGCGGGGGATCGGCTTCGGCTCGGAGCTGCACACCCCGCTCGAGCAGGAGCAGATCTACTCCAAGATCCTCCCGGAGGACCTCCTGAAGTTCGGGCTGATCCCCGAGTTCATCGGCCGTCTGCCGGTGCTCACGAGCGTCACCAGCCTGGATCGCGACGCGCTCGTCCAGATCCTCACCGAGCCCCGCAACGCCCTGGTCAAGCAGTACCAGAAGATGTTCGAGTTCGACGGTGCCGAGCTCGACCTCGAGCGCTCGGCGCTCGAGGCGATCGCCGATCGCGCCGTCGAGCGCGGCACGGGCGCCCGCGGCCTGCGGGCGATCATGGAGGAGATCCTCCAGCCCGTCATGTTCGACGTCCCCTCGCGCACCGACGTCGCCAAGGTCGTCATCACCGAGGGCGTGGTCACCGAGGGACGCGAGCCGCTCATGCTCACCCGCGCCGAGGCCGACCGTTCGGCGCGCTCGGCATGAGCGCCGCGCACACCCATCGTGCCGAGGACGCCGCGGACGGCGACGGCCACACCACGCGCGCCCGGCAGCTCCTGGCCGAGGAGCGCGCGAGCATCGACAACATCGACGCCGCGCTCGTGAACCTGCTGGCCGAACGCTTCCGCCACACCCAGCGCGTGGGGCGCTTGAAGTCCGAGCACGGCCTGCCGCCCGCGGATCCCGCGCGCGAGGAGCAGCAGATGGCGCGGCTGCGGCGCCTGGCCGACGAGTCCGGGCTCGACCCGGAGTTCGCCGAGAAGTTCCTGCGGTTCATCGTCACCGAGGTGATCCGCCACCACGAGCAGATCCGCGACGCCGACGACGCCTGATCGGCTCGCCGACGACGGTCGAGGCCGTGCCGATGACGCCGGATCACACCGTCAGCGTGACGCGGCCGAGCACCGACGGGGCCTGATCGCCCCGCCGGCAGCGCACCTGCTGGGTCAGTCGATCTGGTACGGCACCAGGCGGGCGAGCGCGGTGACGTGCCGCGGCTCGAGCTCGTCGAGGGTCTGGACGCCCAGCAGCTTCATGGTGCGGACGATCTCGTCGCGGAGGATCTCGATGGTGCGGTCCACGCCCTGGCGGCCGCCGGCCATGAGCCCGTAGAGGTACGCGCGGCCGATCAGCGTGAAGTCCGCACCGAGGGCCACGGAGGCGACGATGTCGGCGCCGTTCATGATCCCGGTGTCGATCATGATCGTGGTGTCCTGGCCGATCTCCCGGACCACGGACGGCAGCAGGTGGAAAGGCACCGGCGCACGGTCGAGCTGGCGGCCGCCGTGGTTGGACAGCACGATCCCGTCGACGCCGTGCTCGACGAGACGCACGGCGTCGGGCACGTTCTGGACGCCCTTGACGACGATCTTCCCGGGCCACAGCTCCCGGATCACCGCGAGGTCGTCGTAGCTGATGGTGGGGTCCATCGCCGCGTCCAGCAGCTCGCCGACGGTGCCGCCGGTGGAGTCCAGGGACGCGAACTCGAGCTTGGGGGTGGTCAGGAAGTCGATCCACCACCAGGGGCGGGTCGCCGCGTCCAGCACGGTGCCGATGCTGACCTGCGGCGGGATCGAGAAGCCGTTGCGCTTGTCCCGGAGGCGGGCACCGGCGACGGGGGTGTCGACGGTGAAGAACAGCGTGTCGAAGCCGGCGGCCGCGGCGCGGCGCGTGAGCTCATAGGAGATCTCGCGGTCGCGCATGACGTAGAGCTGGAACCAGTTGCGGCCGTGGGGGTTGGCGGCCTTGACGTCCTCGATCGACGTGGTGCCCAGCGTGGAGAGGGTGAAGGGGATGCCCGCGGCCCCGGCGGCGCCCGCTCCGGCGATCTCGCCCTCGGTCTGCATGAGCCGGGTGAAGCCGGTGGGGGCGATCCCGAACGGCAGGGCGCTGGGGCCGCCGAGGATCTCGGTGGAGGTGTCCACGTCCACCGCGGGGCGCAGGATGTCGGGGTGGAACTCCACGTCGAGGAACGCCTGGCGCGCGCGGTGGATCGACAGCTCGCCCTCGGCGGCGCCATCGGTGTAGTCGAAGGCGGCGCGCGGGGTGCGGAACTTCGCGATGTGCCGCAGGTCCTCGATCGTCATCGCTCGGCTCAGGCGCCGGTGGCGTCCGTCGAGGTCGGGCGTGCGGAACTTCAGGAGATCGAAGATCTCCGCAGGCTTGGGCAGCTGACGTCGCACCATCGGTGAATCCGTTCGTCGTCGACACGGAGAGGAGGATCCCCGCCCCGGGCATCCCTGGATTATGCAGGAGTCCGGGGGGCGCCGCCACCCGGCGACGTCCCCCGTGGACCCAGCGGGCCACATGGGGCCCTGCGGGCTCAGTGCCGCGGCTGCTTGACCGGCGGCTCGCCCAGCTCGACGTCGGTGACGGAGATGCCGTCCTCGGCGCCGCCCACGATGGTCAGCGCCTCGATCCGCCCGAGCGCCGTGAGGTCCGAGCGGCCGGCCTCGGCGAGCTCCGCGCGTGCCGCCGGAAGCGAGAGCGTCGCCCGCAGGATCGGCGTCTTCTGGGAGACCTTGGCGTCGGACTTGATGCGCCGCACGGCGACCACGAGATCCGAGAGCGTGGACAGCAGCTCGGCGGGCGTGCCGGCCGCGGCCTCGCGTAGCGGAGCCGCGTCGGGCCAGGGCTGCGTGTGCACGCTGCCCTCGCGCCACCACGACCACACCTCCTCGGTCGCGAAGACGACCACGGGAGCGAACAGCCGCAGCAGCACGTCCAGGGTGATGGCCAGCGCAGCCCGGGCTGACGCGGCGCCGGCCTCGCCCACCTGGCCGTGCGCGCGGTCCTTGACCAGCTCGATGTAGTCGTCGCAGAACGCCCAGAAGAAGGGCTCGGTGACCTCGAGGGCACGCGCGTAGTCCATCTCCTCGTAGGCGGCGGTCGCGGCCTCGACCACGGTGGCCAGCGAAGCCAGCAAGGAGCGGTCCACGGCCTCGGTGACGGCCGTCGGATCCGCGGCGAGCAGGCCCGCGGGATCGGCGGGTGCCGTGCCGAAGCCCAGCGCGAACTTCGAGGCGTTGAGGATCTTGATGGCCAGGCGGCGGCCGATCTTCATCTGGCCCTCGTCGAAGGCGGTGTCGACGCCCTGGCGGGCGCGCCCGGCCCAGTAGCGCACGCCGTCGGAGCCGTGCTGGCGCAGCAGGCCGATGGGCGTGACGACGTTGCCCTTGGACTTGGACATCTTCTTGCGGTCCGGATCCAGGATCCAGCCGTTGATGGAGGTGTTGGTCCACGGCAGGGAGTCCTGCTGGAGGTGGGAGCGCACGATCGTCGCGAACAGCCAGGTGCGGATGATGTCGTGGCCCTGGGGTCGCAGGTCCATCGGGTAGACCTTCGCGAACAGCTCCGGGTCCTCGTTCCAGCCGCCCGCGAGCTGCGGGGTCAGCGAGGACGTGGCCCAGGTGTCGAGCACGTCGGGGTCGGCGACGAAGCCGCCCGGCTGGTTGCGCTGGGACTCGTCGTAGCCCTCGGGCGCATCGATCGTCGGGTCGATGGGCAGTCGGGCGAGGTTTGGGGTGAGCACGGTGTCGTGGTCCGTCTCGCCGTGGGCGTCGACCGCGTACCAGAGCGGGAACGGCACGCCGAAGAAGCGCTGGCGGGAAATCAGCCAATCGCCGGACAGACCCTCGACCCAGTTGCGGTAGCGCGACTCCATGTACGCCGGGTGCCAGGTGATCTCGCGACCGCGGGCGATGAGCGCGTCCCGCAGGCCGCCCTCGCTCGTGTCCCGCCCGCCGTTGGTGAGGTACCACTGGCGGCTGGTGACGTACTCCAGCGGCTTGTCGCCGTTCTCGTAGAACTTCACCGGGTGGGTGATGCGACGCGGCTCGCCCACGAGGTCCCCGGACGCGGTGACCAGCTCGACCACACGCTTCTGGGCGCTGAACACCGTCAGCCCCACCAGCTCGGCGTAGTGCGCGCGGCCGGCCTCGGTGGTGATCCAGGGGGCGTCCGGGAGGAAGCGTCCGTCGCGGCCGATGACGCTGCGGGTGGGCAGCTGCAGGTCGCGCCACCAGATGACGTCGGTGGCGTCGCCGAAGGTGCAGATCATCGCGATGCCCGCGCCCTTGTCGGCCTGGGCCAGGGGGTGGGCCAGCACCGGCACCTCGACGTCGAACAGGGGGGAGGTGACCGTGGTGCCCAGCAGGCCCTGGTAGCGCTCGTCGTCGGGGTGGGCGACCAGGGCCACGCACGCCGGCAGCAGCTCGGGGCGGGTGGTCTCGATGAAGACCTTCTCGCCGGTGCCGTCGGTGCGGGAGAAGCCGATGTGGTGGTAGGCGCCGTCGCGCTCCTGGTCGACCTGCTCGGCCTGGGCGACCGCGGTGCGGTAGGTGACGTCCCACATCGTGGGGGCCTCGGACTGGTAGGCCTGGCCGGCCGCGAGGTTCTCGAGGAAGGCCCGCTGGCTGGTGGCGCGCGAGGCGGCGTTGATGGTCTGGTAGCTGTGGTTCCAGTCCACCGAGACGCCGAGGGTGCGGAAGACCTCCTCGAAGGACTTCTCGTCGATCTCGGTGAGGGTCTCGCACAGCTCGATGAAGTTGCGGCGCGAGATGGGCAGCTGGTTGGCAGGCTTGGCGGACCTGTTGTCGCCGCCCTCCTGCGGAGGCGTGAACTCCGGGTCGTACGGCAGCGAGGGATCGCAACGCACCCCGTAGTAGTTCTGCACGCGGCGCTCGGTGGGCAGGCCGTTGTCGTCCCAGCCCAGCGGGTAGAACACGTTCTTGCCGCGCATGCGCTGGTAGCGCACGATCATGTCGGCCTGGGAGTACCCGAACACGTGGCCGATGTGCAGCGAGCCCGAGGCCGTGGGCGGCGGGGTGTCGACGCTGAACACCTGCTCGCGCGTCGTGTCGGGATCGAACGCGTAGACCTGCTGGTCACTCCATACGCGGTCCCAGCGGTCCTCGAGGCCGTCGAGCGAGGGCTTGTCGGGGATCGGGCCGGAAGCGGCCCCGGGGTGCGCAGAGGTATCGGTCATGGGGCCATTGTTCCAAAGGACCGGCACAGGCGTGCAATCGGGGGCGGCGATCTCACGCGTGCTGCGTGACATCCACCGTGTACACCCGCAGGAACCCCCCGAGGGTCGCGGGAGTGTCCTCGCGCTCGGGGTGGCGCACGAACCCCAGCCGCTCGTAGAGGCGGTGCGCGGTGGTGTTCAGCGGGCCCGTGTCCAGGACGAGGGTCCGGCCGCCGTCGCGTCCCACGCGGGCGATCGCATCGCGCATGATCACGGCCGCGAGACCCCGGCCGCGCTGGGAGGCGTCGACGCCCAGAAGGCGCACCTCGCGCTCGTCCCCGGTGGCCTGCCGGCACAGGGCGCTGCCCGCCCGGAGCAGGCTCACCGTCCCGACGATCCGCCCGGTTCCGGGGTCCTCGACGACGAGCAGCTCGCCCTCGGCGGCGCGGAGCTCCGCGCCCAGCAGCAGGCGGCGGCGCTCGGGGCGGATCGGCACGGCCTGGGGCCCCGTGCGCGTGAAGCAGCGCAGGGTCAGCTCCCCGACCTCCTCGTACTCCTCCGGGCGGGCGACTCGGACGCTCGGGGTCCGGGTGTCGGGGGAGTGGTCGACAGGGTGCGAGGTGGTCATCGGGCGGGTGCCTCCTGCGGCTGTGACGGTGTCTGGGCCGTGGCCGTGGCCCGGGCGGCGGCGTCGGCGCCGTCCAGCGCGGCGCGATCCACGATACCGACGATGCGGCCGTCGCCGAGGACGGCCAGATGCCGGGATCCGGCGTCGAGCGTGGCGATCGCCTCGCGCGGGGAGCGGCCGACGCCCACCGTCACCAGGGGCGGGTCCGCGATCTCCTCGATCGGCAGATCCTCCCGCGTCGCCTCGGCGAGCCCAGCGGGCGTGACGACGCCGATCACCTCGCCCGGCGGCACGGGCGCGACGGCGTCGCGGAGCGGGTGGACGACGAGCACCGGGGCATCGGGGGCGAGCCCCTGCGCGACGAAGGCCTCCCGGGCCTCGCGGACGGGGGTGCCGCGGGCGATCCGCGGGGCGGGACGGCTCACGAGATCGCGCACGCGCACCCTGCCCGTGGCGTCCGCCGCGAGGTCCGGGCCGGTGAATCCGCGATCGGCCAGCCACTGGTCGTCGTAGTACGTCGACAGGCCGTTGCGGCCCGTGTCCGGGGCGATCACCACGATCCGGTCGTCGGGCCCCAGGCGCTCGGCGAGGCGGAACGCCGCGGTGAGCGCGGCACCGGCGGAGGTCCCCAGCAGCAGGCCCTCGACGCGGGCCACGCGGCGAGCGGTCGCGATCGCCTCGCGGTCGGTGACCTTCACGAACTCGTCGACCACCGACGGGTCGAAGGACCCGGGCCAGATGTCCTCGGCGGCATCGGGGTGCAGGCGGTGCCCGGACCCCTCGACGAGATGGGCGCTGCCGTCGCCCCCGCTGTACGTCGAGGTCGCGGGGTCCGCGGCGATCACCCGCACCCGGCCGCCGCTGAGTGCTCGCAGCGCCCGCGCGGTGCCGGAGATGGTGCCGCCGGTCCCGGCGGCCGCCACGAAGTGGGTGATGCGGTGATCGGTGGCCTCCCAGATCTCGGGCCCCGTCCCGACCTCGTGCGCCCGCGGGTTGGCGGGGTTGTCGAACTGGTTGGCGTGCCATCCGCCCGGCGTGCTCGCCGCGAGGTCCGCGGCCAGGGAGAACGGGCTCTCGGGATGGTCGCGCGGGAGGTAGCGGTCCAGCAGGCGCACCTCGGCGCCGTAGGCGCGCATGAGCGCGATCTTCTCCGGGGAGATGAGGGCCGAGGCGAAGATGACGGTCCGGTACCCCAGGTGCGCGGCCACGAGCGCGAGGCCCACTCCGGTGTTGCCCGAGGTGGCCTCGATGATCGTGCCGCCCGGGCGCAGCAGACCCCGGGCCTCGGCGTCGCGGACCATCGACAGGGCCGCACGGTCCTTGACGCTGCCGCCGGGGTTCTGCGCCTCGACCTTGACGAGGATCTGCGGGGCCAGGCCCTCGGCGGAGCGGGTCAGACGCACCAGGGGCGTGTGTCCGATCCCCTCGAGCAATGATGCATGGACGGTCATGGTGCCTCGGTCCTGTGACGGTGGTCGGTGATGGTCGACGGTGGCTGGTGATGCTGGTGATGCTGGTGATGCTGGTGATGCTGGTGGTGGCGCGAATGGTGATCGGCGATGGTCGCGGCCGGCGCCGATGGGCGTCACGGCCGAGGGAAGAACACCCCGGCCGAGAGGTAGCGCTCGCCGGAGTCCGGCAGGACCGCGACGATGGTGTGCCCGGCGTGCTCGGGGCGGGCCGCGAGGATCGCCGCCGCGGCGATGATCGCGCCCGAGGACGCGCCGATCAGCAGGCCCTCCTCCCGGAGGAGCTCGCGGGCCGTGGCGTAGGCCGTCGCGGCCTCGATCGGGATGACCTCGTCGGCGATCGTGATGTCGTAGTTGGGCGGCAGCTGCTCGTCCTCGACGTCGACGACCTTGTGCACGCCGTCGATCTCGTCGGGGTAGATCTGCTCCTCCGTGGGCACGGACTCCTCGCCCGGCTCGGCGATGACCACCTGCACGGAGGCCTTCTGATCCTTGAGGAAGCGCCCTGCGCCGGAGGCGGTCCCGCCGGTGCCCACGCCCGCGACGAGCACGTCGACCGCGCCCTCGGTGTCGCGCCAGATCTCCGGCCCGGTGGTCGTGTAGTGCGTGCGGGGGTTGGCGGGGTTGCCCAGCTGGTCGGCCACGAAGGCGCCGGGGTTCTCCTCCTGGGCGCGGGTGAACAGGATCTCGAGGGCCTCGGGGTCCAGGAACAGGCTGTTGGGCACCGTGACGAGCTCGGCGCCGAGCGCCGTGAGCAGGTTGCGCTTGTCCGGGCTGGTGTTGTCCCCGAGGTAGAACTTCGTGCGGTAGCCGCGCCGCGCGGCGATGGAGGCCAGGGCGATCCCGGTGTTGCCGCTGGTGATGTCGACGATGAGGTCCCCGGGGTGCAGCACGCCGCGCTCCTCGGCGTCGCGGATGATCGCCCAGGCGATCCGGTCCTTGACGCTCCCGGCGGGGTTGACCTGCTCGAGCTTGCCCAGGAGGCGTGCACCGAGCCCCCGGCGCTGCGCGAAGGCCGAGAGCTCGATGAGCGGAGTCTCCCCGATGAGGTCGGTGAGGTCCCGGGCGATGGGGCGCGGTGCCGTGGCGGCGGCCGAGGGGGCCCGTCGTCACGCGCGCCTCGGGATCGACGGGCCCTGCCGGGGCGGAGGGCGTCGGGGCGGCTGCGGGATCGACGTCGGTGCGGATCGTCATGGGGTGCTCCTTCGAGGCTGTGCACGGGCCTGCTGATCGGGTGGGACGACACGGTAGGGGCGCGGGCCGACGGTGGGAACGGCGCGCTCACACGGCGTCACATCCGGTCGCCGCAGGCCACGGGGGTCGATGGCGGGGTGTCGACGCCGCCGCACGCGAGGCTCCGGGGTCGCCGCCGCACGGAAGCCCCCGGGACCTGCGCATGTGCTGGCGTGTGAACGTCCGCGACACGGGGTCTTGCTTGGTCTTATGGATCATCTAACCTCAGCTTAGGCGAGCGTGGTGCTCGCCGCTCACGCCAGCAGGCCCACACAGGGGAGATCGACCATGAACCAGACGCCCGACGGACAGGCACCCGACCAGGTGCCCGGCGGCTCAGACCCGAACGGCAGCGGCAGCGGCACCGACCCGAACGGTTCCGCACCCTCGGTCCCCGAGAACACCGGTCCCGCGGCGAACGGCTCGGAGGCCACGGACTCCGGGACCGGAGCTTCCGGGAGCGCCGCCTCCACGACTCCCGGTGCCGGCGCGCCCGGCTCCGAGCCGGCGGGCATCGATCCCGCCGCCGCGCAGTCCCCCGAGGCGACCCCGACCGCGCAGAACCCTGACGCCGGCACGGCCCCGTCCGCGGACGGCGCCGCGCAGCCCGTCGGCGCCGACCCGGTCGTGCTCCCCAGCGGTGCCACGCTCGCCGCCGAGCCCGCCGAGGCCCAGAAGAGCGGCATCCGTCGTCGTCACGTCCTCGCCGGTGCCGGCGTGGGCGCCGCGGCGCTGCTCGCCGGGGGCGTCGGCGCCACCTGGTTCCTCCGGCGGGAGAAGACCGCCTCGACCGCCGCCGCGACCTCGGGCCTGGCCGTGACCAAGTCCTGGGCCGATCGCGAGCTCGCGCTGACCGCCCCCAGCGGCGTCTGCGAGGCGCCGCTGGTGATCGCCTACGAGAACGGTCTGTTCGAGAAGGCCGGCCTGAACGTGACGCTCAAGAAGACGGGCGACGGCGAGAACGTCGTCGAGGCCGTCGGCTCGGGCAAGTACGTCGCCTCCAACGGCATCTTCTTCAACTACCTGGGTCCCATCTACAACGGCACGCCGGTCAAGCTCAGCGGCGGCCTCCACTACGGCTGCCTCGACCTGTACACGCTGACCAATGGAACCGTGGCCAAGGTCGCGGACCTGCGCGGCAAGCGGATCGGTGTGAGCGCCCTGCAGGGCTCGGCCACCAACTTCTTCTCCCTCGACCTGCTCGACGCGGGCATCAACTCCAGCCCCGAGGCCGGGGAGGTCGAGTGGGTCGTCATCGAGCAGCCCCTGCTGCCCGAGGCGCTCCAGAACGGCAAGGTCGACGCGATCGCGACCTCCGGCGGGTACCTGCCGATCATCGAGGGCGTCAAGGCCGGCTGGGCCAAGGTGCTGTCCGACAACCAGTCGCTCTCGGCCAACGCCGACCAGCCGTGCTGCGCCGTGGTCCTGAACAACACCTTCGTGAGCGAGGACCCCGTGACCGCCGGCAAGCTCGTGACCGCCTGGGCCGAGGGCTCGCGCTGGGCGGGCGCCAACCTCGATGCCACGGCCAGGCTCGAGTCGGAGAAGAAGTACGTCGCAGGCACCCCCGAGGAAATCATCCCGGTGCTCGAGACCCTCACCTTCACGCCGTCCTCCAAGGCGCTGCACGAGGTGCTCGAGCCGGGGATCGCCAAGTACATCAAGACCGGGTTCCTGCCCGAGGACACCGATGCCAAGGCCCTGGCGAGCCTCGCCTTCGTCGATCTCGGCCTGACCTTCTGAGAGAGGGACACCATATGTCCAGCACCACCACGGTCGGCACACCGACCGGCCGGCGGGTGACGGCCGAGGGCCTCGGGTTCTCCTCGGAGGACCTCACCGGTGCTCTCATCGAGGACCAGAAGGTGAGCCGTCTCCGGGCGGCCCTCGACGTCGTCACCCGCCCCGCCCGCCCCTCCGCCGCCCTCGTCCTCACCGGGGCCGGCGCCTGGCTCGTCCTCGCGGCGGTCACGGTGCTGGTGCCCGACCATCCGGACCTCCCCTTGCGGGATGCCGGGTACATCGAGCGCGCCGACCCGTTCTTCATCGGCGCGGCGATCGTCGTGGCCCTCGCCTGGCTGGGTCTCTGGGCCCTGACCAAGGCGCCGGGCCGCGCCGGCCGCTGGGCCTACGAGCACGTCGCGCACGATGCCGCATGGGTCGTCGGCGCCGGGGTGTTCCTGCTGTTCTGGGTGTTCACGACCGCCAAGACGCTCATCTTCGCCCCGCCCTACCTCGTCGCACCCCAGGAGATCCTCGAGCGCATGTGGGACTCGCGAGGAACCCTCGCCGCGAGCCTCGGCAGCTCCCTGGGGCTGCTGGCGGTCGGCTTCCTGGTGGGGCTCACGGCCGGGCTCCTGACCGGCGTGACCATCGGCTGGTTCCAGGCCGCCAACTACTGGGTGCACCCGATCCTGGTGTTCATCGGCCCCGTGCCGTCGCTGGCCTGGGTGCCCATCGTCTTCGTGCTGTTCCCGACCTCCTACGCCGGGGCGGTGTTCATGATCGCCCTGAGCGTGTGGTTCCCGATCACGGTGCTCACCCGGGCGGGGGTCCTCGGGGTGCCGCGCTCGTACTTCGACGTGGCCCAGACGCTCGGCGCCAAGGGCTGGTTCCTGGTGCTGCGCGTGAGCCTGCCGGCGGCCCTGCCGTCGATCTTCACCGGCGCCTTCATGGCGCTCGGCTCGGCCTTCGTCTCGCTCACCGTCGCGGAGAACTTCGGTGTCAACGCGGGTCTGGGCTGGTACCTGAGCTGGAAGAAGAGCTGGGGGGACTTCCCCGGCCTGTACGCGGGGATCATCGTCCTCGTGCTCGTGTGCGGCCTCGCACTGACCCTGCTGTTCCGCATCCGCAACCACGTGCTGCGCTGGGAGAGGGAGCTCACCCGATGGTGACCGTCAACGGATCCGCGATCGACATCGTCGACGTGACCATGGGATTCCGGACCAAGAAGGGGGACCTCCCCGTCCTGGACGAGGTGTCGATCTCCGTAAAACCCGGGGAGTTCGTGGCCCTCGTGGGCGCCAGCGGCAGCGGCAAGTCGACCCTGCTGCGGCTGCTCGCGGGCCTGGACCGTCCGCTCGGCGGCGAGGTCTACGTCGACGGGCGGCCCGTGACGGGGCCGGACCCGAGCCGCGCCCTGGTCTTCCAGGACCCGACCCTGCTGCCCTGGCGCACGGTGCGCCAGAACGTCGCGATCGGACCCCAGTCCCGCGGGATCCTCAAGCAGTCCGAGCAGCGCATCGACCAGGCGCTCGAACTGGTCGGACTCACCGAGTTCGCGGACTCGTGGCCCTCGCAGCTCTCGGGCGGCATGGCCCAGCGCACGGCGCTGGCCCGGGCGCTCGTCAATGATCCCTCGGTGCTGCTGCTCGACGAGCCGCTGGGCAAGCTCGACGCGCTGACCCGACGCACCCTCCAGGGGGAGCTGCTGCGCCTGTGGCAGGAGCGCCGCTACACGGCCGTGCTCGTGACGCACGACGTCAGCGAGGCGCTCGTGCTGGCCGATCGGATCGTCGTGTTCTCCCCGCGCCCGGCGCGGGTGCGGGCCGTCATCGAGGTGGACCTCCCGCGTCCCCGCGAGCAGGCGGATCCCCGCTTCGTCCATCAGCGCGAGGAGATCCTCGCGCTGCTGGACGCCGAGGCCGCCGAGGCGGAGCTCGCAGGGTCCGTGGCCCGGTCCGCCGGGGCCGGCGCGTGAGCGCCCCGCTCCACCGCGCCGGGACCTCGCGCCCGGCGCGGCGGGTCCGCGCCCTGGTCCACGGGCTGATCGCCACGGTGCTCGCCTCCGGTCTGGTGCTGGGCATCCAGACGGCCGCCGGGGCGCACGTCACCGCGACGGCGGCCGACGCGTCCCCGGGCGGGTACACGACCCTCACCTTCCGGGTGCCGACGGAGTCGGACGCCGCGAACACGGTGGGCCTCGAGGTGCACCTGCCCCAGGACACGCCGTTCACCGCGGTGCGGGTCAAGCCCGTGCCCGGGTGGACCGCGGAGGTCGTCACCACGACCCTCGACGCCCCCGTCCAGGGGGCCGGCGGCACCACGATCACGCAGGCGCCGACCCTCGTCCGGTGGACGGCCACCGATGGCGGGCTCACCCCCCAGCAGTTCGGGGAGTTCGAGATCTCGGTGGGCCCCCTGCCGGAGAAGGGAACGCTGTTCTTCCCCGCCGTCCAGAGCTACTCCGACGGCACCCAGGTGGACTGGGCGCAGCAGGCCGCCGAGGGCGTCGAGACCGACAACCCCGCTCCGAGCATCACCATCGGTGCGAACGCCGCGGGCGGCGCCGATGCGCACGGCTCGGCCGTCGGCGGTGCCTCCGACGGCGGGACGGACGCCTCGACCGCGGTGGACGATGCACCCGCCTCGGCCGGCGGCGGCGCCGCCCTCCCGGTCGCGATCGTCGCCCTGTTCGTCGCGGCGCTCGCCGCCGTGATCGCCGTCGTCGGCGCGGTCCGACGACGGTGAGCGGTCCCGGCGTCGCCACGCCGGGGCGCGCGATGCTCCTGGCCGTCGTCGCGGTGCTCCTGGCCGCGGCGACGGTCCTCGGTGCGCCCGCCGCCCCGGCGAGCGCCCACGCCACCGTCGTGGCGACCAACCCCGCCCACGGCAGCGAGCTGCAGGAGCTGCCCGCCCACATCGTCGTCACCTTCGACGAGCCCGTGCAGCTGTTCGACGCGACGGGCGGCGGCGCCGTCATCGACGCCGAGGGCGTGCGGGTCGACGCGGGCCCGGCCACGCTCGACGCCGCCCGGACGACGCTGACGATCCCCCTGCGCGCCGACCTGCCCGTCGGGGTCTACATCGCCAGCTGGCGCGTGGTCTCCGCGGACTCCCATCCCGTGGGCGGCTCGATCCAGTTCGGATTCCGGACCCCGGCGCTGGCGGTGTCCGCTCCGCTCGAGGAGGGACCGGACCCGAGCCTCACCCTCGCCGTGGGCGTCACGAAGGGACTGCTGTACGCCAGCCTCGTGCCCGCCTTCGGACTGGTCCCGGCCGCCCTCGTGCTGGGTCTGGGACGCGAGGCCCGCCGCCGGGTGGCGCGCTGGTCGCGCCGCGGGATCCTCGCGGCCGCGGTCGCCTCCATGCTGCAGCTCGGGGCGCAATGGGCCTGGCAGCTGCCGCCCACGGGTCCGGTGGACGTGCCGGGAACGCTCGCCGCCTTCGCCGGGTCCACCTACGCCGTGCACATCGGGGTGCGCCTCGTGCTGCTCGCGGCGGCCTTCGTCATCGTGGGCCGGCTCGCCGCGGCCCCCGCGACGCGCTGGTCGGCGGTCGCGGTGATCGCCCTGGGCCTGGGGACGGTGGTCTCGGTGGTGCTCAACGGCCACGGCGGGGCGGGGCCCTGGGTCTACGCGCTCTCGACGATCGTCCATGCCTCGGCGGCCGTGGCGTGGCTCGGCGGCCTCGCGCTGCTGGGCGCGACGCTGCTGCGGGGCACCGTGGGCGCCGACCTCGTGCGTCGCCTGCCGCGATGGTCGGGGTACGCCGCCGCGTGCGTGCTGGCACTGTCGGCGACCGGGCTGCTGCAGGCCGTCGACCAGGTGGGGTATCTCCCGGCCCTGACCACCACGACGTACGGGATCGTGCTGCTGGCCAAGCTCGCGCTGGCCGGCTCGGCGCTCGTGCTCGGGGCGCTGGGGGCGCTGTGGATCCGTCGCCGACGGACAGCGGGCGGCACGGAGCCCTCCGGGACGTCCGGCCGCGGGTTCGGCACCCGGGTGCGGCTCGAGGCGGGTCTCGTCGTGGCCGTCGTGCTCGTCTCGGGTCTGCTGTCCTCGGTGCCCCCGGCGCGCGATGCGTGGGCACCCGTGGCCACGGCCGCGCAGCAGATCGGGCCCTACGAGGTCACGCTCGAGGCGAACCCGGCGCGCACGGGGCGCCAGTCGCTGCGGGTGACCGTCACGCCGCCGCGAGCGAACTTCGACCAGCCCGAGGACCTGCAGGTGACCCTGCGGACGGCCGACGGCACCGTGCGCTCGCTGCCCGTCGAGCTGCCCTATCGGCTGCCGCTGACCGTGCGCCCGGGGAAGGGGACGGGCTCGACCTGGGTCAGCGAGGCGGTCGAGGTCCTCAGCACGGGGCGCTGGGTCGCCACCGTCACGGTGGTCGTCGAACCGCTCGAGCAGTACACGGGGGAGCTCACGTACGAGGTGCGGTGACGTGCACCGCCATGACGGTGCGGCTCCTCAGGGCACCCGCTCGGTCCACTCCCGGGTCCCGAACTTCGTGGCGACGAGCGCCCGGGCCGCGTCGAGCTCGGCGGTGGTGTACGTCGAGTCGTGGGTCGCGTACCGGCGGCGGAAGTGGTCCAGGAACGCCGCGATGATCGCGTCGCGGGTCATGCCCGTCTGCGACCGCATCGGATCCACCCTCTTGGCGGCGCTGCGCGTGCCCTTGTCCGAGAGCTTCTCGCGGCCGATCCGCAGCACCTCGCCCATCTTCGCGGCGTCGATGTCGTAGCTCATGGTCACGTGGTGCAGCACCACGCCCTCGGCGAAGCGCCGCTGGGCGGCGCCGCCGATCTTCCCGTGCTGCGAGGCGATGTCGTTCAGCGGCACGTAGCGGGCGCGCACGCCGATCTCCGCGAGGGCGCCCATCACCCAGTCGTCGAGGTAGGCGTAGGACTGCTCGAAGCTCAGGCCCTCCACCAGCGAGGCGGGCACCACGAGCGAATAGGTGATGCAGTTGCCCGGCTCCATGAACATCGCGCCGCCGCCGGTGATCCGGCGGACCACGCCGATCCCGTGGCGGGCCGCGCCCTCGGGGTCGATCTCGTTGCGCACGCTCTGGTAAGAGCCGATCACCACGAGCGGTGAGTCCCAGTCCCAGATCCGCAGCAGCGGCGGGCGGCGGCCCGCGGCGACCTCGCGGGGCAGCAGCTCGTCCAGGGCCACGTGGAGGATCGGCGGGAGTGTCACGGGGCCGATCACGTCGAAGGTGAGGTCGTCCCACGCCGAGGCTCTTCCGAGGGCGCGGCGCACGGCGATCGCGACGGCCTCCGCGTCGAAGCCGATCAGCTGGACGGGCTCGGACCGCCGGTCCAGGCGCTCGGTGATCGCCCGGGCCAGCGCCGAGGCGGACTCGTCGACACGACGGCCCACCAGCGCCGCGTCGATGTCCTCGAGGGCGTCGTCGGGTTCGAGGAAGAAGTCCCCGAAGACGTGCGCGGCGGTGATCACCTCGCCGTCCGTCTCGACCTCGGCGGTCACCAGCTTGCCGCCGCGGACCTTGAACTCACCGCGCATCGTGCGCTCCTCCTGCATCCTTGGGGTCCCTCCTCATGGCTTCGTGGCCAGTGACGTCAGCGCCTCGTGGACCTTGCGCACGAGGTCGTCGGCGGTGTCGGACTTCTCGGCCTGGACGACGTACGTCTTGTCGTCGTACTCGCGTGTCACGCGGGGCAGCAGCGTGCGCCAGGTCCGGGCGCCGCCGATCGCGACGAGGAACGTGCCGCCGCGGGGGTCCGCGGGGTAGCGCAGGCGCACCGCGAGGCGGAGCTCGTCGAGGTCGGGCTGGGAGCGGATCGCCATGGGGAAGCCCGCGGCCTCGAGACGCTCGGGGTCGAACACCTCCCACAGCAGGGCGCGTGCGTCCTCGACCCGGGCGTCCGCGGGAGCGCCCAGGAACCCGTCGACGGCGGGCAGGTGCTCGTCGCCGTCGCGCCACGACTCCCCGGCCGCGATCGTGTGCAGGCGCTTCTCGGCGGCCTCGCGGGCGTCATCGTCGGTGAGGGCGCCGATGCCCAGGTTCGCGGTGCGGGCGGGTCGCGATCCGGCCAGCCACACGGGGGTGCCCAGCTCCACGGGGCCGAACTCGATGCCCAGCCGGTCCCCGCCCGCCCCGGCCTGCAACCAGGCGCCGTGGGTCGGGCGTGCGCGGGAAAAGCGCGCGGGAAGGCCCAGGAGGGTCGTCGAGGACAGGCGCAGGGTGTCCAGGTGGGCGCGGAACGCCGCGACGGTGTCCTCGTCCAGGAGGATCCGCGGGGACACCGGCACGTCCACGGGCCGCGCCCCGGCGGCCTCCCCGTACTCGGCGAGCGCGGCCCACAGGGAGGCGGCCCGGTCGTCCTTGTCGGTGAGGCGCTTGGCGAGCTTGGGCCAGGTGATCGCCACGAGGCGCGCGTCCTCCGGGTCCTCGTCCGGCTTGCGCCCCTTGGGGGTGATGACCACCAGGCGGGAGGCGGGGGAGTCGACGAGCTCGGCGAGGCGCTGCGCCAGGACGCCCTCGGCGATGTCCTCCTCGACGCGGGTGATGATCCCGATCCGGGCGTCGGTGCCGTCGATCTCCGCGGTGAGGTCCAGGGCCGGGCCCGTGCGCGTCGCGGAGCGGAAGGCGAGGGCGGTGCCGGAGGTGTCGGCGACGTGCTTGACGAAGGCGCGGCGGGACCGCGGGACCGCCAGGACGTACTCGAGCATGCGCCGTGCCATGGCCTCGGGCCGGCTCGAGCGGAGGCCGGGCGCGGGGCGCTCGGCCGTGGTGCGGGCGATCCGGTCGACCGCGTAGGCGATCATGCGCCCCACGGACGTGTCGGGTGCGGTCATGGCTCCTCCTGGGGGTGGGGGTGCTCGGTCGGGCACGTGCGCGACGTGCTCGGGTCCATCATGGCCCGATCCTGCCCGCGGCGTCGCGGGGGAGTCCCGGTGCGCGGGACGATCCCGGGTGCGGCGACCGCCGCGGAGGGCCGGTCACGGCCGGCCGGCCGCGTCGGCGGCGGGACAGCACGTCCTCGGGCCGATGGCCCGGCCTCGGGCCGACGGCCGCCCTCAGGCGGACGGCCCGGCATCAGGCCGACGACCCGCCCTCGGCGTAGATCCGACGGACCAGGTCCTCGATGGCGGGCTCGGTGAGCGAGAGGTCCGCGACCTCCGCCTGGGCGCCGATGCGGGTCAGCAGTGCGGGCACCGTCAGCTCCGCGCCCGGGAAGCGGATCCGGTGGCGGATCCCGTCGGCCTCGACGGCGACCGTCTCGGCGCCCGGGGGCAACGTGAACGGCACCGGGTGCGGGGCGGTGAGGTCGACCACCAGCTCCCGCGGCGCCCCGAGGGACGCGCGGAATGCCGACAGCGCCCCGTCGTAGGCGACGCTCCCGGCGTTGACCACGACGATCCGCTCGCACAGCCGCTCGACGTCGCTCATGTCGTGCGTGGTCAGGAACAGCGTCGTGCCCCGCTCGGCGCGGTCCTCGCGCAGGAACCGCCGCAGCCCCTCCTTGGAGACCATGTCGAGTCCGATGGTCGGCTCGTCGAGGATCACGAGGTCGGGGGAGTGCAGGAGGGCGGCCGCGACCTCCCCGCGCATCCGCTGACCGAGGGACAGCTGCCGCACGGGACGGTCGAGGAAGGCCGACAGGTCCAGGCCGTCGACCAAACGCGCGAGCCGGGCGTCGCGGTCGGCGTCGGAGAGCCTGTGCATGGCCGCGAGGATCCGGTAGGAGTTCGCCAGGGGGAGGTCCCACCACAGCTGGCTGCGCTGGCCGAACACCACCCCGATCTCGCGGGTCAGCGCGCGACGCTCCGGCACCGGATCACGGCCCAGGACCCGTACGGCGCCTGCAGTGGGCCGGAGGATCCCCGTCATCATCTTGATGGTGGTGGACTTCCCGGCGCCGTTGGCACCGACGAATCCCACGGCCTCCCCCCGCTCGATCGACAGCGTGATCCCGGCGACCGCCTCCACCAGCCGTCGCGCGCGGCGGCGCGAGCCCTCGATGCGTGATCGGACCACGTAGTCGCGGCGCAGGTCCTCCAGCGCCACCGCGGGCACGGCCGTGCGGTCGGTCGGGACAGCGGTCATGACGTGACCTCCAGGAGGGATGGACGGGAGGAGCAGGTGCGGTGCACGGTACGACGGGTGCCGATCGCGAGGCTTCGGAGACGGGCCGGGCGCCCGACGGATCCGCGCGGACCGTGCCGCGGGTCGGGAAGCGTCATCCGCCGGCCCCCGTGTAGCGGCGCACCCCGGCGCGCCACAGCAGCGCGGCGACCGCCCAGACCGCGGCGGCCGCCGGCAGCCCCATCCATCCGCTCCAGGCCGGGATTAGCGCGGGCCCCTCGATCTCCAGCAGCACCAGGGTCGGCGCGTACGCGACCAGGGTCGCCGGGATGACGAAGGTGAAGAAGGCCCGCATCGGCAGGGAGAACACGGCCCCGGGGGTGGTCGAGACGTAGTTTCCGCCGTAGGTGAAGGCATTGGCGAACTCGCGGCCGTCGACCAGCCAGAACTGCATCGCTCCGGCCATCGTCAGCAGTCCCGCGAAGATCGCGGCGCCGGCGATCGGTGCGAGCACGGCGAGCACTACCGTCGCGGGCGTCGGCTCGAAACCGACGACGATGAGGGCGACCACGTACAGCACCAGCCCCGTCAGGATCCGGCCGACACGACGCAGCGACAGGTCCAGGCTGGAGATCTGCAGCAGCAGGGGGACAGGGCGGATCAGCAGGGTCTCGAGCTTGCCGGACCGGATGTAGTCGCTGAGCCCGTCGATCTCCCCGAGGACGAGGTCCGCGATCCCGAACGCCAGGGCGCCGAGCCCGTAGACCACGGTGACCTGGGCCAGCGTCATCCCGCCGAGGACGCCCACCTGGGACAGGATCACCCACAGCTCGATGAACTCCGTGGCGATCACGAGGATCTGTCCCAGGACGTCCGAGACGAAGCTCGTGCGGAACGCGAGCTGGGAGCGGATCCGGGATCCGTACAGGATCCGCAGCATCCGTGGGGTCGTGACGTGCCTGGTCGGGTCAGCCACCCTGGACCTCCAGAGCCCGCACACCCGATCGCAGCATCAGGTGGGCGGCGAGCGCCAGGATCGGCACCCAGAGCAGCTGGACCCCGACCAGCTCCAGCGCCTCGTGGGGGGTGACACGGCCCGAGAGGGTGTCGATCGGTGTCTGGATCATCGCGGGGAACGGGGTGAGGCGGGCGAGGTCACGCAGCCAGTCGGGGAACCACACGATGGGCACGAGGAAGCCCGACAGCAGGCTCAGCAGGGCCATGTACACCGAATGCAGCCCTCGGGTCTCGAGCACCCAGAACGCCAGGAGGTTGACCAGGAGGTCCGCGAGGAAGGACACGGTGATCGCGAGGAGCACCGCGACGGCACCCAGCAGGTAGGACCAGGGGCTGTCCGGGAGGGCGAGTCCGGTCACCAGGCCCCCGATGACCAGCGGCGGGATGCCGCGCCCCAGCAGCAGGAACCCGGATCGCCCGAGCTTCTGCGCGTAGAGCTGGCCCAGCAGCGCGGTGGGGCGCAGGAGATCCACGGCCACGTCGCCCTGATGGATGCGGCGCCCCAGCTCGCGAGTGCCGAACGTCTCGACGGGAGCGAGCAGCGCCTGGCCGAGCCACACGTACGTCGCCGCCTGGAGGGCGTCGTACCCCTCGAGCTCGCCACCGGCCGTGTGGATCGCCGACAGCAGGATGGATGCCCGGATGAATCCGAAGACGGTGTTGGTGAAGACACCGGCGGCCGTCGCCATCCGATACGTCGAGTACTGACGGAACGCGGCAGCGGCGATCCTCCGGTACGCGCCCATTCCGACGACCCTAGCCTTTCTCGCACCCCTCGACAACGAAGCCACGGCGGCCTGCGCATGGGTGCGCCGGGGTCACCTTCCACGAGCAGGTGACCCCGGCGCTCCGGCTGTTCACGAAGCCTTCGTGCGTGTCCCTCCGCTCGTGGCGTCGGGATTCCTGCAGCACGTCATGGACGCCGGCCCGCCGCCTGACGCCGCAACCAGAGTCCGCCGAGGATCAGGCCTGCCGCGAACAGCAGCGGCACGCCGATCGTGATTCCCGTGCGGGGCAGCGATCCGAGACCGGGCCCCTCGCTCGCCGAGCCGGCGGCCGCGGCACCTCCGCCCTTCGAGGACGTCGCGCCGGAGGACTGACCTGCCGACGTGGGTTCCGACGGGTCCGAGTCGCCGGAGGGGTCCGTCGCGGCGTTCGGATCGGTGGACTCCGAGGGGCCCGCCGGGTCCGTCGGTCCCGCCGGGTCCGTCGGTCCCGCCGGGTCCGTCGGTCCCGTCGGGTCCGTGGGTTCGGCGGGGTCCGTGGGATCCGTCGGGTCCACGGCATCCAGATCCTCGACCCGCAGGTCGTCGATCGTGAGGTTCGACTGACGGCCGTCGCCGGACTTCACGATGCCCAGCCAGGTCGTCCCGCCATCGGCACCCGCCGTGAACTCGTGCGTGAAGCGCGCGGTCTCGCGTGCCTCGGGCAGCGGGAGCGACTCCAGGGTCGTGGAGCTGACGGGTGCACCCACGGCATCCTCGCCCACGACGACCGAATACGTCCCCGCGAACGCCGTCTGATGGTCGAACCCGACCCGGTACCGATGGCCAGGGATCAGAGGCAGCGACGACGAGGTGGTCCGCAGGATCAACCCCTCGGTCTCCTCATTGGACATGAGGGACCAGGTGCCGTTCAGCACGTTGTCGGTGAGCTTGCCGCCGGCCACGGCCTTGCCCGAGGCGTCCAGGCCGTACCAGCCGGACTGCGAGTAGGGCTCGTGACGTTCGGCGAGCTGAGTCCGGGCGTCGCCTCCCTGCTTGGCCTCACCGGTCACGAACGGACCGTATCCGGTGTCGATGTGCTCGAAGTCCTCGAACAGGACGGTCCCGTCGGTCGGTGCGGGATCCTGCGGAGCGGTGAAGGGCACCACTCGGACGTCATCGACACGGACCGCGGCCTCACCCTCTGCCGCGGCGACACGGAACGTCACCGGCGAGCCGTCGGAGCTGAACGTGACGCGCACGCGCTGGAAATGCGTTCCGAGCTTCTCGTCGGACGCCGTCGCGTTGACGGCCGTCGACGAGTCGATCGTCGTCGACGCGGCGTCGGTACCTGCCGCACGGGCCTCATGGCCCGCAGCGGCCTGCGCCGACCGTGACGCCGTGGCCCCGACGGGGCGCACCCCGGTGCCTGTCGCGGAGACCGTCACCGCGCGGGTCGCACGCGGGTCGATCTCGACCCACGCCCAGGCCGACCACGTACCGGCAGGAAGGTTCCCCGTCGACGTCGAGGGGTCCCGCAGCACCTGGGAGATCGAGCTCTCAGCGGCGCCCATCCGCGCCTGCTGATTGCGCTTGTCGGTCGTCTCGACCGCGACGTCGCCCTGCGCGGTCCACGCATCGAGCGTCCCGGAGAAGAAGCCGGGGTCGGCCACCGGCGTCCCCTGGCCCCACTGCGGGTCCGAGGCCTCCGGAAGAGCGGACGTCGGGTAGAGGACGTATGCCGTGCCCTGGTCTGCGGTGAGGGTCACGGACCCGTCGACGACAGGGACGCTCACGGGATCGGTGCGTCCGGTGTCGGTCAGGCGGTAGGCCGTCAGGGAGGCCTGGGTCCGCCACGCGTCGGTGAGCTCCCAGGTGCTCGTGCCACCTGCAGGGTTCCAGTGGTAGAGCCGCTGCTGGCCGTCGTCCCACGGCAGGAGGTATGCGCCGTCGGTGTAGACGGTGCGGCCATCGGTGGTGATCGTGCGATCCGTGGGGATCTGATCACCGGCGATCGAGGTCGCCGGGCTCGTGACCACGGTGCCGTCCTGCAGCTCGATCCGGCCGGGATGCGTCGGGTCCGCGGCGGTCCAGGTCATGATGTCGGACTGCTGGAGGTACTTGGTCGGGAGGTTGCGCTCCCAGACCATCGAGAAGAACGCCTGAGCGTCCGACCCCTTGGACCACCCCTCGAACTCGTGGACGTTCGCGTTGGACAGCAGCGGATCGGGGTCCCACACGTCCTTGTTGGCGTTGTCGATGAATCGGAGGACCTGCGAGTTCAGGCCCTTGTTCTCCTGGCCGCCGTAGTTCTCGTCATTGGCCCAGTGCGACCAGGTCGACGAGCGCGGGAACTTGCTGGCCCATTCCGTCGAGACCCGCCAACCCTGGCCCTCGAGCTCGGAGGACAGCCGCTGCCCCTCCCAGCCGTTGGGGTAGTAGACGTCCATGTACAGGAACGTCAGGTTCTCGGGTGATTCGTCGCGCAGGTCCTGGAAGCGGTCCAGCACCGCTCCCGAACCCAGGTCCTTGGGGCCGTCGATCGCGTACGACTGGTTCATCCAGCCCCACCCGGGCGTGATCGGGGAACGCAACAGGTCCTCGCTGAACGCATGGGCCTCGGAGTAGGACTCGGTGGCGTTGACATGCACGCCGAACGTCGCGTTCCAGGCCTCGCCCTCGGTCACGAGCGTGTCGAGGTCCTCCTTGCCGCCGGCGCGCTCGTTGTAGTGCCCCGCGTAGTCCGGGTGGGCGGAGTCGTGCCCTTCGGCCTCGTAGCCCTTGAGCATGACGTTCTGTCCCAGGCCGTCGGTCGCCAGAGAGATCCGCTTGGTGTCGTCCAGGGTCCGCAGGAACGGGTGCGTGGCCTGGGAGACGATGTTGAAGGGGATCCGGGTGATGGGGTGGTCGGGCACGGAGTCGGACCCGGTGATGGGCTGTGCGATGGAACGGGCGGCGATCGCCGCGTCCTGCCAGGTCAGCGTGCCGTCGTCGTTGGCATCCGGCGTCAGGCGGCCCCGCACGTACGGGTCCTCGTCGGGCCCGATGCCCAGGTCGGCCGTCGAGCCGCGGACGACGAACGTGCCGGGGGAGACGGTCCCGTAGCTGGCGCCGTCGCCCTGGGCGATCGTGGCGATGAGGCGCGAGTTGTCGGTGCGCACGCGCTCCGCGGTCGCGCCTCCGGCGGTGTTGTCCTCGACGGCGTTGGTCTCGAACCCGGCGGCGAGCTCGGGTGTGGTCAGCAACGCGAGGTAGGTGAGGTCGCTGACCGCTGTGCCGGGCTGCTGGCTCGCCAGGTCATACGTGCGGTCGCCGCTGGCGCGGCGATCGGTGGTGATGTCGGCGGTGGTGAGCTGCGCTCCCTCCTGGCCGCCGTGGGCGGAGGCCAGGTCCAGGCGCGGCACGGCGATGCGATGCACGAGACCGCGCGGATCCTCGACGTCCGTCAGCGACCAGGTGAAGACGCCGTCACGGACGGACAGGACGGCGTCGAAGGAGACGTCGGACAGCGAGGGGACGGTGATCCGGTAGGTCGCCGAGGCGCCGTCCGCCGCGACCACGGGGGCGGCGACGTCGACCGGCCGGGAGACGTCGTCGATGGTGACCTTCGACAGCGCGGCACCGTACCGCCCGGCCACCGTGGACCCACCGAGGCGATAGTCCACCACCTGGGGGAAATCGGGGTGCAGGCGCACGTGCAGGGAACCGTCGGTGATCTCCACGGTGCCCTCGGGCGGATCGACCGTGATCGGGTCCCCGGGCCCGGGCTCGCCCAGGACGTCGACGTTGAACTCCGCGAGGGAGGCGACCGTCTCGGGCGGCGAGTTCACCGGATCCGAGGAGCGGCCACCCCAGGAGGTCTTCCAGACCACCGTGAGGCAGCGCGCCTGGACGGGCTGGTCCACGGTGATGACCTTCTCCGAGGTCGCGGTCGCCAGAGCACCGTCGAACCCGCCGGAGGTCACCAGCGCGAAGGAGTCCTCGGAGCAGGAGGGGTCGTTCGATGCCAAGAGGTCGTAGTCGCGGATCCGCCCGGATCCGTTGGAGGAGGTGCGGCCCTGGAGTCGCACGGCGGCCACGTCGACGGGCTCGTCCGAGATGCGGATCGTGAGGTGGTGGGGCAAGGGGGCCTTGCCGTTCTGCCACGCGGTGTGCCAGATGGTGTCGACCTCGCCGTCGAGGACGTTCTCCGCCGGGCTGTCCGGCTCCGCGGAATCCGTGTCGAGCACGGTCATGCCGGACTGGTCCAGGGGCACCGTCGACGGGTCGGCTCGTGCGGGCTCCGGTGAGAGCGCCAGAGGAGCGGCCAGCGTTCCCCCTGCGAGGAGCGCGAGGACGGCGGGACCGAGGCGGCGGCCGGGCTCGACGGGGCGGGAGCGGTGCCGGGAGGCGAAGGGACTGCCCATGGAGGGCCTCACGTGGGTTCGGGGAGAGGGGGTATCCGCTGGGGCGAAGGGGAGGGCGCCAGACTGGATAACGATTTACAGTAGTGCATCTCACAGATGGGCACCAGGGGCGCTGTCCGATTCAGGATGCGGTGACCCCGCGTACCCTGGCGCCATGCCACAGGTCGACCCCGCCTCCGCCCCCTCTGCCCCGCTGACCGCCGTCGTCACCGGCGCGTCATCGGGGATCGGGCGCGCCGCGGCCGAGCGCCTCGTCGCGGACGGGTGGCGGGTGCTCGCCGTCGCACGGCGCGCGGACCGCCTCGCCGAGCTCGCCGCCGCGACGGGCTGCCAGACGCTGATGGTCGACGTGACCGACCAGGCGTCGGTCGACGCCCTGGTCGAGCGCGTCGGCGTCGTGTTCGAGGGCGCGGTGAACGCCGTGGTCAACGTGGCCGGCGGTGCCCTCGGCGTCGATCGTGTCGACGCCGCGGACCTGACCGCGTGGGAAGGGATGTACGCCACGAACGTGCTGGGCACGGCCCGTGTGGTCAAAGGGCTGCTCGGAGCGCTCCGGGCCTCCGGGCGCGGGGACGTGCTGGTGCTGTCCTCGACCGCCGCGCAGTCCGCCTACCAGGGAGGTGGCGGCTACAACGCCGCCAAGGCCGGCGAGCACATGGTCGCCGGCGCCCTGCGCCTCGAGCTCAACGGCGAGCCGATCCGCGTCATCGAGATCGCGCCGGGCATGGTCCGCACCGAGGAGTTCTCCCTGGTGCGCCTGGGCGGGGATCGGTCCAAGGCCGATGCGGTCTACGCCGGGGTCCAGCACCCGCTGACCGCCGAGGACATCGCCGACGTCATCTCCTACGCCCTGAACGCCCCCCATCACGTCAACCTCGACCTCGTGACCGTGCGCCCCCTCGCGCAGGCCTCGAACTCGCAGGTGGCCCGGGACCGCGGTCTGTGACCTTCGGGGGGATGGGCAGCGCCCGCGGCGCCACCCGGCTGGACACCGAGGCGCAGAAGCTCGCGCCGGGGCAGAAGGCCGACGTCCGCAGGATCCTGGGGCTGTTCCGCGCCTACCGAGGCACGATCGGGGTGGTCCTCGCGCTCATCGCCGTCGGCGCCGCCGCGGGCGTCGTCTCCCCTTTCCTGGTGCGGGCGATCGTCGACCACGGCCTTCCGGATCGGGACCTGCACCTGCTCGCGTGGTGCGTGGGCGGCCTGATCGCCGTCACCCTCGTCTCGACGGCCCTGAACGTCACCCAGTCGATGCTCTCGACGCGGGTGGGCCAGGCCGTCATGCACGACCTCCGGGTGGCCGTCTACGGGCACCTGCAGCACATGGGCCTGGGGTTCTTCACCCGCACCCGCACCGGCGAGGTGCAGTCCCGCATCTTCAGCGACATCGGCTCGATGCAGGCCGTGGTCACCTCCGTCATGACCCAGATCGTCTCGGCGGTCGCCGGGATCGTGATGGCGATCGTCGCGATGGCGGCCATGGACTGGCGCCTGACCCTGTTCTCGCTGATCGTGACACCTCTGGCGGTGTGGATGAACCGTCGGGTGGGCCGGCGCCGTCGGGAGATCGTCTCGGCCCGCCAGGCGAAGTCCGCGGACCTCGCCGCCGGGATCCAGGAGTCCCTGTCGGTCTCGGGGATCCTGCTGTCGACGACGATGGGCCGCACCGACGCCCTCACCGAGCGCTTCGCCCGCGACTCGCGGGCGCTTGCCGACCTCGAGGTCTCCTCGGAGATGGCCGGGCGCTGGCAGATGGCGCTGTTCACCGCGCTGATGGCCGTGATCCCGGCGCTGACCTATCTCCTGGGCGGCTACCTCCTGGTGGGCGGGGACGGCCAGGTCACCATCGGCACCCTGGTGGCCTTCATCGCCCTGCAGTCCTCCCTGATGCCGCAGCTCAGCAACCTGCTGCGCGTCGCCAACCAGATCAGCGCCTCGCTGGCGCTGTTCACGCGTGTGTTCGAGTACATCGACGCCCCCATCACGATCACGGACGCCCCGGATGCGGTGGCGCTGGCCCCCCGGGAGGTGCGGGGGCACGTGCGCTTCGAGGACGTGTCCTTCACCTACCCGGGCTCGGAGACTCCGACGCTGCGGGACATCTCCCTCGACGCGCCCGCCGCCCGGCACACCGCGCTCGTGGGCTCGACCGGATCGGGCAAGACCACAACGGCCTATCTCATCGCCCGCCTGTACGACCCGAGCGTGGGGCGGGTGACGCTGGACGGCCACGACCTGCGTGAGGTCACGATGTCCTCCCTCGCGGCGTGCGTGGGGCTCGTGAGCCAGGAGACCTATCTGCTGCACGCCTCGATCGCCGAGAACCTGCGCTTCGCCGCCCCGGAGGCGAGCGACGAGGACCTCGTGCGGGCCTGCCGGATCGCGCAGATCCACGACCACATCGCCGCGCTGCCGCAGGGCTACGCGACGCTGGTGGGGGAGCGGGGCTACCGGTTCTCCGGCGGGGAGAAGCAGCGCCTGGCGCTGGCCCGGACGATTCTTCGCGACCCCCCGGTGCTGCTGCTGGACGAGGCCACGAGCGCCCTGGACGTGCGGACCGAGCGCGCCATGAGCGATGCGCTCGAGACCCTGGGGCGCGACCGCACCGTCATCTCCATCGCCCACCGGCTCTCGACCGTGCGCTCGGCCGACCAGATCCTCGTGATGCGCCACGGGCGGATCGTCGAGCGGGGGACGTACGACGGCCTGCTTGCCGCCGGCGGGGAGTTCGCCCAGCTCGTGGCGCAGTCCGGGGACGACGGCGGCCTCGGCGTCCGGACCGTCGCGACGGCGCCGACCGAGGGGCCTGCACCTGTCGCGGAGCCCGGGGCGCCGCCGCAGTCCCTGCGACCTTCGTCGTAGCCCCGGGTCCGCAGATGGGCCCTGGGGCGGAGGGCGACGATGCTCCGGGCTGATCCGCGGCGGCACCCGATCGGCCAGGCTGGTGGTCATCGGGGCACCACGGCTCCGGACCGGGGCCCGGCGGCCCCGTCGACGGGACGGAGCCCCCACGATGACGACGCTCGAGCAGCTGCGCATGGATCGCCGCACGGATCACGGCACGACGGGGCACCCGGTGCTGTTCGGGGCGATGCTCGCGATCGCCGCGCTGGCGGTCCTCACGCTATTGGTCATGGGCCCGTCGCTCCCGGTGGTGGCCAGCGTCGGCATGGCGATCGGGGCGCTCTTGCTGGTGGTCACGGCGTGGCTGGTGGCCGGCCCCCGCTGGTGACGGCGTCGCGGCGACCGGCGTCGACCCGTGGGCCCGGCACCGCCCGGGCGCGGGACACGCCCCTGACGCGGAGCGCGGCCGAGCCGGTGCAGCTCAGACGTCGAGCTCGATCTCGCCGATCCCGCGGGAGACGCACGTGATGATGCTGTGCTCCTTCTCGTCGTCCATGAGGAACTCGTCGAGGTGCTCGACCTCCCCGGACACGAGCGGCACGACGCAGGTGCCGCACACACCGCCTTCGCAGGAGTAGTCCATCGGGACGCCGGCGTCCAGCAGCGCCTGCAGGAGCGACTGGGTCCCCCCGACCTCGACCGTCGTGCCGGACTTCAGGCATTTGGCGGTGAAGGGCTCGCCGAGCAGCGACATCCACGTCCTCCTGGGGGGGGTTCGGGTCGCGCGGGGCACGGCGCGACGATCTCGCCCGCGCGAACGGGCGGCATCCAGCATCCCACGCCTCCCGCGGGGCATCGGCGTGATCCCCGCCTCAGCACACGACCTGTACCCGCGACCTCGACGTCCGAGGCGGCGCGGAGCACCTGTGGGCCTGCTGTGCGGCGCGGATCGGGTCCCTGTGAGCGGGCACGCGGCCCGGTCCCGTCCTGCGGCCCGCGGCTACGCTCGGGATATCGGCAGGCGCGACGCCCGCCCACCCCCGGGCGGCTGCGCGCCGCCCCGTCCTCCCGAGGAGACGTCATGACCGAGCGCAGCGCGACCGTGCTGGCACAGCTGCCACGCCTCGAGCACCCGGACGGCTCCCCGGTGCGCGTGCTGGTGGTCGAGGACGAGCCGACCATCGCCGACCTCGTCCGCTTCCCGCTGCAGATGGTCGGCTGGGACGCCCGGGTCAGCGGCGACGGGCCGGACGCCGTGCGCACCGCCCGCGAGTTCCGCCCCGACGTGATCGTGCTGGACCGCATGCTCCCGGGGATCGACGGCGTCGAGGTGCTGCGGCGCATCCGCGCCCTCCAGCCCGAGGTGCCCGTGCTGCTGCTGACCGCGATGGACGGCGCGGGCGACCGGATCGACGGGCTGGCCGCCGGGGCCGACGACTACGTGACCAAGCCCTTCACCATCGAGGAGGTGCTGCTGCGCCTGCATCGGCTGGTCCAGCGCTCCGGCGTGACCGCCCAGGGCGCGGAGGAGCTCGTGGTCGGGGATCTCGTGATGAACCTCGACACCCACGAGGTCACGCGCGGCGGGGACACGATCCCGGTGACCGCCACCCAGTACCAGCTGCTGCAGTACCTCATGGAGAACCCCCAGAAGGTGCTCTCCAAGGCTCAGATCCTCGACAGCGTGTGGAACTACGACTTCGGCGGGCAGGCCAACATCGTCGAGCTCTACATCTCCTACCTCCGCAAGCGGATCGACGTGGGGCGCGAGCCGATGATCCACACGGTGCGCGGGGCGGGGTACGTGCTGAAGCCCGCGGCATGACGCCGAGCTCGCCGTCCCCGACGCAGCCGCCGAGGTCCACGGCCACGGCGCGGCCGACGTCGACGCTGCAGGTGAGTTCGCCCGCCCGCCCGCGGCGGCGGGCCAGCCTGCGCACCGTCCTGGTGGCCCTGCTGCTGGCGACGGTCGCGGTGATGTGCCTGGTGATCGGCGTGGTCACCCACGTCTCCGTGCGCGATCAGCTCTCCGCGCAGCTCGACGCCCAGCTGTCCCGGGCCTCGGACCGCGCCACCCACGGCACCGCGCCGCAGGGAGGGGAGGACCATCAGAGCTCGCCGCCCCTGGGTGGGGACCCCGGAGGCGGGGAGTTCGAGCTGAGCGCGGTGATCATCGACGGTTCCGCGGGCACCGGCGGCTGGCGGGACGAGGACGGCGACGTCCTGGCGCTGTCCGCCGCGGACCTCACCACGATCCGCGACGCCGTCCAGGCCGACGACCCCGCCGCCGGGACCACCGAGGATCGCACCGCCGCTCCCACCGGCGTGGACGTGCACCTGTCCATCGGCGACTACCGCGTCGTGGCCACCACCAGCTCGGACGGCACGACCCTCGTGACCGGGCTGCCGCTGGCCCAGATGCACTCGACGCTCACCCGGCTGGACCTCACGCTGCTGGGCGCGGGTCTCGGGGCCATGGTGGTCACCGGGGTCGCGGGCTCCCTCATCGTGCGGCGCACCATGCGGCCGCTGGAGGAGGTCTCGCGCCTGGCGAGCCAGGTCGCGGAGATGCCGCTGTCCCGTGGGGCGGTGGCGCTCGACGACCGGATCCCCGCCGACCGCGCCCCGGCGGGCACCGAGGTGGGCGAGGTGGCGCGGGCCCTGAACCACCTGCTGGACAACGTCGAGGGGGCGCTCGAGACCCGGCAGGCCAGCGAGGAGCGCATGCGTCGCTTCGTCGCCGACGCCTCGCACGAGCTGCGCACGCCCCTGACCGCGATCCGCGGCTACACCGAGATGCTGCGGCTGACGGAGGAGCTCTCCGACCGCGGCGAGCAGTCCGTGGACCGCCTCGACGCGCAGTCCCGCCGGATGACCTCCCTCGTCGAGGACCTGCTGCTGCTCGCGCGCCTGGACGACGGCGCCCCGCGTGCCGACGAGGAGGTCGACCTCGGCGAGCTCGTCGTCGAGGCGGTGCTGGATGCCCAGGTCACGGGCCGTGACCACCGGTGGACCCTCGAGGTCCCCGAGGAGCCGGTGCTCGTGCGGGGGGACCCCCGCCAGCTGGCCCAGGTGATCGTCAACCTGCTCTCCAACGCCCGCAAGCACACCCCCGCAGGCACCGCGGTGACGGCGTCCCTGCGGGAGGCCCCCGCCGCCGGAGGCCCCGCGGACGGGCGCGGCCGGGCCGTGATCGAGATCGCCGACGACGGCCCCGGCATCGCCCCCGCGCTGCTCGGCGAGGTGTTCTCCCGCTTCACCCGGGCCGATGCCGCCCGCTCGGGCACCGATGCGACCACGGGGCTCGGGCTGTCGATCGTCCGGGCGATCGTCGTGTCCCACGGCGGGGAGATCGCCGTGACCTCGGCGCCCGGGCGCACCGTGTTCACGGTGCGCCTGCCGCTCGCGGTCGATCCCGGGGCACCGGGCGTCGGCGCGGGACCCGGCGGTCCCGCGGGCGCCTGAGGCGCCGGTGCCCGGTCAGATGACGCGACGGTCCCGCGCCCAGCGCGAGAGCTCGTAGCGGTTGGTCAGCTGCAGCTTGCGCAGAACGCTGGACACGTGCGTCTCGACCGTGCGGTCGGAGATGAACAGGGCGCTCGCGGCCTCGCGGTACGTGTAGCCGCGGGCGATGAGCTTCATGACCTCCTGCTCGCGGGGGGACAGCAGGTCCAGCTCGGTCGAGACCGGGGGAGCGGTGCCGCGGAACGCGTCGAGCACGAATCCCGCCAGGCGCGGCGAGAACACGGCGTCCCCCTCGGCGATCCGGTGCACCGCGTCCACGAGCTCGGTGCCCGTGATCGACTTGGTGACGTAGCCGCGCGCTCCGGCGCGGATCACCGCGAGGACGTCCTCCTCGGCGTCGGAGACCGACAGGCCCAGGCAGCGCACCGGCGTCCCGGCGGGGGTCGTGAGCTCCTCGACCGTGGCGGCGACCTCCGCGCCGCCGCCGCCCTGGCCGCCGGGGAGGTGCACGTCCAGCAGGATCACGTCGGGGCCCAGGCTGCGGGCCGACAGGATCGCTTCCTCGACGTCATGGGCCAGCCCCACGATCTCGATGCCGCACGAGGTGCCCGACAGCTCGGCCGCGACGCCCTGCGCGAAGATCCGGTGGTCGTCGACCACGAGCACCCGGATCCGCGGCCCCGCCGCCCCCGTGCCATCCGTCCCACCGGTGCCGCCGATGCTCCCGGGGCTCCCGGGAGTGCCCGGCGGGCCCGGGGCGGGTGCCGGGGTGCGGGGGTGCTCGCGGGGTGTGCTCGTCATGGTGTGCTCCTGATGGGGGTCTCCAGGGTGAGGGCGACCTCGGTGCCGCCTCCCGGCGCGCTGCGGACCTGCGCGGTGCCGCCCGCGCGCCGCATGCGCCCCAGGATGGATTCGCGGACCCCGAGGCGGTCCTCGGGGACGTCGGCGAGGTCGAAGCCGGGACCGCGGTCGCGGACGTAGGCCTCGAGGCGCTCGGGCGCGACGTCGACGAACACGTCCACGCCCACCCCTCCGTGCCGGCAGGCGTTGACGGTGGACTCGCGCAGGGCTCCCAGCAGGGGCCGCACCGCATCGCTGATGGGCGCATCGCCGATCACGACCACGTGCACGTCGATGCCCTGCTGGTCCTCGATCTCCTCGCACAGGGCGGTGACGGCGCCGCGCACGTCGGTGGGCTGCTCCGGGTCCTCGACGCCCACGTGGTAGAGCCAGCGCCGCAGCTCACGCTCCTGGCGGCGGGCCAGACGCCGCGCCTCCTCGGGGTCGGTCGTGGACTTCTGGAGCAGCGTGAGGGTCTGGAGCACGGAGTCGTGGAGGTGGGCGGTGAACTCGCTGCGCTGCTGGACCAGGGCCCGCTCCTCGGTCTCCTCGCGCATGCCGTTCCACAGGTGCAGCACCCACGGCACGAGCACCACGGCCAGCAGGCCGAGCATGCACACGGTGACGACGAGGGTGATCAGCGCGGCGGTGCTCCCGAACAGCAGCACCACCAGCCACAGCACGCCGATCGCCAGCAGGGTCAGGGCGGTGCCCAGGGCCGCCAGCACCAGGCGGGGCATCGAGCGGACCCGGCCGCCCCAGCGCGCGCGATCCACGGCGTCCAGCGGCAGGATCCCCAGGGCCAGACCCGCCGCGAGGACACCCGTCGCGGCGATCACGAGGCCCCGGTACCCGCCGAGGGAGGAGCCGAAGATGTCGGCGGTCCCGGTCAGCAGGCCCCCGAAGGGCACGATCACGGCGGTCGCGAGCACGATGATCCCCAGACCGATGATCGCCGCGAGGGTCAGCCATCGCGAGAGCTGCCGCGTGGGCGGGGCGGCGGTCGCGATCGCCGCGGACGGCACCCCGCGCACCGCGGACGAGGAGGCGGCGAGCGCCTGACGCCGCTCGCCCTCGCGGTCCAGCGGGAGGGCCCACCACAGGCACAGGTACCCGATCACGAACGGGGCGGCGAGCGTCAGGACGATGCTCCCGGCCGTCGCGTAGACGTCCCAGGCGCCGAGCATCGGGATGGCCGGGATCGACAGGGCCGCCCCGAGCACGAAGGCGATCCGCACCCCGCGCACGGGCAGGCCCAGGACCCGCGCCAGCGCGGCGCACGACCCGGTGAGCACGACCCCGTGGCGTTCGCGGGTCCACGCGGACGCATCGGGGTGCACGGCGCTCGTCATCCCCCCATTGTCACCTGCCCGACGCCCGCGCGCTCGCCCCCACGGGGCCGTCACGGGACCTCCACGTGGTGCGCCGCGGCGCGCCGCACGGCCCGCTCGGGGCAGGATGGGGCCATGACCTCCTCCGGATCCGAGCGCGACGCGGAGCCGCCCGGGGCCGCCGCGACCCCCGGGAGCCCCCCGGACGAGACCATCTGGCGGGCACTGGCGCAGCGACCCGGGCGGGGAGGGGCCATCGCCGAGGCCCTGCGCACCGATGTCCTGCGCCGTCAGGGGGATGGGCACATCGCCGGGGTCTGCGCCGCGCTCGCCCACGCGGGCGGACTGCCCGTCCGCCTGGTCCGGATCGTCGCCGTGGGACTGCTGGGACTGGGCATCGGACTCCCGATCTACCTGGTCCTGGCCCTGACCCTGCCGCGGGAGCGCCGCATCGGCGACGCGCCCGACGAGGTCGTCGTCGTGGACGTCCCGGCGCGGGCGCTGCTGCAGGGGCGTCCCGGACGAGGGGACGTCCTGGTCGCGCTCGGCGTGCTGCCCTCCCTCGTCGCCGCCTATTCCTGGATCGTCCTGTTCATCGCCCAGGACCGCGCGCCGCTGCGAATCCTCGTGCCCGTCGTGGCCGTGCTGCTCACCGTCCTCGCATGGGGTGCTCTGCGGGCGCGGCGCGCACGCTCCGCCTACCTCTTCGCCGAGCTCGGGCACCGCGCGGGGATCCTCGACGACGAGGAGCTGCGCCGGACCCTCGAGGACCTCCGGGCCTACGCCCCGCGCGCCTGGTACGGGGACGGCGCCGAGCGCGCGGCCCGTCCCGGTGGGGCTCTGCACCCCGCGGGCCCGAGGGCGCCGCGTACGGCCCGTGCGGCGCGCCTGTCCCCGCGGCACGCCCTCGCTCTCGTCGCGGGACTGCTGGTGATCGGGACGTGCGCCTTCACGCTCGTCTCGCTCGTCCCGTCCGTGGCTCCCGGGCTGGGGTCGGCGCGCCCGCTGCCGGGCATCGGCCGGGTGGGGGCCGCGGCGGCCGTCGTGAGCGTCTCCGCGGGTCTCCTCCTCGTGGGCATCGGCCTCCTGCGCCGCCGCAGCATCGCGGTCGCGCTCGCCGGACTGCTCGCCATCACGACCTTCGCCGGGAGCGTCGTCTGGGTCCGGATGACCGACTCCTCGAACACCACCCCGATGGTGGTCGAGGTCGAGCGGTACACCCCCGGGGCCGTCGTGGGCTGCACCGAGTCCGACGATCCCGGGAGCTGGGACCGCGACGTCGTCATCGACCTGTCGCGACTGAGCACCCCCGGCGACCAGGCCTCCGTGCGCCGGCTCTGGGAGCAGCAGAACCCCGGGGCCGAGGCGAGCACCGCCAAGCTCGGGATGACCGTCCGCTGCGACCGCCTCGTCGGCGACGTGACGGTGATCCTCCCCGCGGCCGGCAACGGGCTGATGGTCGACTCGGGCCTGACCACGACCCTCGGGGAGGTCGGGGGACCCGAGCCCCCGGTGGCCGTCCCGTGGACGGCGCTGAGCGTGGGCGTGACCGTGCGCGGCCACCTCGGTGCGGGCGACATCACCTTCGAGGAGGCGCGATGAGCGCCGACGCCCCGCGGACGCCGCGCTCCGGCTCGCCCCGACGTCCGGACCGACCTGCTCGTTCCCGGCCTCGCGTCGTCGTGCCACGGACGGCGCGCGGGGACCTCCCGGTGCGCTCGGCCAGCACCATCGCCTGGGGGACCTTCCTGATCCTGGCCTCGGCGACCCTGGTGATCGTCCTCGCCGCCGGCAGCAGGGCGCCTCTGTGGATGGTCGGCGCGTGGCTGCTGCTGGCGCTCGCGATCTCGCTGGTCGTGGGGGCGATGATCCCTGCCGGCGACCCCCGCGAGGTGACGGCGCCCACGGCCCGGACGCCGGCCGCCCCGGACTACACTGGCCCCAACGGCATCGACCCGGCCATCACCGGAGAGCCGCGGGAAGAACAGGAGCCTCCCGGACGCGACGCGCCCGGAGCACCCCAGTAGAACCCGCCGGGACCAGCCCGTCATCGCTGAGGAACAAGGGGAGCCCCTGCCGTCAGGTCGGGGGTCAACCGAGGTGGTACCGCGCCACCGGGACATGCTGCACCGAGACGGTGGCAGCGGCCCGTGGGCGTCCTCGGACAGCATCGTCGCCGTCCGCCCGCCCTGGAGGTCCCCATGGTCTACCCGGTCACCGGGGGAGAACTCTCCCCCTCCCCGAACCTGCCCGCTCTCGAGAACCGCGTCCTGGAGCACTGGCGCCTCGACGACACGTTCCGCGCCTCGATCGCCCAGCGCGACGGCGCCGAGGAGTTCGTGTTCTACGACGGGCCGCCGTTCGCCAATGGCCTCCCGCACTACGGGCACCTGCTCACCGGCTTCGTCAAGGACGTCATCCCGCGCTTCCGCACCATGTGCGGCTACCGCGTGGACCGCCGCTTCGGCTGGGACACCCACGGGCTCCCCGCCGAGCTCGAGGCGATGCGCGAGCTGGGCATGACGGAGAAGTCCGAGATCGAGGCGATGGGCATCGGCCGCTTCAACGCCGCCGCGAAGGCCTCGGTGCTCAAGTACACGAAGGACTGGGAGGAGTACGTCTCCCGCCAGGCCCGCTGGGTCGACTTCGAGAACGACTACAAGACCCTGGACATGCCCTACATGGAGTCCGTGCTGTGGGCGTTCAAGACCCTGTACGACAAGGGCATGGCCTACGAGGGCTACTCGGTCCTCCCGTACTGCTGGAAGGACCAGACGCCGCTGTCGGCGCACGAGCTGCGCATGGACGACGACGTCTACCAGGACCGCCAGGATCCCTCGGTGACCGTCACCTTCCCGCTCGCGGGCGAGAAGGCCGCCGAGCTGGGGCTCGACGGCGTGCGGGCGCTGGCCTGGACGACGACCCCCTGGACCCTGCCCACCAACTTCTCCCTCGCGGTCGGCCCGGAGATCACCTACGTGACCGTCCCGGCAGGCCCCCTCGGCGCGGCCGACGGCGCCGAGCCCGGCGACGCGGTGTACCTGCTGGCCCGTGACCTCGTGGGCGCCCACGCCCGGGAGCTCGGCCACGAGGACGCCGAGGCGGCGCTCGCTGCGGCGGGGGAGCGTGCCTACGCGGGCGCCGAGCTCGAGTACGTCGCCTACACCCCGCTGTGGGACGTCTACGCGGCAGATCCCGAGCCGTGGGGGCTGGAGAACGCCTGGATCGTCACCGTCGCCGACTACGTCTCGACCGGGGACGGCACCGGGATCGTGCACCAGGCCACCGCGTACGGCGAGGAGGACCAGAAGGTGAGCGCCGGCTACGGGATCCCCGTGGTCGTCTCCGTCGACGACGCCGCGCAGTTCCTGCCGATGTTCCGCGGCACAGAGCTCGACGAGATCACGGGCCTGCAGGTCTTCGAGGCCAACCGCCCGATCATCCGCAACCTCCAGCGCGCGCAGCGGCTCTTCAAGGAGACCAGCTACGTGCACTCCTACCCGCACTGCTGGCGCTGCCGCAACCCGCTCATCTACAAGGCCGTCGGCAGCTGGTTCGTGCGGGTCGCCGACATGCGCCCGGCCATGCTGCGCCTGAACGAGCAGATCACCTGGGTGCCCGACAACGTCAAGGAGGGGCAGTTCGGCCAGTGGCTCGCGGGCGCCCGCGACTGGGCGATCTCCCGCAACCGCTACTTCGGCACGCCCATCCCGGTGTGGGTGAGCGACGATCCGCAGCACCCCCGGATCGACGTGTACGGATCCCTCGCCGAGCTCGAGCGCGACTTCGGTCGCCTCCCGCTCGACGAGGAGGGGCAGGTCAACCTGCATCGTCCCTACATCGACGACCTCACCCGACCCAACCCCGACGATCCCACCGGCGCCTCGACCATGCGGCGGATCTCCGACGTGTTCGACGTGTGGTTCGACTCCGGGTCCATGCCGTTCGCGCAGGTCCACTACCCCTTCGAGAACGCCGAGTGGTTCCAGGAGCACAACCCCGCGGACTTCATCGTCGAGTACATCGGGCAGACCCGCGGCTGGTTCTACCTGCTGCACGTCCTGTCCACGGCGCTGTTCGACCGGCCCGCGTTCACGAGCGTGATCTGCCACGGGATCGTGCTGGGAGACGACGGGCAGAAGATGTCCAAGTCCCTGCGCAACTACCCCGACGTCCGCGAGATGTTCGACCTCTACGGCGCCGACGCGATGCGCTGGTTCCTCATGAGCTCGACGATCCTGCGCGGCGGCAACCTCGTCGTCGACGAGCCCAGGATCCGTGACGCCGTGCGCCAGACGGTGCTGCCGCTGTGGAGCGTCTGGTACTTCCTGGCGCTGTACGCCAACGCCGCCGGGCCCAAGGACGACGATGGCCGCCCCGTCGGGCACGCCTACGCCGAGCGCTTCGAGGCCGAGGACGTGCTGGACCGCTACCTGCTCTCGCGCACCGGGGACCTCGTGCGCGATGTCCGCGCCGCGCTCGAGGACCTCGCGATCGCCGATGCCGCCGAGCGCATCCAGGACTACCTGGACATGCTCACCAACTGGTACGTGCGCCGCTCCCGCGACCGCTTCTGGGAGGGCGACGAGCAGGCCATCGACGTGCTCGGCACCTGTCTGGAGACCCTCACCCGGGTCGCGGCGCCGCTGCTGCCGATGGTGACCGAGGAGATCTGGCGGGACCTCACCGGCGGGCGGTCCGTGCACCTGACGGACTGGCCCGACGCCGACCGCTTCGTGCGCGACAGCGAGCTGGTGCGGCGCATGGACGAGGTCCGCAAGGTCGCCAGCGCCGGCCACGCCCTGCGCAAGAGGGCGGGGCTGCGGGCGCGCCTTCCGCTGGCCGCCCTCACCGTCGTCCATCACGAGCCCGCGGTGCTGGAGCCGTTCACGGCGATCCTCGCCGACGAGCTCAACGTCCGCGCGGTCACGCTCCTGGACGTCTCCGGCGAGGAGGCCCGGGGCCTGGGCGTCGAGCAGCGCCTGTCCGTCAACGCCCGCGCCGCCGGGCCACGCCTGGGCAAGCAGGTCCAGCAGGCCATCCGCGGCGCCAAGAGCGGGGACTGGTCCGTGGCCGAGGACGGCACCGTCACCGCCGGCGGCCTGGCCCTCGTCGAGGGCGAGTACGCACTGGACCTCGTGGCCGGGGACGGCGGCGAGGGCGACGGCGTGGCGCTCGGTGTGCTGCCCGGCGGGGACTTCCTCGTGCTGGACACGGTGGTCACTCCCGAGCTCGAGGCCGAGGGCACCGCGCGCGACGTCGTGCGGGCCATCCAGCAGGCGCGTCGCTCGGCAGGGCTGGACGTCTCGGACCGGATCCGGCTGACCGTGGACGGTGACGAGGCCGTGCTCGCCGCGGTGCGGGCGCACGAGGGCCTGGTGGCCTCCGAGGTGCTGGCCGTCGACCTCGGGATCGGGGTCCCGGTCGCGGACGGCGCGCACGCGGCGAGCGAGAAGGTCTCCGGCGGGACGGTCCGGGTGGGGGTCGCGCGCGCCTGATCGCGGGCGGCACCTGCCCGGGAGGACCTGGCCGTCCCGCGCAGGTGCCGCCATCGACCCGCGACCATGCCTCATGGCCGCGATGTTGTCCGTGTCCGTGTCCGTGTCCGTGTCCGTGTCCGTGTCCGTGTCCGTGCCCGTCGACGGTATGGGCCACAGCGCCGAGGACGCCTCCGGGCGCGGCGTGATGTCCCACCGGTGCGTCGGGATCGGTGCACGGCGTGGATTCGCTACGATCCGCGAGCAGGACATCCCATCCCTCCGCCCCCCTCGGGCGACCCCGTGCTCGCAACTCCATCTCGCACCGTCGTGCCACATCGGGCACTGGGACGCCTCCTCCGTGCCCTCGCGGCGATCGTCCTCGCCGTGGCGTTCACCGCCGGCTCGGCGACGACCGCTCAGGCCGTGGACCCGCCCGGCAACACGGGCGGCTTCGACCCGGGGTTCATCTTCCGTGACAAGGTCATGTTCGACGGCCATGCCATGGGAGCCGAGCAGGCCGACGCGAGGATTCGCGAGATCGGGGCGGCATGCGACTCGACGCGCACCGCCGTGCCGTGCCTGAAGGACCAGCGCATCGACACCCCGGCCCGCGCCGCCTCGAAGTACTGCACCGCGATCCCCGCGCGCACGGGTGCGAGCGTGGGCCGGCTGGTCACCGATGTCGGCGCGGCATGCTCGGTGAGCCCCAAGGTCATCATCACCATGCTCCAGAAGGAGCAGGGTCTCGTTACCACCACGGAACCCACCGAGAAGAAGATGGCGCAGGCACTCGGGTTCCGGTGCCCGGACTACCAGACCTGTGACCCGACCTACGCGGGTCTGGCCAACCAGGTCTACTTCGCGGCCTCGCGCCTGCAGCAGTACGGCGATCCGGCGGAGGACTTCACGTACAAGGTCGGTCGCAACCTCGTGGACTTCAGCCCCGTCGCGAACTGCGGCACCGCGATCGTGAAGATCCGCAGCCGCGCCACGGCTGCGCTCTACAACTACACGCCCTTCACCCCCAACCAGGCGTCGCTCGACGCCGGGGCGGGAGTCGTCCCCGGTGACGCGTGCGCGAGCTACGGCAATCGCAACGTCTACCGCATCTACGCCCTGTGGTTCGGCTCGCCCAACGGCGCCCCGACGTCGAACCCGCCGGTGGCGGCGCGTCGGCTGTAGGGGACGTCCTCATGCGCGGCACGGGCGATCATCGCCGCGCCCACGGTCACGCGGTCAGCATCCCCGAGAACATGCGTCTCGATCGGGTCCCGGAGGGGATCTCGTCAGACGCTCCGCTCTGGACTGGCGTGCTCCACAGCGGCTCGGACGTGACGGCCCGGACACACATGCTCGGAGAACCAGCTCGGGCGCACCGAGCCCGTGGACGTCGTCCGCGCTCGGATCACCGACCCACGGTCACCACGCTCGAGGACGTCACCTCGGTGCCCGGACCGATGTAGACGCCCGTGAGTCGACGTTCCAGTGCCAAGAGCGTCGGATCCGATGCCGTGGTGGCCCCCAGCGTCGCCGCGTATCCGCCGTCGGCACGCGGCCCTCCGCTCGCGTCGACGGAGTCGTGGTTCTCCGTGAGCCAGCGCATGCCGATCGGAGCCGAGGGCCCCGACAGGACCACCTCGTGCACGTTCGGCGATCGGAGACGACCGCCGTCCACCTGCAGGCCCTGCACGTCGGCATGGGCGATCGGGTCTCCGGTGGCCTCTCCGGTCACGGGATCGATGGTGACGGGTCCATGGGTGACGTTGACGACGTCCGTTCCCGACTGCGCAGGCACGACAGTCTGCACCGGCGAGCCGACCGAGAAGCTGGTCGTCACGTCGTACGTGCCGGGAGCACCGGAGGTGTTGTTGAAGGCGGGATCCGCGGCGAGATCGGCCGAGACGATCCCACCCTGGGAATGTCCGACGAACATCACCTGAGCGCCGGGCGGCACGAGCGGCCGGCCATCGGGTCCGGGCGCGGCCATCGCGGCTCGCACATCGTCCATCGCGGCCGGGTGCTGTCCCGCGACGAGTCGCACGTTGGAACCCCAGTCCCGGGAGTTGCCCTGTCCGCCGTACGCCGCGGGATCCAGGAGGCCGGCCCCCTCGGTCGGCGGGACCTGCACGATGTACACGGGATCGGTGCCGACCGCGCCCTGCACGGTCCGGATGCCGATCTGGCCTGCCTCGAGGGCTCCCCGTCCGGGGTTGGACAGGCGCAGCGCATCGTTGTCCAGGACGAGGTCCTGCAGCGTGGCGGCCCCCTGCGCCGACACGGTCGTCGTCCGGACGTCGTGGACGACGCCTCCCGGGCGATCGTCGAGGAACAGGGTGTCCCGTCCGGTCAGCGCCTCGTAGGCCGCGACGTGCGCGGATCCCGTGACGAGCGCTCCGCCCGCGAGGAGCTCGGCGACGCTGGGGACGCGTTCCCCGGTGGCGAGGTCGGTCCAGGTCTCGCCCCAGCGCTCGAGATCCCGGTGCAGCTGATCGGAGCCCTCCGTGCGCACGCCCCAGCGCTCCCCGAGCTCGGAGGTCCCTTCGAACCCGAGGTCCACCCCGATGCCGATCCCCTCGGATACGGTGCGGGCGATGTCGGACGCGGCATCCTCGAGGGGCCGCTCGAGCCAGTCGGGGAGGACGGGGTCGTCCCCGGTGCGATACCCGTGCAGGTGGACCGGAGCGTCGCAGGCGGGGTCCCCGCTGGGTCGCAGAGGAGTTTGGCCCTCCGTGTCGGCATCGGGCTCCGAGGCCTGATCCTGCTGCGCGGCGTCGGAGAGGAGGGCGGTGCCGGCCGTGCGGACCGCCGATGCCGCCGACGTCGCCTGCTGGGCGATGCCCTGAGACCAGCGGAGGCGGAAATCCTCGGCGTCCGGCCCGTCCCAGTCGACCGTCCTGATGGCGGCCGACAGCGCCTCGGCCACGTCGTCGACCCGGCGGGCGCATGCGAACATCCGGGTCGCATGCAGGCGGGCCGCTGCCGTGTCGATCCCGAGCACGCCCGTCATCGCGCGCCACCGGCCGCCGCGTTCGACCGTGCTCCCACCTCGATGAGCGTGTCGAGCACGTTCCGTGGCGGGGCCGGGATCGTATGCCGTGCCGAGCGACGCGAGCACCGCCTGGATGCGGTCGCGGGGCAGGCCCGCCCCCGAGGCGATCTGCCACGACGCGTCCGCAGGTCCCCGGAACGTCGCCATCGGATCTCCTCGTGTGGTGCGGTACAGGACTGGACAGGGCAGGAAGGACAGGGCGATCCGGTGCGGACCAATGCCGAGAGGCCGTGCACGACGGGGCGCTGCGCGACGTCGTGGTGCGACGGGTCGGCGGTGGCCCGGTGTCCGTCGAGGCTAGGCCGCCGCCGGGACGGTGGGCGATGGGGGCGCTGTCCTTGGGGACGGACCGTCCCGTGGAGGACTCGGGGCCGGGTCGCTCGCCGCTCGACTCCGTACACTGGCCACGCCGTCCCGTCGTCCTCCGTCCCCTGGAGCTGCTCCGTGCCCCGTCCCGCCCGTGCCGCCATGTCCTCCGAGCTCCGCGAGGTCTACGCGGCCCTTCTCGAGCGGGCACCGGAGAACCGCATCGAACCGGATCTGACACGGATCCGCCGCGTCATGGAGCTGATGGGGGACCCGCAGAACGCCTACCGCTCGATCCGGATCGCCGGCACCAACGGCAAGACCACCACCGCCCGGATCGCCGAGCGGATCCTGCGGGAGACGGGGCTGCGCACCGGCCGCGCCACGAGCCCGCACCTGCACTCCCCGGTCGAGCGGATCGCGATCGACGGCGTCCCGATCTCCGACGCCGACTTCTGCCAGGCCTACCGGGACGTCGAGCCCTTCGCCGCGATCGCCGACGCCGAGTCCCTCGAGCGCGGCGGCCCGCGCCTGACCTTCTTCGAGTACATGGTCGCGATGACCTACCAGGCCTTCGCCACCGCGCCCGTCGACGTGGCCGTCGTCGAGGTGGGTCTCGGCGGCACCTGGGACGCCACCGGCGTCATCGACCCCGACGTCGCGGTGGTCGCCGCGATCGGCTACGACCACCAGGAGTACCTGGGGGACGACATCGAGGACGTCGCGGGGGAGAAGGCGGGCATCCTCACGCCCGACGCCTTCGCGGTCATCGGCCGTCAGCGCTACGAGGACGCCGCCCGGGTGCTCCGCGAGCGCGTCGCCGCTCTCGGTGCCGTCGCGGCCTTCGAGGACGAGCAGATCGCCGTGCTCGACCGGACGCCGGGCGTGGGCGGTCAGCTGCTGAGCCTGCAGGGCATCGCGGCCCGGTACGACGAGGTGTTCCTGGCGCTGCTGGGCGAGCACCAGGCGCACAACGCTCTGCTGGGCGTGGCCGCGTGCGAGGCGCTCCTGGGGGACGGGGAGACGCCGCTGGGTCAGGACGTCGTGCGCGAGGCGCTCGCCGCGGTCACCTCCCCGGGTCGCGCCGAGGTGATCCGCCAGGCGCCCACCGTGCTCGTCGATGCGGCCCACAACCCCGACGGCGCCGCGGTGCTCGTCGACACGGTCCGGGAGAACTTCCGCTTCACCCGCACCGTCGGCGTCGTGGGGATCCTTCAGGAGAAGGACGCCGCGCAGATCCTCGAGGTCCTCGAGCCGCTCCTGGACGTCGTCGTCGTCACGCAGTCCTCCTCGCCGCGCGCGATCCCGACCGACCGCCTCGCGGACATCGCCCGGGACATCTTCGACGACGAGGACCGCGTGACCGAGGCGGCCTCGCTGCCCGATGCGCTGCAGGCCGCCGTGGACCTCGCCGAGCAGGGCGGCGGCGAGTTCGGCGGCGTGGTGGTCGCCGGCTCCGTGACGCTGGCCGCCGAGGTGCGCGACCTCATGGGCCGCGGGGACGAGGCGTGATGGCCGTCCGGATCGCGCCGTCGGCCCGTGCCCACGGCGCCCAGCGGATGCTGTCCATGACGACCCTGACGGTCGAGGCGTTCGTCGTGTTCTTCGCCGCGCTCGTGGCACATCAGCTGATCCCCGAGCACCGCGTGGCCACCTGGACCCTCGCCCTGATCTCGAGCGTGCTGCTGCTCCTGACCGCGGGGATCCTGCGGCGCGGGTCCGTCGGCTACGTCGTGGGCGCCGTGCTGCAGGTGCCGGTGATCCTGATGGGGATCGTGGTCCCGGCGATGTGGGTGATCGGCCCCGCCTTCGCCGCCCTGTACGTCTATGGGGTGGTGCGCGGCAACCGCTGGGACGCCGAGAAGGACGAGATCGACCGTCGCGTCCTCGCCGAGCGGGCCGCGCAGGGCGAGGCGAATCCGACCGACTGAGCTCCGCGCGCCCGGAGCAGGCGCCCCGCCGGTGTCGTGCGGCCGCACCGGCTGCGGCCGCGGCCCCGGACTCACCATCCTTGTGTGCCCGCTCCCGGGGTGACCGCCCGTTCGCCCCGGATGCCGGGCTCCGGATAGGGTCGCGCCATGACCACCGAGCGCACCCTCATCCTGTTGAAGCCCGACGCCGTCCAGCGCAGCCTGCGCGGCGAGATCCTCCGCCGCATCGAGGCCAAGGGCTACGGGATCGTCGCCCTGTCCCAGCGCCTCGCGACCGAGGACGTCCTCGCCGCGCACTACGCCGAGCACGAGGGCAAGCCCTTCTACGCCCCGCTCGTGGAGTACATGGGCTCGGCGCCCGTCGTCGCGATCGTCGCCGAGGGGGAGCGCGTCATCGAGGGCTTCCGCTCGCTCGCGGGCACCACCGACCCCACCGTGGCCGCCCCCGGCACCATCCGCGGTGACCTCGGCCGCCAGTGGGACCTGCCCGTCATCCAGAACCTCGTCCACGGCTCGGACTCGCCGGAGTCCGCGGCCCGCGAGATCGGCATCTGGTTCCCCGAGCTCGGCTGATCGCGGGCCGGCGCTCCGGCGCCGGCCACCCGATCCGATCCCCGCGGACGACGATGTGTCGCACCTCGCGGCGCGTCCCGTCCGGGATGCTCGATTCGTCGGCCCCGGTGGCGCACACTTGTGCCATGGGTGTCGCCGTCTTCTTCCTCGTGCTCGCCGTGCTCGTCGCCGCCGGGCTCCTCCTCGTCGTCGCGCTCCCGCACCTGCGCCGCCAGCGCGAGCAGGTCGCCCCGAGCCGTCACACCTCGCGGACCGCGCGCACGCAGTCCTGACCGGCCCGGTCCGGCCGCGCCACTCCGGCTCGCTCGGCCGGGGCACGGCCGCTTAGACGTGGTCGTGACCCTCGTCTGACCCGGTCGCACCGCGCCCGCGCCCCTACACTGGCCGCTGGCCGCGCGGACCTCGTGGCCGCCCCGAGCCCGGAGGTGAACCGTGGACCCGATATCCCTGCTCGAAGTCCTCGCCGTCGCAGTCGGCGGCGTCGCCGTCGTCGGCGGAGGCGCCTGGGCGGTCCTCCGCGGACGTCGCGGACGCGACCGTGACCGGGACACGCGGGACGGCACCACCCCGGGCGGCTCGGACGCCCCGCGCGGCACGACCGCGACGAAGGAGCGCCCCGCCGCCCCCACCTGGGACGAGTCGTTCACCGCTCCCGCGCCGCCGCGCACCCGACCCGAGGACGGCGCGCCCGGCCCGAGCGGCACCGCCGAGCCGGCCGACGCCGCACCTGCCCCGGCCGACACCGCCGAGCCGGCCGATGCGGCAGCCGGCCCCGCGGGCACGGCCGAGAGCACGGACGCCCCGGCCGTCGGCACCACCGCGCCGACGGCGCCCTCGGACGCCCCGGCCCCTGCCGACACCGGGACGCCCGCCCCGCCGACCCCACCCGACGCGGCGCAGCAGGGCGGGGCCACCGCCCCCGCGACCCCGGACACGGGCGCCCAGCGCCCCGTCGAGCCCCGGCTGGACACGCCCGAGCCGCCGGCCGACCGCCTCGTCCGCCTGCGCGACCGCCTCTCGCGCTCGGGCAGCCTGGGGCGCGGCGTCCTGGGCCTGCTCTCCCGGGAGCGGGTCGACGAGGACACCTGGGACGAGATCGAGGAGACCCTGCTGCTCGCGGATCTGGGCCCCGGCCCCACCGACGAGCTCCTCGAGAACCTGCGCCGCCGCATGCAGGTCCTGGGGCAGCGCGACCCCGAGGCCGTGCGCGAGGTGCTGCGCGAGGAGCTCGTGACGCTGGTGGATCCGACGATGGACCGCCGCCTCGCGGCGACCGCGCTGACCGCCGAGGACGGCACGACCGTCCCCTCGGTCATGCTCATGGTCGGGGTCAACGGCACCGGCAAGACCACCACGGTGGGCAAGCTCGCCCGCGTGCTCGTGGCCCAGGGACGCACCGTGGTCCTCGGGGCCGCGGACACCTTCCGCGCCGCCGCCGCCGATCAGCTCGCCACCTGGGGGTCCCGCGTGGGGGTGCGCACCGTGCGCTCGGACAAGGACGGCGCCGATCCCGCCGCCGTCGCCTTCGACGCGGTCCGCGAGGGCACCGCCGAGGGCGTGGACGTCGTCATCATCGACACCGCGGGGCGCCTGCAGAATAAGAAGGGCCTCATGGACGAGCTCGGCAAGGTGCGCCGGGTCGCGGAGAAGGGACTGCACGGCGTCGGGGTCCAGGAGGTCCTGCTCGTGCTCGACGCGACGACCGGCCAGAACGGCCTCCAGCAGGCCCGCGTGTTCTCCGAGGCCGTGCAGATCACCGGGCTCGTGCTCACCAAGCTCGACGGCACCGCCAAGGGCGGCATCGTCGTCAACGTCCAGCGTGAGCTGGGCGTCCCGGTGAAGATGGTGGGTCTCGGCGAGGGCATGGACGATCTCGCACCCTTCGACGCCCACGGCTTCGTGGACGCCCTGCTCGACGCCTGAGGACGGTCGCCACGGGGCCTCGCGGACAGGCATCGGACCTCTCCGGGGACCGTCCGCCGGATGGGACGGGACGTCACGGATGGGTAACAGGGGCCTCCCAGCGAGCGCGGGGAGGGGCCGACGCGCCACGATGACGGAGCGGTCCCGGTCGGGTCCGCACCGGCGCGCGCGCCGAGTCCCCGCCGATCCCTCAGGAAGCTCCCATGCCTTTCACGCTCGACACCGGCGCGACCGCCTGGCTGCTCACGAGCGCTGCACTCGTGCTGCTCATGACCCCGGCCCTCGCCTTCTTCTACGGAGGCATGGTGCGCGCACGCACCGTCCTCAACATGATGCTCATGTCCTTCACCGCGATCGCGATCGGGGCGATCGTGTGGATCGTCGCCGGCTACTCGATCGCCTTCGGCAGCGACGTGATCGGCGTCTTCGGCAACCCCACCGAGTTCTTCGGCCTCCACGGCGAGGACGCGGACTCGCTGCTCGCGGGCTCCGGCGTCCCGTTCCTGGTCGCCGCCGGCTTCCAGATGACCTTCGCGATCATCTCGGCCGCGCTGATCTCCGGGGCGATCGCCGACCGCGTGCGCCTGAGCCGCTGGATGGTCTTCGTGGCCGTCTGGATCCTCGTCTGCTACGCGCCGCTGGCGCACATGGTCTGGGGCGGCGGGCTCCTCTCGGGCTCGGCCGACTCGATCGCCGCGATGATGTTCGGCACCACCGGCTCCGGTGACGACCTCGCCGCCGCCGTCGCGCCCATCGACTTCGCGGGCGGCACCGTCGTCCACATCAACGCCGGCATGGCCGGCCTGGTCCTGGCTCTCATCGTCGGCCCGCGCCTGGGCTTCGGCAAGGACCCGATGAAGCCCCACAACCTCCCCATCGTCATGCTCGGCGCCGCCCTGCTGTGGTTCGGCTGGTTCGGCTTCAACGCCGGCAGCGCCGGCACCGCCGACGGCACCGCGGGCCTGGCCTGGGTCACCACCACCGTCGCCACCGCGTCGGCGATGCTCGGCTGGGCCCTCGTCGAGCGGATCCGCGACGGACACGTCACCTCGCTGGGCGCCGCCTCGGGCATCGTCGCGGGCCTCGTGGCCATCACGCCGGCCGCGGCCGCCGTCAGCCCGCTGGGCGCGATCGCCCTGGGCCTGATCGCCGGCGCCGTCTGCGCGCTGGCCGTGGGCCTGAAGTACCGCTTCGGCTACGACGACTCGCTCGACGTCGTCGGCGTCCACCTCGTCGGCGGTCTCGTGGGCACCGTCCTCATCGGCTTCCTGTCCACCGAGAGCGGTCTGCTGTACGGCTTCGGCATCCAGCAGCTTGTGGTCCAGGTCGTGATCGCGATCGCCGCCGTCATCTTCTCCGGCGTCGTCACCACGATCATCGCCCTGATCATCAAGGTCACGCTGGGCTGGCGGATCTCCGCCGAGGACGAGCGCGCCGGGATCGACATCACCCACCACGCCGAGTCCGGCTACGATCTGCTCGGAGGCTTCGGCTCCCGCATCGACCGCCGTCCGGTCGAGGCCGCCCACGCCGGCGCGGCCCCGACGGCTCCCACCCCGGTCGCCGACGATGCGTCCGAGTCGACCACCCCCACCACCGCAGGAGATGCCCGATGAGACTGATCACCGCAGTCATCCAGCCGCACGCGCTCGAGGCCGTCACCGACGGGCTCCGCGAGCACGGCGTCACCGGCATCACCATCAGCGAGGTGGCGGGCTACGGCCGCCAGGGCGGACACACCGAGGTCTACCGCGGCGCCGAGTACCGCATCGACACGATCCCCAAGATCAAGCTCGAGATCCTCACCGAGGAGCACGACGAGCCGTCGATCGTCGAGGTCATCGTCCAGGCGGCTCGTTCGGGCCGGATCGGCGACGGCAAGGTCTGGTCCAGCGAGGTGGGAACCGTCGTGCGCGTGCGCACCGGCGAGGAAGGTGCCAGTGCCCTCTGATCCCTCCCAGGCCTCCCTGCCCGCGATGCGGCTCGATCATGTGCTGCACCGCGGGTTCGGGGATCCGGCCGCCGGAAGCGCCCGCAGGTCCCAGCACGCCGATCTCGTGGATCGGTGGCTGCGGGACCTGTGGGCGCAGTCCGGTGCCCCGGCCTCCGGCGCCGCCCTGGCGGCCGTCGGCTCCCTGGGCCGCAGGGATCTGGGCCCCGCGAGCGACCTCGACCTGATCCTCGTGATCGACCCCGAGGTGGTCGACGAGGAGCAGGCGACGACGCTCGCCAGCGCCCTGTGGTACCCGATCTGGAACTCCGGCAGCTCGCTGGACCACGCCGTCCGCACCCCCGCCGAGAGCGAGGCCATCGCGGGCGAGGACCTCCGGGCGGCGATCTCGCTGCTGGACCTGCGGACCATCGACGGCGACGACGCGCTGGTCCAGGACACCGCGGCGCGCGTGCGCCGCGTGTGGAGGGTCCAGGCGCGCACCCGCCGCGAGGAGCTCATCGACCTCGCCGAGGACCGCGGCGCCCGCTACGGCGTGCTGGCCCATTCCTCCGAGCCCAATCTCAAGTCCGACCGCGGCGGACTGCGGGACGTCACCGTGATCCGCGCCTTCGCCGGCGCCTGGCTCGCCGATCACGACCACGTGGCCGTGGATCGCGCGGCCGACGTCCTGCTGGACGCCCGCGACGCCCTCCAGGCCGTCACCGGACGTTCGGGCACCCGCCTGGGCCGCTCCGATCAGGACGCCGTGGCCGCCCTGTGCGGCAGGGACACCGCCGACGATCTCCTCGCCGACCTCGCCCAGGCCGCCCGGACCGTCGCCTGGGAGCTGCACCGCGTGGTCCGCGCCGCCCAGGCCGCGGCCGCCCCCGGCGGCAAGGGGACCACCGGCTCCGGGACCGACCGCCGCCCGGCGCTGTCCCGTTTCGACCACGGCGTCGTCGTGCAGTCGGGGCAGGTCTCCGTGGACCTCACGATCGAGGACCCGCTGCGGGACCTCGCCGCGGTGCGCCACGCCGCGGCGACGGGGCTGCCGCTGACCGACGCCACCCTGAACCGGCTCCGCGAGCGCCCCGTCCACCTCCCCCTGGGCCCCGCCCAGCGGGACGTCCTCGTCGATGCGCTCGCGGGCGCGCACGTCACCGACACCTACGAGGCGCTCGACGTCCACGGCATCGTCTCCCGCTGGATCCCCGAGTGGGAGGGCGTGCGCAACCGGCCCCAGCGCTCGGCCGTGCACCGCTTCACCGTGGACCGCCATCAGATCGAGACGGTGCGCGAGGTCCAGCGCTTCCTCGGGCACGTCGACCGACCCGACATCCTGCTGGTCGCCGCGCTCCTGCACGACATCGGCAAGCGCGCGGGCGCCCGCGACCACGCCCGCGAGGGAGCCCCGCTGGCGCGCAGCGCGGCCCTGGGCCTCGGGTTCAGCGAGGACGACGCCGAGGCGGTCGAGCGCCTGGTCGCCGAGCACCTCACCCTCGTCGAGCTCGCCACCAGCCGCGACCCCTCGGACCCGACGACGCTCGGCGCCCTCCTGGACGCCGTCGACCACGATCCCGGCCAGCTGGAGATGCTGCGAGCCCTCACCGAGGCCGATGCGAAGGCCGCAGGCCCCGCCGCATGGTCCAGCTGGCGCGCCTCCCTCATCGACCACCTCACCGAGCGGGCCCGCGCCGCCCTGTCGGGCTCCCTGCGCGGCCCCCGCGAGTTCCTCGCCCCCCAGCGCGGCGTCGAGCGTGCGGTGCTGGACTCCGTGCACCGCACCAAGGCGCCGCAGGTGCTGTACCCGGCGTCGACGTCGGACGAGGACGTCAGCCAGATCTGCCTCGGCGCGCCGGATGCCCCCGGGGTGTTCGCCGCCATGGCCCGCGTGCTCGCGCGGCTGCGGATCGACGTGCGCAGCGCGGTCGTCTCCACCCAAGAGGGTGTCGCGGTCGACACCTGGTGGGTCAGCGGCCGCCAGAGCGACCTCCCGCATCCCACGGCCCTGCGCAGCGCGCTGGTCCGCGAGCTCGACCGGCGCCATGACCCCGCGGCGCGGGTGCTCGACGTCCCGCCGGGCATCCCGGCGCGCACCGCCGAGGACATGCCGGTGGTCACGTTGCTCCCGGAGGCCTCCGATGGTGCGACGGTCATCCAGGTCAACGCCGCCAACCGCCCGAGCCTCCTCGCGGACGTCGCGGAGATGATCACCCTGCACCAGCTCGACGTGCGCAGCGCGCACGTGGTGACGCTGGGCCTGCGGGCCGTCGACGTGCTGTACCTGACCGATCAGCGCGGGCGCCCCCTCGAGGCCCCGATGGTCGGCCGGATCATCGCCGCGATCATGGACGCCGCCGCGGCCTGACGCCGGCCGGGCCCCGGCCCCGTCCGCGCCCCGGCCCCGTCCGCCGCCGCTGCGGTGGGCGCCCGTTGGCGCCCCGGCGGGCTCCCGGGGGCCGCCGTTAGACTGTGGGCGCTCTGCCGCCGTCAGCCCCCGTCCGCAGCGAAGGACCACGCCTCCGTGTTCAACAACCTCTCCGACCGCATCACAGCCTCCCTCAAGGGGCTGCGCGGGCACGGCCGCCTGTCCGAGGCCGATGTCGACCGGACCATCCGCGAGATCCGACGCGCCCTGCTGGACGCCGACGTCGCCGTGTCCGTCGTGCGCGAGTTCACCGGGACCGTGCGCGAGCGAGCCCTCGGCGAGGAGGTCTCCAAGGCGCTGAACCCCGCCCAGCAGGTCGTCAAGATCGTCCAGGACGAGCTGGTGACGATCCTCGGCGGCGCCGCGGGCGAGCTCACCTGGGCCAAGAACCCGCCCACGGTCATCATGCTCGCGGGCCTCCAGGGCGCGGGCAAGACCACGCTGGCCGGCAAGCTCGCGAAGTGGATGAAGGACCAGGGGCACACGCCGATCCTCGTCGCCGCGGACCTCCAGCGGCCCAACGCCGTCACCCAGCTGCAGATCGTCGGCGAGCGCGCCGGCGTGCCCGTGTTCGCCCCCGAGCCCGGCAACGGCGTGGGCGACCCGGTGCTCGTGGCGATGAACGGCGTCTCCACCGCCCAGTTCCAGCAGCACGACGTCGTGATCGTCGACACCGCCGGCCGCCTGGGCGTCGACGAGGAGATGATGCAGCAGGCGCGGGACATCCGCGACGCCATCCATCCCGATGACACGCTCTTCGTGGTCGACGCGATGATCGGCCAGGACGCGGCCCGCGTGGCGGAGGCGTTCCGCGACGGCGTGGGCTTCACGGGCGTGGTGCTCTCCAAGCTCGACGGAGACGCCCGCGGCGGTGCGGCCCTGTCGATCACCGGCGTCACCCACCGCCCCATCCTCTTCGCCTCCACCGGTGAGCAGCTCGGGGACTTCGAGCGCTTCCACCCCGACCGCATGGCCGGGCGGATCCTGGACATGGGCGACGTCATGTCGCTCATCGAGCAGGCCGAGAAGGCCTTCGACCAGGCCGAGGCCGAGAAGATGGCCGGGAAGCTGCAGTCCGGCCAGGACTTCACCCTCGACGACTTCCTGCACCAGATGCAGCAGCTCAAGAACATGGGCAGCATCAAGAAGATGCTCGGGATGCTCCCCAACATGGGCCAGTTCCGCGAGCAGCTCGACAACTTCGACGAGAAGGACATCACCCGGATCGAGGCGATCATCCAGTCGATGACGCCCGCCGAGCGCAACGATCCCAAGGTGCTCAACGGCTCGCGCCGTGCCCGCATCGCCCGCGGTTCCGGCACGTCGGTCTCGGAGATCAACCAGCTGCTCGAGCGCTTCAAGCAGGCCCAGCAGATGATGCGCTCGATGGGCGGCGGCGGGGGAGTCCCCGGCATGCCCGGGGCGCCCGGTCAGGGCTTCGGCAAGAAGAGCCGCGGGCGCATGCAGCCCCAGGCCTCCGGGCGCGGCAAGGGGGGCAAGGGCGGCAAGAAGCTCTCCTCCAACCCGGCCAAGCGTGCCCAGCAGGAGCGGGAGGCCGCGGCCAAGGCCGCCCAGGGCGACGGCGGCGGCTCCGCCTTCGGGGGCGGCCCCACCCAGGCGACCCCCGATCTCGCGGACCTGGATCCCTCGCAGCTGCCGCCCGAGCTGCAGAATCTGTTCGGCAAGAAGCGCTGAGACCCGTCGTGGCCGATGAGGTGGTCCTGCACCTGCGGGGCCCCGTGCTCCTGGGCCCGGACCGGGAGATCTCCGAGGCGTGGGTCGCCGGGGGCCGGATCCTCCACACCCGCCCCGAGGTGCCGCGCGGGACCGAGATCCTCGAGCTCGACGGCGTCGTGGTGCCCGGCCTCGCCGATCTGCACTGCCACCTCGGCATCGGGAACGGCGGCGGGGGCACGAGCCTGGCCGAGGCGCGCGCCCAGGCGCTCGTGGACCGCGACACCGGCGTGCTGCTGATCCGCGACGCGGGCTCGATCATCGACACCCGACCCCTCCAGGACGAGGCCCCGGGAGCGCTCGGGGAGGGCCTGCCCCGTCTGATCCGCTGCGGCCGGCACATCGCCCGCACCCGCCGCTACCTGATCGGCTACGCCCACGAGGTCGAGCCCCATGACCTGCCTGCCACCGTCGCCGCCGAGGCGCGGCGGTCCGACGGCTGGGTCAAGCTCGTGGGCGACTGGATCGACCGCGACGCGGGGGACCTGACCACCACCTGGTCCGGGGAGGACTTCGCCGCCGCGGCGGACGCCGCGCACGCCGAGGGCGCGCGGATCACCACCCACACCTTCGACGAGGAGACGCTGCCGCTGGCCCTGGACGCCGGCTTCGACTGCCTCGAGCACGCGACCGGGCTGACCGCCGAGACGACAGCACGGGCCGCCGAAGCAGGGGTTCCCGTCGTCACCACCCTGGTCAACGTCGAGCACTTCCGCGAGTACGCCGAGCAGGGACAGCGGAAGTTCCCCGCCTACGCCGCCCACATGCGGCGACTGCGGGAGAGCCGCTACACCCGCACCCGCGACGCGCTCGATGCGGGCGTGCAGCTCCTCGTGGGCACCGACGCCGGCGGCGTGCTGGGCCACGGGATCATCCACGACGAGCTCGACGAGCTCGCGCGGGCCGGCCTCGACGGCACCGAGATCCTCACCGCCGCGGCATGGGCGCCCCGCGCCTTCCTGGGAGTGCCCGGGCTCGAGGACGGGGATCCCGCGGACCTCCTGGTGGTCCCGCGCGACCCCCGCGCCGACCACCGTGCGCTCCGCGAGCTCGAGGCCGTGGTGCTGCGCGGTTCGGTGGTCCACCGCTCCTGAGGTTCACAGAAAGTGCCCCGGACGTGCAGGGATTCTCGTAGCATCGGTGCATGGGCGACACCAGGAGACCGGACGACGGAGCCCGGGGCCCCCGGCCCGACCCCAGCGCGCACGACGCCCCGACGGGGGCGGGCGAGCCCGGAGGATCCACGGCGCACGCCCCACCCTCCGCGGAGGCGCACGCCCCGCCCCGCTGGAAGCTCATCGGCCCCGGACTCGTCGTCGCGGCCACCGGCATCGGCGCCGGTGACCTCGTCGCCACCCTCGTGGCAGGGTCCCGCTTCGGCTACACGCTGCTGTGGGCCGCCGTCGCGGGCGTCATCATCAAGATCTTCCTCGTCGAGGGCGCCGGGCGCTGGACCCTCGCGACGGGCCACACCATCTTCGAGGGCTGGAAGCGGCTGGGCCGCTGGACCACCTGGTACTTCGGCCCCTACATCATGCTCTGGGGCTTCATGTACGGGGCCACCGCGATGTCGGCCTCGGCGCTGCCGCTGATCGCCCTGGTCCCGCAGCTGCCCGTGCTCGAGGACATCCCCGCGGTCGCCGGGATCCCCTTCATCGCCTACGCCATCGCCTCCGGGCTGCTGGGCGCGGCGCTCGTGTGGCTGGGCCACTACCGCCGACTCGAGAAGCTCATCGCAGTGTTCGTGGGCATCATGTTCGTGACGGTCGTCGGCGCCGCCGTCGTCACCCTTCCCCACCTCGCCGACATCGCCACCGGGCTGATCCCGCGGATTCCCGAGGGCGGCCTCATGTACACCCTGAGCATCGCCGGCGGCGTGGGCGGCACGATCACCCTCGCCGCCTACGGGTACTGGCTGGCCGAGAAGGGCTGGTCCACACCGACGTGGATGAGGGTGATGCGCATCGACAACACGATGGCGTACGTCATCTCCGGGATCTTCGTCGTCGCGATGCTCGTCGTCGGGGCGGAGCTGCTGTACAGCGCCGGGATCGCCGTGGAACAGGGGGACCGGGGCCTCGTGGACCTCGCGGGCGTTCTCGAGGAGCGCTACGGCAGGCTCATGAGCTGGGTGTTCCTCATCGGCTTCTGGGCCTCGTCGTTCTCGTCGGTCCTCGGTGTGTGGAACGGCGTCTCGATCATGTTCGCGGACTTCTGGGGCAGCGTGCGCAAGGTCCCCGAGGGGGACCCCCGTCGCCGGATCGGCGGTCGCTACTTCCGCTTCTACATCCTGTGGCTGACCTTCCCGCCGATCCTGCTGCTGCTCCTGGGGCGCCCGGTCGAGATCATCATCGCCTACGGCGTGCTCGGGGCGTTCTTCATGCCGTTCCTGGCGCTGACCCTGCTGTTCCTGCTGAACTCCCGGCACGTGCCGCCACGGTGGCGCAACGGCTGGGTGCTCAACGGGATCCTCGGGATCGTCGCGCTGATCTTCGTGGCCCTCGGCGCCAACGAGCTGTACGGCGTGGTCTCGGGGCTGTTCGGCTGAGGCGGGCGCCCGCCGGACGCGCGGCCCCGATCGGCTGTGGGCCCGGGCACATCGCACCTGCGCCGTGCCCGGGCACCTGGCACGCCTGCCCTGCCGCTGGCATACTGGTCCGCTGTATGCGTCGGAGTCGGCCCTCTACCCGCCCGGACGCGTCCACCCGAGTCCGGTCCGCGCCCGCATCACCCCACAGGCAGCGTCCGCCTCACCCGATCATCCCGAAGGAGCGTCACTCTCGTGGCCGTCAAGATCCGTCTCAAGCGCATGGGCAAGATCCGTGCACCGTTCTACCGCATCGTCGTGGCCGATTCGCGCAAGAAGCGCGACGGTGCCGTGATCGAGGAGATCGGCAAGTACCACCCCACCGAGGAGCCCTCGTTCATCGAGGTCGACTCCGAGCGCGCCCGCTACTGGCTCGGCGTGGGCGCACAGCCCACCGAGCAGGTCACCGCGATCCTCAAGATCACCGGCGACTGGGCCGCGCACACCGGTGAGGGCGACACTGCCGGCACCCTGCGCACCGCCGAGTCCAAGGTCTCCGCGGACGACGCGATCGCCGCCGCCGACAAGGCCGCCAAGGAGTCCCGCGACAAGGCCGCCAAGGCCAAGGAGAAGGCCGCGGAGCCCGCCGCCGAGCCGGGCGCCGAGGAGGAGCCCGCCGAGGGCGAGACCACGGAGGAGGCCGCCGAGGCGACCTCCGACGAGGCCTGACATGAGCGCACGCGCCGAAGCGCTCGAGCACCTGGTGCGCGGGATCGTCGACAGCCCCGATGACGTCCGCGTCACCGAGAAGTCGACGCGCCGCGGCCCGCTGCTCGAGGTCCGCGTCGGCACGGAGGACCTGGGGCGCGTGATCGGCCGCAGCGGCCGCACCGCCCGAGCCCTGCGCACGGTCACCTCGGCGCTGTCCGAGGACGCGGTCCGCGTCGACATCGTCGACGTCGACCGTCGCTGAGGACCACGTCAGCATCATCGCGTCCGTGAGGGGCGGCACCGGCTCCCGGTGCCGCCCCTCACGGCGTGCAGGGACGACGAGCCACCCCGGGCGCCGCACGCGCCGTCGCCCGGGGCCACGACGAACAGGATGTGACGGCATGACGCTGCGGGACGTGGTCATCGCGACCATCGGCAAGGCGCACGGGCTGCGGGGCGAGGTCGCCCTGAACCTGCGCACGGATCAGCCCGTCGAGCGCCTCGCGCCCGGCACGGAGTTCCGCGCGGGGGTGCGCACGCTCACCGTCGCGGGGACCCGCGACCAGCAGGACCGCTGGTACGTGCGCTTCGCCGAGGTGGGGGACCGGACCGGTGCCGAGGAGCTGCGGGGCATCGAGCTGCACCTCGAGATCGACACCGAGGACGAGGCCCGGGAGGACCCCGAGGGCTGGTACCCCGAGGACCTCGTGGGTCTGGCGGTGCGCCACGTCGACGGCACCGAGCTGGGCACCGTCGCGGACCTCGAGGTGCGGCCGGCCCAGGACCTCCTCATCGTCCGCACCGCCGACGGCCGCCGCGTGATGCTGCCGTTCGTCGAGCAGCTGGTCCCCGAGATCGACCTCGAGCAGAAGGTCGTCCTCGCCGATCCGCCCGGTGGGCTGTTCGGTCCGGCCGAGGACGACGACAACGGCACGGACGCCGAAACCGTCGCCACCGACCCTCGGACCGGAACGGCCTGAGCCGTGCGCCTCGACGTCCTCACGATCTTCCCGGATTACCTCGCGCCGCTGGACCTGTCCCTCATCGGCCGGGCCCGACGCGACGGGCTGCTGGATCTGCGGGTCCACGACCTGCGGGACTTCACCCACGACCGCCACCGGACGGTGGACGACACCCCCTTGGGCGGCGGCGCCGGGATGGTCATGAAGCCCGAGCCCTGGGCGGAGGCCTTCGCGTCGGTCGTCGCCGCGGGGCGCGCCGAGCTCGGCGGGGATGCCGAACCCCTGGTCGTCTTCCCCAACCCCGCGGGCGCCCCCTTCGCCCAGGCCACGGCGCAGGCCTGGTCCGAGCGGCCGTGGCTGGTGCTGGCGTGCGGGCGCTACGAGGGGATCGACGAACGGGTCTACGAGCACCTCGCCGACGCCGGGCTCGAGGTGGCCCTGGCGTCCCTCGGCGACTACGTGCTCAACGGCGGCGAGGTCGCGGTCCTCGCGATCACCGAGGCCGTCGTGCGCCTGGTCCCGGGCGTCGTGGGCAATGCCGCGTCCCTCGTCGAGGAGTCCCATTCCGACGGGCTGCTCGAGTACCCGCTGTACACCCGCCCCGCCACCTGGACGGACCCGGCCGGCGCGGTGCGGGAGGCCCCGGCCATCCTGCTGTCCGGGGACCACGGGAAGATCGCCGCCTGGCGCGCGGAGCGGTCCCGGGAGCGCACCGCCGAGCGTCGCCCCGACCTCCTCGCACGGCGGGAGGCCCCTGCGGCAGGTGACGCACCCGACACCGGGCACGGCCGCTGACCAGCACGATCGCGCGGCCGCGGCCTTGCCGGGGCGCCCGGGTGCTGGCAGAATGACTCCTCGTGCACGCCGCACGCGCCCCTGCCTCGGGGGGAGCGCGGACGACGCGGCCGGGCAGATCCGTCGCGATGGGAATCGCGGCCAGAGGCTCAGCACACCGGCACGATCCTCGTCCGTCCGCGGTCGGGATCGCCGGATCGACGGTTCATCACGGGCGGTCGCGACCTGCGTCGCATCGCCCCCACGAACACGCTGTCCGTCCCGAGGCGGAGGGCTGGAGAAGAGACATGCAGAAGCTCGACGAGCTCGACAAGGCGCAGCAGCGCGACGACGTCCCCGACTTCCGTCCCGGCGACAACGTGAAGGTCCACGTGAAGGTCGTCGAGGGCAACCGCTCGCGCGTCCAGGTCTTCCAGGGCTACGTGATCGCCCGTCAGGGCGACGGGATCCGCGAGACGTTCCGCGTCCGCAAGATCTCCTTCGGCGTCGGCGTGGAGCGCGTGTTCCCCGTGCACGCCCCGACGATCGACAAGATCGAGGTCGTCACCCGTGGCGACGTGCGCCGCGCCAAGCTGTACTACCTGCGCAACCTGACGGGCAAGAAGGCCCGCATCAAGGAGAAGCGCTGATCCTCACCGTTCGCGCGCTCACCGCGTCGCGACCGTGACGGACACGCCACCACGACGGCGGCGACCCCTGCTGGGGGTCGCCGCCGTCGTGCTCGTCGCCCTCCTCGTCGGGGCCCTGCTCGTGCGCCACTACGCCGTCCAGACGTTCTGGGTGCCCAGCGGGTCGATGCGGCCGGTCCTGGAGGACGGCGACGTGCTGCTCGTGGACCGCCAGCAGCGCCAGGAGGCGCACCGCGGCGAGATCGTCGTCTTCGACGGCACCGGGTACTTCGCGCCGAGCGAGGACGGGCGCCGCTACTGGGTCAAGCGCGTGATCGGCGTGGGCGGGGACCGCGTGCGCTGCTGCGACGACGCCGGGCGCATCACGATCGACGGCGAGCCGCTGGAGGAGCCCTACCTGGCTGCGGGTGTCGCGCCGAGCGACGTGCCCTTCGACGTGCAGGTGCCCGAGGGCGCGATGTTCGTCCTGGGGGACGACCGCGGGGACTCCGCGGACTCCCGCGACCACCTGGGCTCGCCGGGCGGCGGGATGATCCCGACCGATCGGGTCGTCGGTGAGGTCCGCCGCATCGTGTGGCCGCTCGCACGCGCCGGAGATGTCCCGCGGCTAGGATCGCCGTGATGAACGAGACTGCGCCTGCCGAGGACCTGCCCCCCGACTCGCCCGAGGGCGACGCGGTGGCTCCCGCGCCCGTCGAGGGGCGGCGCGCCCGGCGGCGGCGGTCCCGCGGCGGCGGCTGGCTCGACTACGTCGTGACCATGGTGGTCGCGCTCGTGATCGCCGTGCTGGTCAAGACGTTCCTCATCCAGCCGTTCTTCATCCCCTCGGAATCGATGGTCCCGACCCTGGAGATCGACGACAAGATCCTCGTCTCCAAGCTGACGCCGGGGGTCTTCGACCTGCATCGCGGCGACGTCATCGTCTTCGAGGACCCGGACAACTGGGTCGACGCGGGCGATACCCGTCAGGGCGCCCGCTACCAGGTGCTCAAGGTCCTCAGCTACGTGGGCCTGGCGCCGGATCCCGCCCAGGACCACCTCGTCAAGCGGCTCATCGGCATGCCGGGGGACCATGTGGTCTGCGCCCAGCAGGGCGGTGACCTGCAGGTCAACGGCGTCACGATCGACGAGCCCTACATCAACCAGGGGGCAACCCCCTGCCAGGCTGCCTTCGACATCACCGTGCCGGCCGGGAACGTGTGGGTGATGGGAGACAACCGCGAGGCCTCCGCCGACAGCGCCAACCACTACACGGTCAAGGATCACTCCCCGTACGTGCCGGAATCCAAGATCACCGGCAAGGCCGAGGTCATCATGTGGCCCGCCTCCCGCTGGACCGTCCTGGACGACGGCGAGAAGGCCTTCGCCGACGTCCCCGACCCGTCCTGATCGCCGCTCCGTGACACCCCGCAGGGCCGGGGCCTCCGCACGCCCGATCCCGACCGCCGAGGCCGAGCGCGCGATTGCGGCGGCCCTCGGCGGGAGCGCGACCGTCGTCGGCATCGACGAGGTCGGTCGCGGCGCCATCGCCGGGCCCGTCGTGGTCGGCGCCTGCGCGCTGCGCATCGAGGACGGCCGGGTGACCACGCCGCTGCCCGAGGGAGTCCGCGACTCCAAGGCCCTCACCGCGCGCCGTCGCGAGGCCCTCGTGGACCCGATCCGGGAGGCGGCGCCCGGAACCGCGCTCGGCTGGGCCTCGGCCGCCGAGATCGACGCCCACGGCATCCTCGCGGCGCTCACGCTCGCCGCTGTCCGGGCCGTGGATGCGCTCGAGGTCCCGGTGGACGCGGTCCTGCTGGACGGGAACGTGGACGTCCTCGGCGCCCACCTGATGCCGGGTGCGGACGGCGGGGTCCCGGCGGTGACCCTCCGCGTGGGCGCCGATCGCGACTGCGTGTCCGTCGCCGCCGCGAGCGTCCTGGCCAAGGTCGCCCGCGATGCCCACATGGTGGCGCTCGCGGATGAGGCCCCCGTGTACGGCTGGGCCTCGAACAAGGGCTACGGCGCCGCCGCGCATCGTGATGCCCTCGCGCGGGTCGGGGCCCACAGCGAGCACCGACGGTCCTGGAACCTCGGCACTCCGGGCACCGCGGGAGGTGCCGTCCCGGCGCCCGGCGCGGTGACGCCGCCCGAGGCGACGGTGACCGCGGCGGTCGAGGCGACGCCCGGCGCGGGCGGGACGTCCGATGCGGGGGTGACCTCGGTGACGGCGGCCGCGGGGCCGTCCGCGGACGAGGGCGCTGACGTACTGTGGACGGACGACATGACCGGCCGGCACGACCGGATCGTCGACGGCCAGCAGGAGGACCCACGGTGAGCACGCAGGATCTCGAGAACTACGAGTCCGACATGGAGCTGCAGCTCTACCGCGAGTACCGCGACGTGGTGGGCCTGTTCACCTACGTCGTCGAGACCGAGCGCCGGTTCTACCTCGCCAACCAGGTGGACCTGCAGGTCCGCAGCGCCGGCGGCGAGGTGTTCTACGAGCTGACGCTCGCCGACGCCTGGGTGTGGGACGTGTACCGCTCGAGCCGCTTCGTGCGCTCGGTGCGCGTGGTGACCTTCAAGGACGTCAACGTCGAGGAGCTCGCGAAGCCGGACATCGCGCTGCCCTGAGAGGTGGGGTGAGGGGGCGCCTGCTGTGCGTCCTCCGACGAGCTTCCCCCTGGGCTCCTCCGCGGACGTCCGGGAGAGACGTCGTGCGAGGCGGTCCGGCGCGCCCCATCCCTGCAGCGCCGGACAGCGCCTCCGCTGGCCGCGGCACGGGCCACCACCCGTTCCACCCCACAGCGCCGTCGACAGCCTCTCCTCCCCACAGCGCCTTCGTACACAACGGCGGGTGCGCCCGAGCGCGCCGTGGCTGCTGCCCCGCACAGTGGGCGCATGAACCCCACCGCCACCCCCGGTCCCGCTCCGGCACCCTCGACATCACGTGCGCGTGCTGCGGAGCCCCCGACGATCCGCGCGATGTCGCGTCCGCAGATCGGGCGGCTGGGCGAGGACATCGCGGCGGCGCATCTCGCGGCGCGGGGCTGGTACATCCTGCAGCGGAACTTCCGGGTGGCCCGCGGCGAGCTGGACATCATCGCCCTGGACGGCTCGACCCTCGTGTTCGTCGAGGTCAAGACGCGCCGCACCATCTTGTCGGGGGTCCCGCAGGCGGCCGTCGACCAGCGCAAGCTGCGGCGCATCCGCCACCTCGCCGGGTACTACCTGATGGAGCACTCGCCGCCCCACCGCGATCTCCGGGTCGACGTCCTCGCGGTGATGGTCGCCGATGACCTCCCGCCCGAGATCGAGCACGTCGTCGGGGTGGGGTCATGAGCCTGGGGCGGACGCTGTCGGTCGCGCTGACGGGTCTGCAGGGCACGGCGGTCGAGGTCGAGGCGGACGTCTCGGCGGGGTTGCCAAGCTTCACCGTCGTCGGTCTCCCGGATTCCTCGATGCTGCAGGCCCGAGAGCGGGTGCGCACGGCGTGCGGGCGGATCGGCAGCCCGGTCGCGGCGCGCCGGATCACGGTGAACCTGGTTCCTGCCTACCTGCCCAAGTCCGGGTCGGGCTTCGATCTGGCGATCGCTGTGGCCGTGCTCGCGGCGCACGAGGTGGTGCGGACGGAGCAGGTGGCGCGGGTGATCCATCTCGGGGAGCTGGGGCTGGACGGCAGGCTCCGGCCGGTGCCGGGGATCCTGCCTGCGCTCCTGGCCGCTCGGGACGCCGGGCACGAGCGCGCGGTGGTGCCGGGAGCCAATGCGGACGAGGCCCGCCTGGTCCCGGGGATCGAGGTGCTCGTCGCCGAGGACCTCGCCGAGGTGGTCCGGCACCACGGTGGCCAGGCCCGACTCCGCCTGGAGCTGCCCGACCCCACCGGCCCGAGCCCCGAGCGCACCCGGCCCTCGGGCCCGCCGGTCGTTTCGAGGCCTGTCCGCATCGACTTCGCGGACGTGATCGGCCAGGCGCAGGCCCGCAGGGCCGCCGAGGTCGCCGCCGCCGGGGGCCACCACCTGCTGCTCACCGGACCACCCGGGGCGGGCAAGACGATGATCGCCACCCGCATCCCCTCGATCCTGCCCGACCTCTCCGCCGAGGACGCCCTGGCGGCCAGCGCCATCCACTCGGTCGCAGGACGCTTCGACGCCGCCCAGGGTCTGCTGCGGCGACCGCCGTTCGAGAACCCCCACCACACCGCCACTCCCGCTTCTGTGGTCGGCGGGGGAGCGGGCCTCGCCCTGCCCGGTGCGATCTCCCGCGCGCACGGCGGGGTGCTGTTCCTCGACGAGGCCCCGGAGTTCTCGGCCCGCGTGCTCGAAGCGCTCCGCGAACCCCTCGAGTCCGGGGACATCACCCTGCACCGGGCTCGGGGCGTCACCCGCTACCCCGCGCGCTTCCAGCTGGTCCTCGCCGCCAACCCCTGCCCGTGCGGCAACGCCTGGGGCACGGGTGCCGACTGCAGCTGCACCCCCCTGGCCCGACGCCGCTACCTGACGCGCCTGTCCGGCCCGGTGCTGGACCGCATCGACATGCGCGTGCCGGTCGGCCCGGTGGACGTGCACCGGGACGCCCACGGTGACCCCGCGGAGTCGAGCGCCGAGGTCTCCACGCGCGTCGCGACGGCCCGGGCCCGCCAGCGCGCCCGGTTCCAGGACGCTCCGTGGTCCCTGAACGCCCAGATCCCGGGGCCGTTGCTGCGGCGCGAGTTCGCACCTCGTGCGGAGGACGCGCGGCTCCTGGACCGCGCCGTGGAGGCAGGGCGGCTCACGCTGAGGGGTCACGACCGCGTGCTGCGCCTGGCCTGGACGCTGGCCGACCTCGATGCCACGGATCGGCCGTCGGCCGAGCACATCGGGCACGCCCTGGCCCTGCGCGGAGGGGGTGCCCGATGAGCGCCGTCGACCCCACGATTCCGCAGACCCGGCACGCCGGCGAATGGGCGCAGCACCATCGAGAAGACACGGGGCAGGAGCACCTCGCCGCCTCGGAGCAGGAGCGCCGCGCACGCATCGTGTGGTCCCACGTCGCCGAGCCCGAGGACCCCGTCGCTCTGCTGGCACGGGCGGTGCTCGGGCCGGTCGGCGCGCTGACCATGCTCGAGGAGGCCACACCTGCGGAGGCCCTCGCAGCGCTGACCCCCGAGGTATCCCGGTGCGGCACGGGCGGTGGGATCCCCGATGAGGCGTCCCCATGGGCACCGGGCCGCGGCACGTACGCCGCGGACCTCCGACGCGTCGACGCCGCCCTCGAGCGATGGCGCGTGCGTCACGCCGCGCTCGACCTCCCGGCCGTGGTCTCCCTGGCCGCACGCCGTGGCCTGCGGGTGCTCATCCCGGGGGACCTGGCGTGGCCGGACTCGATGGCCGACCTCGGCGTGACCGCCCCGCACTGCCTGTGGGTGGCCGGCCCGGGCCGCCTCCCTGGGTCCTCCGCCCAGGCTCCGGCCATCGCCTTCGTCGGCTCGCGTGCCTCGACGGCCTATGGCGAGGATGCCGCGAGCTCGCTCGCCGCGGGGATCGCGGGCCGGGGAGGCTGCGTGGTCTCCGGCGGCGCGTACGGCATCGATGCCGCCGCGCACCGAGGGGCGCTCGCCGCCGGCGCAGGATCGACCGTCGCCGTGCTGGCCGGTGGGCTGGACCTGCTGTACCCGCGGGGGAACACCCGCCTGCTCGAGGCGATCGGCACACGGCACGCTCTGGTCTCGGAGGCCCCACCGGGGACAGCTCCCACCCGCTGGAGATTCCTGGCCAGGAACCGGCTGATCGCGGCCCTGGCCCAGGTCACCGTGGTGGTCGAGGCGTCCTGGCGCTCGGGCGCGCTGTCCACCGCCCGCCACGCCGACGACCTGTCGCGTCCGGTCGGTGCCGTGCCCGGGCCGATCACGTCGGCGGCCTCTGCGGGGTGCCATCGACTGATCCGCGACCGTGGCGCGGTGCTCGTCACGGAGGTGACGCACGTCCTGGACCTCGTGCGAGGCGGCGCGGCAGCAGGGGAGGGGCAGAGCGAGCATGCACGTCAGGACGAGCTCGACCTGCTGAGCTCCTCGGACCGGCGGGTCCTCGACGGGATCCCGCCCCGCTCCGGGATCGACGTGGAGCGCCTCGCGGTCCTGTGCGCGGTCCCGGAGAGCACCGTCCGCGCAGGCATCGCGCGACTCGAGCTGCTGGGTCTCGTCCACACGATGGGCGACCGTGTCGGACGCGCGCGAGAGCGACGCTGACCGGAAGCGGCACAGCGGGAGAGCAATGCTGACCGCGCGCGACGCAGTGCGGCAGCGACTCCGATCGGCTGGGGCACCCGGCGAGCACGACGCTGACCGGGACCCGCCGTCGTCGCGGATGGCGAGGGGATGCCCTGCTCGCAGTGGCAGACTCGAGGTCATGACGACGCAGGAGGCCGAGCGTGCGGAGCGGGGGAGCCAGCGCGCGACGCGGGGCACCGCACAGCGCGCGGGCGGCCGCGCGGCACCGGTGCCCCCGAGGGTTCTCGATCCTCGGGACGAGGTCGTGATCGAGGAGTACCGCCGGCACCTGGACCTCGAACGCGGCCGCTCCCCGCACACCGTCAGCGGCTACGTCCGCGAGGCCACGACGCTCCTCCTCCACCTCCGCACGACGGAGCGCCTGGAGCTCCCCGAGCTGGACATCGCGGCACTGAGATCGTGGCTCGCCTCCCGCGCGGACGGCGGAGCCGGGACCGCGACGCTCGCACGCTCGGCCGCCGCCGCCCGGACGTTCACGGCCTGGCTGACCGCGACCGAGCGGATCCCTCACGACGCCGGTCGCCGCCTGCGTCCCCCGAAGCGCGGGCGTCACCTCCCAGGCGTGCTCACGGTCGATCAGACCGCCCACCTCGTCGATGCTCCGACCGAGCGCGCCGCGGGGGGCGCGGGAACCGAACAGGTCCAGAGCACCACCGGAACCGCGGAGGTCGACGAGCCCGGCAACCGTCGCGCCCGCGCTCTCGCCCTGCGGGACGCCGCGGTCCTGGAGATCCTCTACTCCAGCGGGCTGCGGGTCTCGGAGCTGGTCGCGCTGGACCTCACGAGCATCGATCCCGAGCAGCGGACCCTGCGGGTCACGGGCAAGGGGGACAAGGAACGCGTGGTCCCCATCGGCATCCCCGCCCTGCGTGCCGTGCGGGCCTGGACGGATTCCGGGCGTGACGTGCTGGCCCGTCCCGAGGCGGGCCGTGCACTGCTCATCGGTGCCCGCGGCGGACGTCTCGGGGTCCGGGCGGTGCGGGACATCGTCGACGCCTCGGCGCGCGACGCCGGGATCGCGCGCCACGTCACCCCGCACACCCTGCGCCACAGCGCGGCGACACACCTCGTCGAGGGCGGCGCCGACCTCCGCAGCGTCCAGGACTACCTGGGGCACTCCTCGCTCGCGACGACGCAGATCTACACGCACGTCTCCGCCGAACGGCTCCGCAGCACTTTCGAGCAGGCGCACCCACGGGCTTGACCTGGGACGGCAGACCTCGGCGAGCCTGACACGATCCGTCGGAATGCGGAACGCGGAACGCGGGACACGGGACACGGAAAGCAGAAGTCAGAAGTCAGAAGTCAGAAGTCGGAACGCAGAACTCAGAACGCGGAAGGCGGGCGGCGGACGGCGCAAACCGGAGTGCGTCCCGAACCCGGTGCGATGGATGTGCCCAGCGCACCGGCCGCCCCTGCCTCCGCGCGCTCGGAGCCCTGGGCCAGCTGTCCCGAGTGCGGGCGCCGTGCGCCGCCCGCGGTGGGTCACCGTGAGAGGCCCGTCCGGTCATCCACCCCGCTCGACACCCTCGACGGCGCGCAACATCTCCGCGACCGCGGCGATCGCGGCGATCGCGGCGACGGACTCGGCGTGCCCGCGCGCGTCGGCCTCCGTCGCGACGGGCCCGGGTCCCTCTCCTTCCCCACCCGGTTCCGCTCGGACCCCCGCGCTCGGACCGCCCCCGCCGCCGCCCGCGCCAGCAGCGCCCGCTCGGGCACCTCCGAGGGGCAACAGCACGCTCGGCCCGCGCATCCCGAGCAGCAGCATCGGATCGAGGTAGTCGTCGCCGCGACGTGCACCGAGGTGCAGGCATGCCGCCTCGGCGCAATGGCTCCCCGCGCCGACGAGCTCGCCCAGCACCGCCCCTGTGGACACCACGTCACCGGCCGTGACCGTCGCCGTGACCGGCTCGTACGTCGAGATGAGCCCGTCGGCGTGCAGCACCGAGACCACCCCGCGCCCGGCGACCGGCCCGGCGAAGCGCACCACCCCGCCCTCGACGGCGAGCACGCGGGTGCCGCCGCCTGCGAGATCCACCCCACGGTGCCCCGGGCCGTACGCGTGGGCGGGGGCCTCGAAGGGGCGCACCACCCGATACGGAGGATCCACCGGCCACGACCAGCGGGGTGCCGGGGGAGCGGCCTCGACGCCGCCCGCACCCAGCACCGAGCCGAGCGCGACCACGAGGACGACGAGGACATGCCCGAGGGCCCCGGGCCGCCAGGAGCCACGGGACCGCCGATCGGCACCGGACCCTTCCCCGTCGCCGGGCAGCTCCCGGTGGCCGGACCGCTCCCCGCGATCGGACCGCGACCCGCGATCGGACGACTCCCCGTGTCCAGATCGTTCCCCGTGGCCGAATCCCTCTGCGGAACATGACACGCCCTCGGCACGAGCATCCCGGGTGCGCGCCCGATGCGGCGACGAGGTGCCGCCCGCGCCCCCGCGGGGCGGCTCACCCCCGAGCGGGTGCGGTGGTGCGACGGTGGTCATGCCCCGACCCTGCGGGATGTCCCCGCGCCCGGCACCCCCCGAACCGGAGATGACGATGACCGGCACCTGGGGAGGGAACCCGGCAGCGTCATCCCAGCACCCAGCACCCAGCACCCAGCACCCAGCACCCAGCACCCAGCACCCAGCCCCGGCGCCTGCCCCCGGCACCCGGCCACACCCTCTCGCACCTCACACTCCGCCGCACCTCACACCCCGCGGCCCCGATTCCGGGATGCCCCGCACGCCGGCCTCGGATAGACTGCCGTCAGCATCCGGTGTGTCCGGATGACTTCGCGTGCCCCGCACGGGAAGCCCGGGATCCTTGTCCCGCGACGCACGACCGCCTCAGAACGTCATCGGGTCCGCCCCGGTGCCGTGCACGGCCCGCAGCATTCCTCGGAGTGCGGCAGGCCCTCCCGGCGGCCCCGCATCGCGACGGCACGGATCCCGGAGCCCACCGCGCATCTCGCACCATCGGTCCTCGTGATCGGCCCGGAGCTTTCGCCCCGGCTCGTCACGCGGGCGGTCGGATCGGGGGCACCAGGCTCCGTCGCCGTCCGGCGTCGGAGGAACAACCGAGAACACAGGTCCTGCGCGAGGACCGCGGACGCCCGAGCGGGCGCGTCGCGCGAGCCCAGGACCCGAGAAAGAGGACCCTCATGGCAGTCGTCACCATGCGCCAGCTCCTGGAGAGCGGCGTCCACTTCGGTCACCAGACCCGTCGCTGGAACCCGAAGATGAAGCGCTACATCTTCACCGAGCGCAACGGCATCTACGTCATCGACCTGATGCAGACGCTCACCTACATCGATGCGGCGTACGAGTTCGTCAAGCAGACCGTGGCCCACGGCGGCTCGATCCTGTTCGTCGGCACCAAGAAGCAGGCCCAGGAGTCCATCCGCGAGCAGGCCACCCGCGTGGGCATGCCCTACGTGAACCAGCGCTGGCTCGGCGGCATGCTCACCAACCTGCAGACCGTCTCCTCGCGCGTGAACCGCCTCAAAGAGCTCGAGCAGATCGACTTCGACGACGTGGCTGGCTCCGGCTTCACGAAGAAGGAGCTGCTCATCATGCGCCGCGAGAAGGACAAGCTCGAGCGCACCCTGGGCGGCATCCGCGACATGGCCCGCACCCCCAGCGCGGTCTGGATCGTGGACACCAACAAGGAGCACCTCGCGGTCGACGAGGCCCAGAAGCTCAACATCCCCGTCGTCGCGATCCTCGACACCAACTGCGATCCCGACGAGGTCAACTACCCGATCCCGGGCAACGACGACGCGATCCGCGCCGTCACGCTGCTGACCCGCGTGGTGGCCGACGCCGTCGCCGCGGGCCTCCAGGCGCGCCACGACCGGTCCGAGAAGGGCGAGCGCAACGTCTCGGCCGTCGACGCCGAGCCGCTGGCCGAGTGGGAGCAGGAGCTCCTCAAGCAGTCCGAGGTGCAGCAGGAGCAGGCCGCCGCCGAGGCGACCCCGACCGTCCCGGCCCCCGAGGCCTCGGACGTCGAGGCCGAGACCATCGTCGACGCCGAGGAGGACGCGAAGGCGTCCGCCGGCGAGACCGAGGTCCAGACCGAGCCCTCCGCGTGAGGTCCCCGTCCGGGCGCCCCTCCGCGGGCGCCCGGACGGCCCCACCACCATCTTCGTATCCGTACCTCTCCCATCAGGAAGAAGGACCACATGGCCAACTACACGGCTGCTGACATCAAGGAGATCCGCGAGTCCACCGGCGCGGGCATGCTGGACGTCAAGAAGGCTCTCGACGAGGCCGAGGGCGACAAGACCAAGGCCGTCGAGCTGATCCGCGTCAAGGGCCTCAAGGGCATCGCCAAGCGCGAGGGCCGCAGCGCGTCCGAGGGCCTCGTGGCCGTCGACGTGCGGGACACCGACGGCGGCCAGACCGGCACGCTCGTCGAGCTCAACTGCGAGACCGACTTCGTGGCCAAGAACGACAAGTTCGTGGCCCTGGGCGACGAGGCCGTCGCCGCCGCCGTCGCCAGCGGCGCCACCGAGCCCGAGCAGCTCGCGGGCACCCCGTTCGGCGAGGCCCTGACCAACGCCGGCGCGACCATGGGCGAGAAGATCCTCGTCCGTCGCATCGGCCGCGCCTCCGGCGAGAAGGTCACCTCGTACATGCACCGCACCAACAAGGACCTGCCCCCGCAGGTCGGCGTCCTCGTCGCGAGCGACGAGGCCGGTGCGACCGTGGCGCGCGACGTCGCGATGCACATCGCGGCGTTCTCCCCGAAGTACCTCACGCGCGAGGAGGTCCCCGCCGAGATCGTCGCCGACGAGCGCCGCATCGCCGAGGAGACCGCGAAGAACGAGGGCAAGCCCGAGAAGGCCCTGCCCAAGATCGTCGAGGGGCGCCTCAACGGCTTCTTCAAGGAGAACGTGCTGCTGGACCAGCCGTTCGCCAAGGAGCCCAAGAAGTCCGTGGGCGCGATCGTCCAGGAGGCGGGCGGCACCCTCACCGGGTTCGTGCGCTTCCGCGTCGGCAACTGATCACGCCGCAGAGTCCGGGACCGATCCGGTCCTGAGCATCGAAGGCCCCCTCCGTGAGGAGGGGGCCTTCGCGCGTCCCGGCCCACCCGACGCACGCCGAGGGATGCAGAGGGGCGCCCCGCCACGTGATGCCCGGGCGCAGCGCGACCGCGGCACGTCTCACCCCTGTGTCCTACCTCCCGCGCATCCTCTCCAGCACCCGTGGCGCGAGGGGTCATCGGTATCATCTCCGTCGAGCCCCGTCCCGGAAGGACCCCCATGCCCCAGGCAAGCATCACCTCGCAGATCCCCGTCCTCCCCAAGAGCACCGAGGGGCGCCGGGTCCTGCTGAAGCTCTCGGGAGAGGCGTTCGGCGGCGGCAAGGTCGGCGTCGACCCCGACGTCGTGTCCCGGATCGCCGGCGAGATCGCCGAGGGCGTCGCCTCGGGCGTCGAATGCGCGATCGTCGTGGGCGGCGGCAACTTCTTCCGCGGCGCCGAGCTCTCCCAGCGCGGCATGGACCGTCGTCGCGCCGACTACATGGGCATGCTCGGCACCGTGATGAACTGCCTCGCGCTCCAGGACTTCCTCGAGCAGAAGGGCGTCTCGACCCGCGTCCAGACCGCCATCAGCATGGGCCAGGTCGCCGAGCCCTACCTCCCGCTGCGGGCCGTCCGCCACCTCGAGAAGGGCCGCGTCGTGATCTTCGGCGCCGGCGCCGGGATGCCGTACTTCTCCACCGACACCGTCGCCGTCCAGCGGGCGCTGGAGATCGGCTGCCACGAGGTGCTCATGGCCAAGAACGGCGTGGACGGCGTCTACACCGCCGACCCCCGCATCGACCCCGAGGCCACCAAGCTCGCCCACGTCACCTACGCCGACGCGCTGCGCGAGGGACTGCGGGTGGTCGACGCGACCGCCTTCAGTCTCTGCATGGACAACTCCCAGCCGATGATGGTGTTCGGCCTGGACGCGCCCGGCAGCATCACCCGGGCGATGCGCGGGGAGCGCATCGGCACCGTCGTCACCGGCGGCTGACGCGCATCCCCGCGCTCCGCGCGGGACAATGGACCACCGCACGCACTGACCTGCACGTACCGAGACATGAGGAGCACCCCGTGAGCGATGACATCTCCGGCATCCTGAAGGACGCCCAGTCCAAGATGACCAAGACCGTCGAGGTCACCAAGGAGGACTTCGCCGCGATCCGCACCGGCCGGGCCAACGCCGCGATGTTCGACAGCATCACCGTGGACTACTACGGGGCGCCGACGCCGCTGAACCAGCTGGCCGGCCTGCAGTTCCCCGAGGCACGCACGATCATCGTCACGCCGTACGACCGCACCGCGACCACCGCGATCGAGACCTCGCTGCGCGAGTCCGACCTGGGCGTCAACCCCACCAACAACGGCGACAACCTGCGCCTGGTGCTGCCGGCGCTGACCGAGGAGCGTCGCCGCGACTACGTCAAGCTCGCCAAGAACAAGGCCGAGGACGGCCGGATCGCGGTGCGAGGCACCCGCGGAAACGCCAAGAAGGCCATCGAGAAGCTGGTCAAGGACAAGGAGATCGGCGAGGACGAGGGCACCCGCGCCGAGAAGGACCTCGAGGGCGTGACCAAGAAGTACATCGAGAAGATCGATGCCGCGCTGACCGCCAAGGAGACCGAGCTCGAGACGGTCTGACCGCCTCCGTTCGTCCCACCCCGTGTCCCACGCAGCCCCGTCCGGCAGGACCGCACCGACCGCCCCGGCGCATGCCGGGGCGGCACCGGTCGACGCCACGACGATGCCCTCGGACCCCGGGGCGGCACCGGTGGATCCCGAGGCCTCGCCTCCGCGCCGCCGCGGTGCCGGCCGCAACCTGCCCGCCGCGATCGGGGTGGGCCTGGGACTGGGCGCCCTGCTGCTCCTGAGCCTGTTCGTCGTCCCGATCGCGATCGTGCCGCTCGTGGGCCTGGGCCTCGTGCTGGGGACCTTCGAGTGCGTCCGCGCCCTCGACAACGGCGGCCTGCGGGTCCCGCTCGTGCCGGTCCTCGTGGGCGCCGTCGGCATGGTCGTGTCCACGGAGGTCTTCGGCGTCGACGGTCTGGTCGTCTCGATGGCCGTCTCCATCAGCGTGGTCCTGGTCTGGCGGGTGCTCGAGGCCACGGGCCTGGCGACCGCCCGGGACGTCGCCGCCGGGGTGTTCACCCTGGCCTGGGTGCCGTTCCTCGGCTGCTTCGTCCTGCTCCTGCACTCCCAGCCCAACGGCGCCTTCCTCGTGCTGCTGGCGCTCGTCGTGCCGATCATGAACGACATCGGCGGCTACATCGCCGGCGTCCTGTTCGGCGCGCACCCGATGGCGCCCCGGATCAGCCCCAAGAAGAGCTGGGAGGGCTTCTTCGGCTCGATGCTCTTCGGCACCGGATCGGCCGTCGCGATCATCACGCTGTGGATCGACCACCCCTGGTGGATCGGCCTCGTGATCGGCCCCGTCCTGGTGCTGCTGTCCACCTGCGGCGACCTCGCCGAGTCCCTGCTCAAGCGGGACCTCGGCATCAAGGACATGGGCACGCTGCTCCCCGGCCACGGCGGCGTGCTCGACCGGATCGACTCGATGCTGCTCGCGGCCCCCGCGACGTTCATCCTCCTGGAGGTGCTGACCCCGTGACCACCCACGACCTGCCCGACCCCACCGTCTCGGCGGGAGCTCCCCGCGCGGTGCCCGACCTCTCCCGCGAGATCGTCCCCGACCAGCCCGTGGCGCTGGCCCCCGGCCAGCTGCAGCTGCGTCCCGCGCGCCGCGGCAAGGCCCCCGCCCACCTCGTGGACCTCTCCCTCGACCAGCGCGTCGACGCGGTCAAGGAGCTGGGGCTGCCGGGCTTCCGCGCCAAGCAGCTCTCGCTGCACTACTTCGAGCACGCCACCACCGACCCCGCGGCGATGACGGACCTCCCGCAGGACGGACGCGAGGAGCTCGTCGCCCGGTTCTTCCCGCAGCTGCTGACGCTCGTGTCCCGGCAGAGCGCGGACCACGGCGCGACCCAGAAGCTCCTGTGGCGCCTGTTCGACGGCTCGCTCGTGGAGTCCGTGCTCATGCGCTACCCGGGCCGGATCACGCTGTGCATCTCCTCCGAGGCCGGCTGTGGGATGAACTGCCCCTTCTGCGCGACCGGGCAGATGGGCCTGACCCGCAACCTCTCGGCCGCCGAGATCGTCGAGCAGGTGCGCGTGGCCAACCGCATGCTGGCCGACGGCGACCTGCCCGGCGGAGGCGGCCGCGTCTCCAACATCGTCTTCATGGGCATGGGGGAGCCGCTGGCCAATTACCGGGCCGTCGCGACCGCCTGCAAGCGACTGCACGAGCCCTCCCCGGAGGGCTTCGGGATCTCCGCCCGCAACATCACGGTCTCGACGGTGGGCCTGGCGCCGGCCGTGCGCAAGCTCCTGGCCGAGAAGATCCCCGTGACCCTCGCGGTCTCCCTCCATGCCCCGGACGACGAGCTGCGCAACGAGCTGGTGCCGATCAACACCCGCTTCGACGTCGACGACATCCTCTCGGCCGCCCACGAGTACTTCGAGGCCACGGGGCGACGCGTCAGCATCGAGTACGCCCTGATCCGCGACATCAACGACCAGGCGCATCGGGCCGATCTCCTGGGCCGCAAGCTCGTGGCCAAGGGCGGAACCCGCTGGGTGCACGTCAACCCCATCCCGCTGAACCCCGTCAAGGGCTCGAAGTGGACCGCCTCGGACCCGTACGTGGAGAAGGAGTTCGTCGAGACGCTGCGCTCCCACGGGATCTCCACCACGATCCGCGACACCCGCGGCTCCGACATCGACGGCGCCTGCGGGCAGCTGGCCGCCGAGGTGCTCGAGACCGACGCCCACCGGGCGGATCGCGAGGCACGCGTGGCCCGCGTCGAGGCCGTCGCAGGCCGGGACGACAGCGGGGACTGACGACGTCCGTGCCGTCGCCGGACGGGATGAGGGCGGGGACTGACGACGCCCGTGCCATCGCCGGACGGGACGACGCCGGGGACTGACGACGCCCGCGCCGTCTCCGCCGACCGTGGGGCCCCATCCGCGGAGACGCGGACGGTGGATCCATGGCCCTCAGAAGGTGTCGGTGCCCCGCAGTCCCCGCGGCCGTCCGTCGGGATCATCGGCCAGGTGGTACACGAGGCGCCCCGCGGGCAGGTCGCGCCGCGGGATCGGGAGCGCCCGATAGGTGCGCAGCTGCCCCGGGGCCGCGCCCCCACCCTGCCGCCGTCGTGCCAGGCGTCGAGCGCCCCGGCCGCGTCACGGAAGGCCCCGAACACCTCGACGGGGTCCACCAGCCCGGTGTCGTCCGCGCGGCCCAGGTGCTCCCGGGCCAGCTCCAGGCGCACCTCCCGCGGCAGCCTGCGGGCCGGATCGGCGTCGTCCCGGACGCACAGGGGCTCGCGCGCGTCCGCCGTCGCGTCGACGACCGCGCACGTCAGCTCCGTGTCGAAGGTCCACGAGCGCAGGTTCACGTTGTCCGAGCCGATGGTCATCCACACGTCGTCGACCATGCAGGTCTTGGTGTGCACGTAGATCGGGGTCCCCGCGGCGTTCTCGATCCCGTAGACCCCCACCCGGTCGCCGCCGGCGGCCCGCAGGGCATCGAGCGCCGCGGCCCGGGCGCTCATGGCGCTCGCATCGGCGATCGGCGTGTCCGCGGTCGTGTAGGTCGACAGGACGATGATCAGGCGCAGCGCGGGGCTGCGCCGCAGCGCATCGGCGAAGCACGAGACGACCTCCGCGTTCCACACGTACTGGTCCTCGAGGTAGACGAGGGACTGGGCTCGCGACAGCGCCTTGACGTAGCCGTGGGCGACGCTGCGCTCGCCCTGGGGGGCGAAGGGGAAGCGGGGGATCTTGGGCGGGAAGGTGCGCAGGACCTGCACGTCGTGCGTGCCGCCGGCGGCGACCGGATCGGGCAGCTGGGGCGGGAGCGGCCGGGGATGCAGCACATCGCGGTGCAGCACGGCGTCCAGGCGGTTGATCGGGTCCGGGGCAGGGGAGGAGGGATCCTCCCAGCGCTCGCGGAAGTTGGCCTCGACGTCGCCGACCGCGGGACCCTGCACCTGGATCATGAGGTCGTGCCAGGCGGGAGGGTCGCCCCAGATCGCGCCCATCGCGACCTTCTGCGGATCGCCGTGGTGCGCGGCGTCGTCGCGACGCGTGTGGCACAGGTCCTGGCCGCCGACGAAGGCCACGTCGCGCTCGGGACGGCCCGGATGCCGGGCGACGACGAACTTCTGGTGGTGGCATCCCATCGGCGGGACCCTCTGGTCCAGCACCACCTCGCCGCCGGCGCGGCGCACGGTGTCCGCGAGGTCCCGGTTGTTGCGCTCGGAGTAGTGCAGGAGGTCGAGATGGGAGCGCCAGAACAGGCCGCGCACGTCGACGCCCCGGGTCGCGGCCGCGACCAGCAGCGCGGAGACGGTGGGGCCCTCGGGGGTCAGGAGCTCGTCGCCGTCGCCGCGCCAGTCGGTGAACAGGAGCAGGTCACCTGCCCGCATCCCCTCGACCACCTCCACCAGGCGCCGGAAGTACGCGACCCCGTGGACGAGCGCCGATGTGGCGTTGCCGTGCGAGAAGGCCGCCCCGTCGCGACGGTAGGTCAGGCGCGTGAAGGGGTTGCCGCGCTCCTCGGCGGTCAGGAACCACGCCTCGGCTCCGGCCCCAGGAGTGCCGTCCGGACCGGTGCCGTACGCACCAGTTCCGCTCGGATCTCCGCCGTCCGGACCGCTGCCGGTCGCGGGGCCGCCGGACGCTTCGGTGCTCTCCGATGCCGTGCTCTCCGATGCCGTGCTGTGCGGGGCGGTGCTCATGGGAGCATTCTGGCCCCCGACATGGCCGCACGGGAGTCCCCGCCGCGTCGTGCGGCGCCCTCCCATCCCCGGGACACTAGAGTGGGGGCGCCCCCGGGCGCGCTCGTCGGCCCTGCACCGGCATGGTGCAGCCCCAGCGCGCACTCCGCGGGCCGTTCCCGTCTCCCGCCCGTGGAAGGTCCATCGTGAGCACATCGTTCGAGCGCGTCTCGCGCTTCAGCACCGGCTACGACGTCCGCGAGGTCGACGAGTTCCTGGCCCGGGCGCGCGCCGCCTACGAGGGCCAGGACACGGGATTCTCCCCGACGGACATCACCACGGTGAGCTTCTCGACCGAGCGCGGCGGCTACGCCATGCGCGTGGTCGACGAGGCGCTGGACCGGCTCTCGGACGCCTTCTCCCTGCGCGCGCGCGATGCGGCGATCGCCTCCCGCGGCGAGGACGCCTGGATCCGCGACCTCACCCGTCGCGCCGAGGTGCTCAAGGAGCGTCTCGAGCGCCCCGCCGGGGAGCGTTTCGCGCCGGCCCCTGACGGCCACTCCGCGTACGACCGCAGCGACGTCGACGGCCTGTGCGACGAGCTCGTCGCCTACTTCGCCGAGGGCCATCCCATGAGCGTCGACGATGTCCGGCGCGCCGCCTTCCGCCGCAAGAAGGGCGCCGACGGGTACTCCGAGGCCGTCGTCGACGTGTACCTCGATCACGTCGCGGACGTGATGGCCTCCGTCCCGTGACCGACCTCGGACCCGCCGCCCGCGCGCGGGACCGACGCGTCGTCGTCCTGGGTTCGACCGGGTCGATCGGCACCCAGACCCTCGACGTCCTGGAGCGCTACCCGGACGTCGCGACGCTCACGGGGCTCGCCGTCTCCGGCTCCCGCCCGGAGCTCGTGGCCCGCCAGGTCCTCGCGCACCGCCCCGAGGTCGTCGCCGTCTCGGACCCCGAGCACGCCGAGGCGGTGGCCGCCGCGATCCGCACGGCCCTGGCCCCCGAGCACCGGGAGGCCCCTGCCCTGCGCGTCGGGGAGGAGGCCGTCGTCGAGCTCGCCGGGTCCCTGGGGCCCGGCGACGTCGTCGTCAACGCCGTCACGGGGTCCATCGGCCTGGCGCCCACCCTCGCGGTGCTCGCCTCCGGCGCCCGTCTGGCGCTGGCCAACAAGGAATCCCTCGTCGCTGGCGGCGCCCTCGTCACCCGCGCCGCCGCCCCCGGGCAGTTCCTGCCCGTGGACTCCGAGCACACCGCGATCGCCCAGGCCCTCGCGGGGGTGCGTCCCGACCAGGTCGCCCGCCTCGTCGTGACGGCCTCCGGAGGCCCCTTCCGCGGACGCACCCGGGCCGAGCTCGGGGACGTCACGCCCGAGCAGGCGCTGGCCCATCCCACCTGGCAGATGGGCCGCGTGATCACCACCAACTCCGCGACCCTCGTCAACAAGGCGCTCGAGGTCATCGAGGCCTGCTGGCTGTTCGGGCTGCCCGAGGACCGTGTCGACGTCGTCGTGCACCCCCAGTCGATCGTCCACTCGATGGCCACGCTCGTCGACGGCTCGACGATCGCCCAGGCCAGCCCCCCGGACATGCGCCATGCGATCGGCTGGGCGCTGGCCCACCCCGAGAAGCTGCCCGGGCTCGCCCGGCCCCTGGACTTCACCCGGCCCGCGACCTGGACCTTCGAGCCGGTCGACGAGGGCACCTTCGGGGCCATCGCCCTGGCACGTGCCGCCCACCGGCGCGGCGGCGGCGCGATGGCCGCCTACAACGCCGCGAACGAGGAGGCCGTCGACGCCTTCTTCGCCGGGCGCCTCACCTTCTGGGGGATCGTCGACCTCATCGGATGCGTCCTCGAGGACCCCGCCCTGCCGCACGCGGATCCCGCAGGCGGCCTCGCGGCGATCCTCGCCGTCGAGGAGCACGCACGGCGCCGGGCCCGGGAGCTCGTGGCCGCGGGGGAGGGCGCATGACCATCGCGCTGTACGCGCTCGGCGTCCTGCTCGTCGCCATCGGGATCGGCATCTCGATCGCCCTGCACGAGCTGGGCCACCTCACCGCCGCCAAGGCCTTCGGGGTCCGCGTCACCCAGTACATGATCGGCTTCGGGCCCACCGTGTGGTCCCGGCGTCGCGGCGAGACGGAGTACGGCGTCAAGCTGCTGCCGCTGGGCGGATACGTGCGGATGATCGGCATGTACCCGCCGCACAAGGGGGAGGCCCCCGGCACGATCCGCGAGGACTCCACGGGGCTCTTCCAGCAGATGGCGCACGACGCCAAGGAGTTCGAGGCCTCGCAGTACGGCCCCGAGGAGCAGTCGCGCACCTTCGTGGCGCTGTCGGTGCCCAGGAAGCTCGTCGTGATGCTCGCCGGCCCTGTCATGAACCTCCTGATCGCCGTGGTCCTGCTCGCCGTGCTGCTGTGCGGCTTCGGGCTGCCTGCGGTCACCAACCAGGTCTCGAGCGTCTCGCAGTGCGTGCTGCCGGCCGATGCTCCCGAGGGCACCGCCTGCGAGGGCCGCCCCGAGGCGCCTGCGCTCGCCGCCGGCATCCGTCCCGACGACGTCATCGTCTCGATCGACGGTACCGAGAACCCCACCTGGGAGGCCGTCTCGACCGCGATCCGGGGGGCGGGGGACCGCACCGTCCCGGTCGTCCTCGAGCGCGACGGGCAGCGGCTCACCGTCCAGGCCACCCCGATCGTCGACGCGCGCCCCGTGTACGGGGCCGACGGCGAGGTCGAGCGGGAGGCCGACGGCTCGGTGCGCACCGAGCAGGTGGGCTTCCTGGGCGTCTCCGGCACCCGGGACCTCGTGCCCCGGCCCGTGACGGAGGTGCCCGGTGCGGTGTGGGACACGTTCGTGGGCACGGCGAAGATCGTCGTCACCCTGCCCGTGCGCCTCGTGGACGTCGCCGTGGCTGCCTTCGGCGACGCACCCCGCGACCCGAACGGGCCCATCGGCGTGGTGGGCGTCTCGCGGCTGGCCGGGGAGGTCGTCTCCGCCGACCAGCCCGGCTTCGAGGTCAAGGAGAAGCTGTTCACGCTCGTGTCGATGCTCGCCTCGCTGAACATGGCGCTGTTCGTGTTCAACCTGATCCCGCTCATGCCGCTGGACGGCGGGCACGTCGCCGGCGCCCTCCTGGAGGGCGCGCGCCGGCGGATCGCCCGCTGGCGCGGCCGGCCCGACCCGGGTCCGGTGGACATGTCCAGGATGCTCCCGGTCACCAACGTCGTCGCGATCGCCTTCTTGGCCATGACCCTGCTGCTGGTCTACGCCGACATCGTCCGGCCGGTCACCCTGTTCGGCCCCTGACGCGGCACGGGACCGGAGGACCGGCCGTGGCGGCGCTCACGCCCCCTGTGGAGGAGACGTGCAGGTGATGTCCCCGACGCGGCGGACCGCTCCCGGTTCCGGGCGCGCGGTGGAATCATGGGGGGCGTGACTTCCGTGAGCCTCGGCATCCCCACCCTCAAGGAGCAGCCGCGCGTCCTCGCCCCGCGCCGCGCCTCCCGCAAGGTCAAGCTCGGCGACATCGCGGTGGGTGGCGACGCCCCCGTCACGGTGCAGTCGATGACCACGACCCCCACCCACGACATCAACGCCACGCTCCAGCAGATCGCGGAGCTGACGGCGTCCGGCTGCGACATCGTGCGGGTGGCGTGCCCCCGTCAGGAGGACGCCGACGCGCTCGTCGCGATCGCCGCGAAGTCGCCGATCCCCGTGATCGCCGACATCCACTTCCAGCCCAAGTACGTGTTCGCCGCGATCGAGGCCGGCTGCGCGGGGGTGCGCGTGAACCCCGGCAACATCCGGCGCTTCGACGACCAGATCAAGGACATCGCCCAGGCCGCCAAGGACCACGGCACGGCCCTGCGGATCGGCGTCAACGCCGGCAGCATCGACCAGCGCATGATGAAGGACCGCGCTCGCGTGACCCCCGAGGCGCTCGTCGAGTCCGCCGTGTGGGAGGCCTCCCTGTTCGAGGAGCACGACTTCCACGAGTTCGGGATCTCCGTCAAGCACAACGACCCCGTGATCATGGTCGAGGCCTACCGCCAGCTCGCCGCGCGCGGCGACTGGCCGCTGCACCTGGGCGTCACCGAGGCCGGTCCCGCCTTCCAGGGCACCATCAAGTCCTCCGTCGCCTTCGGGATCCTGCTGGCCGAGGGGATCGGCGACACGATCCGCGTGTCCCTGTCGGCGCCTCCCGTCGAGGAGGTCAAGGTCGGCATCCAGCTGCTCCAGTCGCTGAACCTGCGCCCCCGCAAGCTCGACATCGTCTCGTGCCCCTCCTGCGGCCGCGCCCAGGTGGACGTCTACACCCTCGCCGAGAAGGTCACCGAGGGCCTCAAGCACCTCGAGGTCCCGCTGCGCGTGGCCGTCATGGGCTGCGTCGTCAACGGTCCCGGCGAGGCCCGCGAGGCGGACCTCGGCGTGGCCTCCGGCAACGGCAAGGGTCAGATCTTCGTCAAGGGCGAGGTCATCAAGACCGTCCCCGAGGCCGACATCGTCGAGGTCCTCCTCGAGGAGGCCAACCGCATCGCCGCGACCATGGAGGAGTCCGAGGATTCCTCCCCGACGGTCTCGGTGAGCTGACCCCCATGTTCCGACGCGCAGATCGGCTGCGGCCGCTGCGGGTCGGGACGCTCGAGCTCGCCGCCCGCCTGGCCGCGACCGATCCGCTGGTCAACACCCTCGTGGGGTTCCGCCTGCGGGAGCTCTCGCACTCCGCCCCGGCGCTGTCCGAGGAGTTCTGCGTCGCGGGGCCCGAGGACGACCCCACGGCGCTGCTGTGGCACGGCGCCAACGTCTCCACGGTGTGCGCCGACGAGGCCACCGTGACCCTGTTCGCGGACCGCCTCGCCTCCCAGCGGCGCCGCGCGGGCTCGATCGTGGGCGTGCGCGAGGACGTCGAGCTGCTCTGGGCTCGTCTGGCCCCGGCCTGGGGTCCCGCCCGGGAGCTGCGCTGGTCCCAGCCGCTCCTGGAGGCGACCGCGGAGCCGACGGTGGCCCCCGACCCCGAGCTGCGGCCCGCCGTCCCCGGCGAGGAGCCCCTCGTCTTCCCCGCGAGCGTCGCGATGTTCCACGAGGAGGTCGGCATCGACCCGACCGCGTACGACGGCGGTCGCTCCTATCTGCGCCGCGTCGGCGAGCTCATCGCCGCGCAGCGCACCTACGTCGTCGTCCGCGACGGTCGCGTCGCCTTCAAGGCCGATGTCGGGGCGGTCTTCGGGGGCGTCGCGCAGATCCACGGCGTGTGGGTGGACCCGGGGCTGCGCGGCGAGGGCCTGGCACGTCGCGCCATGGTCGCCGCCACCCGTCACATCCGTGCCACCACGGCCCCCCGGGTGTCGCTGTACGTCAACAGCTTCAACCTCCCGGCACGCCGCGCCTACGCCGCCGCCGGCTTCCGCGAGCACGGGCAGCTCTCGACGATCCTGTTCTGAGCCTCGCCGGACGCCCGGGGCAGGGCCCGGGAGCGGTGGGCTCGAGCGGGCAGGGCCCGAGGGTGCCAGGGTCCGGCGTGCTCGCGCCGGGTGGGGCCGCCGCTCCCCGTACGATGGTCCCGGCGCCGAGCGCCCCTGCACGCCCCGAGAAAGGCACCCCATGATCCGCATGTCCTCCTCGTTCATCCGCACGCTGCGGGAGGACCCCTCGGACGCCGAGGCCGCGAGCCACCGCCTGCTCGTGCGCGCCGGGTACATCCGCCGCAGCGCACCGGGCATCTACACCTGGTTGCCGCTGGGGCTGCGCGTCCTGCGTCGCGTCGAGCAGATCGTGCGCGAGGAGCAGGAGCGGATCGGCGGCCAGGAGGTGCTGTTCTCCGCGCTCCAGCCGCGCGCGCCCTACGAGGCGACCGGCCGGTGGGACGAGTACGGCCCCGCCCTGTTCCGCCTCCAGGACCGCCGCCGCGACGACTACCTCCTGGCGCCCACCCACGAGGAGATGTTCACCCTCATCGTCAAGGACCTGTACTCCTCGTACAAGGACCTCCCGGCGATGCTGTTCCAGATCCAGACGAAGTTCCGCGACGAGGCGCGGCCGCGCGGCGGCCTGCTGCGCGTGCGCGAGTTCGTCATGAAGGACGCCTACTCCTTCGACGTCGACGATGCCGGGCTCGACGCCTCCTACGAGCTGCAGCGCACCGCCTACGCCCGGACCTTCGCCCGCCTGGGCCTGGAGACCGTCATCTGCCAGGCCGACGCCGGCGCCATGGGGGGATCCCGCTCCGAGGAGTTCCTCCACCCCACGCCCGTGGGGGAGGACACCTTCGTGCTGTCCGAGGGCGGCTACGCCGCCAACGTCGAGGCCGTCACGACCGTCGCCCCGCCCGCCCTGGACGAGGCGGCCATCGCCGCGCTGCCCGCCGCCCACGTCGAGGCGACCCCGGGCGCGAGCACCATCGCCGCCCTCACCGACTTCTCGAACGAGGCGTTCCCCCGCGAGGCGGGGGAGTGGACCCGCTACGAGATGCTCAAGCACCTCGTCTACCTCCTGCACCACCCCGACGGCACCGCCGAGCCGCTCGTGATCGCGCTGCCCGGGGACCGCGAGGTCGGCGAGAAGCGCCTCGAGGTGGCCGTGGCCCCCGCGGTCGCCGTGCCCTTCACCGCGGAGGACTTCGCCGCGCACCCGGTGCTGGCCAAGGGGTACATCGGCCCCGAGGGCCTGGGCGCCGACGCCCCGGCGGGCATCCGCTACCTCGTGGACCCCCGCGTCGTGCCCGGCACCGCCTGGGTCGCGGGCGCGGGCCGCGAGGGCCACCACGTCTACGACCTGGTCTTCGGACGCGACTTCACCGCCGACGGCACGATCGAGGCCGCCGAGGTGCGCGACGGCGATCCGGCGCCCGACGGCTCCGGCCCGCTGCGGCTGACGCGCGGCATGGAGATGGGCCACATCTTCCAGCTCGGACGCAAGTACGCCCAGGCGCTGGGCCTGACCGTCCTCGACGAGAACGGCAAGCAGGTGGTCGTGACGATGGGCTCCTACGGGATCGGGGTCACGCGCGCCGTCGCTGCCATCGCCGAGTCCTGCCACGACGACAAGGGCCTGACCTGGCCACGCGCGATCGCCCCCGCCGACGTGCACGTCCTGGCCACCGGCAAGGACGCCGCTGTGTTCGACGAGGCCGAGCGGATCGCCGGCGAGCTCGAGGCCCAGGGCCTCACGGTGCTCTACGACGACCGCCCCAAGGTGTCCCCGGGTGTGAAGTTCAAGGACTCCGAGCTGCTGGGCGTGCCCACCATCGTCGTGGTCGGCCGGGGCCTGGCCTCGGGAGTCGTCGAGCTTCGCGACCGCGTCTCCGGCACGGCCGTCGAGGTCGCCCCGGGCGAGGTCGTGGCACGCACCCTCGCGGACGTCCGGGCCGGCTGAGCCGGGCCCCCGCCCGTCACACGGCGGGCGCTCCGTGTCGGCGTGCGAGGTCGCGGGCGAGCGCTCCGAAGCGCGCCCGGGCCTCGGGCGGCGCCAGGACCTCGATGTGGTCCCCGAACTGGAGCAGCTGGCGCACCGACTCGACCTCGGTGCACAGCACGCGGATCGAGCACCAGCCGTCCTGTGCCGCGGAGACCTCCGTGAGGCGACCGCCGAGGATCCGCCGCGCGCGATCGACCGCGGCGTCGCGGAGGAGGGCGCTCACCCGGATCCGACCGGGTTCCTCGGTGCGCACCCGCAGCTCGTCCCACACGGTGCGCAGCGTGCGGCCCGGCCGGAGGACGGCCGGGGCCTCGAGCGCCTCGGCCCCCGAGAGCCGCGCGAGGGCGAACAGCCGGGCGGTCCCCTCGGCGTCGGCGACGAGGTACCAGCGGCCCGCCTTCACCACGAGACCGTAGGGGTCGACCACCAGGGTCGCGGGCCCGGTCTCCGCGCTGCGGCGGTAGCGGATCCGCATCCGGCGTCGGTGGCGAAGCGTCGCGGCCAGGTCCGCGACGTCCGTCTCCGCGCCGTCGGCCTCCGCCCTCGGCGCCGTGAAACAGGCGGTGCCGTCGACAAGGACGAGGTCTGCCAGGGGCGGCAGGTCCGGGGTGCCGGGCACCGACGCGCGGCGGAATCCCGGGCCTCCGCCAGGCCCAGACGCTGCAGGTGACCGCCGTCGGCGCCTGCGACCTCGAGCGCCTCCCGCTCCGGGGGATCCAGGTGCGAGACGTTCAGCCGTGCCCCGGGCAGCAGCATGATCCCCCCGCTGCGGCCCCGCTGGGCGTAGACCGGCACCC
>NZ_JBQSXW010000007.1:0-153687 GCF_052378625.1 Brachybacterium sp. AOP25-B2-12 | reverse complement strand
GGCCCGGGCCCCCCCCCCCCCGCCCACGGCCGTTCCTCACAGTCTCAGATCAGCGGTGCCGCCACCGGCGGATCGCGAGCAGCACGAGCGCACCGCCGCCGAGGGCGATGAGCACGCCTCCGATCACCACGGGAGCACCCGAGGTGGTCGAGCCTCCCGTGTGCACGGTCGCGCCGTCAGCGCGATCGGTGGAGGTCGACGTGGGCCTGGCGGTCGTGGACGGCGTCCCCGACCAGTCCGAGCTGGTCGGGGACGGGGTGGACGTCGGAGCATCGCTCGTCGCCGTGGCCGTCGGGCCCGACGTCGTGGTGGGCGAGGCCGTTCCTGTCGGCGTGCCCGTGGGTGCATCCGTCGTGGGCGTTGCTGTCGGTGCGTCCGTCGTCGGCGCGACGGTCGTCGGCGTCCCGGTGGGCGCGTCGGTCGTCGGCGTCTCCGTGGGGGCGTCCGAGGTGGGCGTCTCCGTCGGGGTCGGGGCGTCCTCGAGCACCACGAAGGTGTACGGGAGGAACAGCTCCTCACCGAGGGGGTCGTAGTCCTCGACGGCGCTCTCGACCTCGCCCTTGAACGCCGGCGCATCCGCGGCGTAGAAGACGACGAAGGTCACGGCGCCGTTTCCGTCGGTGAGGTAGGGCGCATTCGAGAGCTGGTCATAGACCTCGATGTTGGGCTCGGCGCCCGTGACCGTGATCGTGACGCCCTTGGTGGGGTCCTTCAGGTCGGCCAGCGCGATCTCGGCCGGCGTCACGGAGATCGTCGGCGCCGGGAACTCGACGTTCAAGGGACTCACGCCCGGGGTGCCACCCGGACCGGTCGAGGTGGGGGCAGGTGTCGTCGCGTCCTGCGCGGCACCCGTCTCCGCGGAGTCCCGGGGCGCTGAGTCCGCGCCCTCGGCGGCGGGCTTCTCGGCGGAGCCCTTCGACGTCGAGGCGTCCTCCGAGCCGGTGGACGCGGACCTCTCGGCCTTCGTCCCTGCCGACGTCTCGGACGGCGTCTTCGAGGTGCTCGCGTCGCCCTCGGCATCTTCGGACGTCCCGGACTCCTTGGCCGATGATCCGGTGCTCGCGTCCGACGTCGACGCCGCAGGAGCTTCGGCCGAGGTCTCCGCGGCGGAGGAGGACTCCTTCTCCGGGGCGTCCTGCGTCGTCGAGGGATCCGATGCCGGTGCCTCGGCGGGCTTCTCGTCCGGGCCGCCCGCGCCGGCGGGGAGCGCCGCGGCGGCATCCCCGGCTCCGACGTCGCCGACCGGCGCGGCGACGGAGAGGAAGCGCGAGTCGTCGCGGTCCCCGTCGTGCGTGGCCGCGACCGAGCAGCCTGCCAGGAGGAGGCCCGCGGCAGCCAAGCCCGACACCGCCGCCCAGGGGGTCCGTGCACTGCGCTGGGGCATCGTCGTTCTCCTTGTCGTCCTGCTCATCACTTCACGCCCTGGGAGGGCTCGCGGTACTTGTCGACCACGACGTCGTTGGCCTCGACGTCCTCGGCCGAGACGGTCGGGACCTTCTTGTCGGTCGCGATGATCGCCGGCGCGGCCGCCGTGCCGGTCCCGGTGCCGAACCTCGAGGGATCGGCGTTGCGATCCAGCAGGGCGTTGTAGCCGCGCCGCGGGTTCTTGGCCGTCGGGTCGTAGATGAAGGCCTGCGGGACCCGCGTGGCGGTTCCCTTGTTGCCGTACTCGAAGATCGAGGTGTCGGCGATCGTGCCGCCGGCCGTCCTCACCGAGTACGGGAGCGTCTGGCACGAGGTGTCGCCGGCCGGCAGCTGACCGGTGCGGAGGTACCGGGTGACCGGGACGCTGACGCACGGTTTGGGGTTGGCCAGCAGGCCGGTGACGATCCCGTGACCGGGACCGTTGTCGACGACGATCTCCTTGACGTCGGGGCCGGCCTCCTTGTTGGTGCGCCAGGAGCCCTCGTACGCGGTGGCCGGATCGGCCTCGTTGTCCGTCATCAGGGCGGCGAAGGGCCGGTCCTTGATCGCCTGGGGCACCGTCGTGTCCCGGTAGGGCCAGCCGGCGCAGGAGTCGTAGACCCGGTTGGCGCCCAGCAGTTTGTAGCGGCTCGCGTCGTCGAAGCGGCCGATGTAGCTGGCGTCATCGGTGGGACGGTCGGTGTCGTTGCAGATGATCGCGCGCATCGTCGTGGACGAGGAGCTGTCGCGGTCCACCGGGGCGCGGTCGTCGGTCTGGGCCAGGGCCAGCAGGCCTGCGCTGCGCTCGGGGCCCGCGGGGGCAGTGGCGGCCTGGATGGCCTGGGCGGCCGTGGCCCAGGAGTTCGTCGAGTACTGCGCCATGATCAGCACGTTGTCGAAGTCGTCCGGGCTGGCCGACCTCCCGCCCGAGAGCTGGTATTCCGCCGCGACGTTCTGGCGGGCCGCCGCGATGGTCGCGGTGACCTGCTCGGGCGTGGAGCCCAGGTGGTACGTGGCGTCGTGGCGGGCGAGGAACGGCACCATGAGGACGTCGACCGAGGCCTGGAAGGCGGGCGCCTGGTAGCCGAACACCCGGTACATCGAGTCCGAGGTCCAGTCGGTGTTGCCGTCCAGGAGCACCCGGTCGAAGTCGCCGGGGAACATGCGCTTGATGTAGCTGCCCAGCCAGGTCCCGTAGGAGACCCCGAAGTAGTCGGACCTGGTGTCCTTGGTGCTGAGCAGGTGGCGCACGAGGTCGAAGTCGCGGGCGGTCTGCTGGGTGCTGATGTACGGCAGCAGGCCGGGATCGGAGCTCGCGCACTGGGTGTTGTCGGTGACGACCCAGGCCTGGAGCTTCGCGATCTCCTCGCGGGTGGGGTCCTGGGAGTCCCCGTCGCCGCCGAGGGCGTCGGCCGGGTACGGCGTGCTCTCGCAGGAGACATGCGTCGAGTGCCCGACGCCGCGGGGGTCGACGCCCACGACGGCGTGGCCCTCGTTGATGTGGGCGAAGCGGGGCGTGTCCAGGATCGCGCCGAAGTCGCCGCCGGTCCCGCCCGGGCCGCCGGGGTTGGTGAACAGGAGACGCTCGGTGTTGGTCGCCGGGTCGAAGCCCCGGGCCACCGAGAAGGCGACCTCGATCGTGCCCTGGGACGGGTCCTGCCAGTCCTTGGGCGCCGTGATCGTCTGGCACTGCGAGTTCTGGTAGTACGGCGCGTAGGCGGCCTGCTCGGCCTCGGGGTAGTAGTCGGCGCAGCTGACCGTGTCCCAGGTGATGCTCTGCTCGAAGAACTGCGCGTAGGCGGGATCGGTCGAGAGGTCGTCGATCCGCGCGGTCGGATCGGCCGGGTCCGCGGAGGCGGCGACGGCGCCGCCCGCGATCGCGAGCACGGAGGCCATGGCCCCCGTGAGGAGTCGGAGCGGCAGATTGCCGAGGCGTCGTCTCATGCGGGTGTCGTCCTTTGCGGGGCGGACCGGCGGCGACATGCGCGGGGAGGCCGGTCTCGGGGTGGGATGCACTGCAGTCTGCACGCACGCGCACATGTGACGCACGTCGCGTGAAGAACGATATACGAACGTGACCTGAATCGCCTATCGGTCCACAGCGGACGAAAGGCGCGCAATCGGGCCGCGTGCGATCACCGATGGCCCTCGTCCGTGCGACGAGGGCCATCGGGCGGGGGAGCGGTCAATGGTGCGGGGCGAACTCGGCGGCCATGAGGGTGGCCCGACCCGCCTCGAGGCGGGCGATCGGCACCCGGAACGGGGAGCAGGACACGTAGTCCAGCCCCACGTCCTCGAAGAACCGGATCGAGTCCGGATCTCCGCCGTGCTCACCGCACACCCCGAGGTGGATCCCGGGGTTCGCGCGGCGGCCGCGCTGGGCCCCGATCCGCACCAGCTCGCCCACGCCGTACTGGTCGATGGACTCGAAGGGGCTGGTCAGGAGGATCCCGCGGTCCTTGTAGGTGAAGAAGAACCCGGCCTCGACGTCGTCCCGGGAGAATCCCCAGGTGGTCTGCGTGAGGTCGTTGGTGCCGAAGCTGAAGAACTCGGCGACCTCGGCGATCTCGTCGGCCCGCAGGGCGGCCCGCGGCAGCTCGATCATCGTGCCGATGTGGCAGGTGATCGCGGTGCCGAGCTCGGCGGCGACCTCGTCGCGCACCTCCTCGAGCTCATGGCGGATCTCCCACAGCTCCCGCACCGAGGAGACGAGCGGGACCATGATCTCGACGTGCGGGTCCCCGCCGTCGCGGCGCACCTGGGCCTCGGCCTCGAGGATCGCGCGGGTCTGCATCCCGTAGAGCCCCGGGATGGTGAGCCCCAGGCGCACGCCGCGCAGGCCCAGCATGGGGTTCTGCTCGTGGAGGCGGCGCACCGCCGCGAGCACCTTGCGGTCGCGCCGGGACCGGGACCTCCCCCGCTCCTCGGCACGGGCGACCTTGACCGACAGCTCCGTGAGGTCCGGGAGGAACTCGTGCAGCGGCGGGTCCAGCAGACGGATCGTCACCGGGTGCGAGCCCATCGCCGTGAGGATCCCGACGAAGTCCTCGCGCTGCATGGGAAGCAGACGGTCCAGGACCTCGTGGCGCTCCTCGTCGTCGGCCGCGAGGACCAGGTCCTCGACGTGCTTGCGGCGGTCCCCGAGGAACATGTGCTCGGTGCGGGCCAGCCCGATGCCCTCGGCGCCCATGGCCCGCGCGCGCCCGGCGTCCTCGGCGGTGTCGGCGTTGGCCCGCACCCGCATGCGTCGCGTGCGGTCGGCGACCCCCATCAGCCGGTGCACGCTGCGCACCAGGTCCGGGGCGTCGGGAGCATCGCCGTCGACGTCCCCAGCGAGGTACTGCGCGACCTCGGAGTCCACGACCGGCACCTCGCCGGCGAACACCTCGCCGGTCGAGCCATCGATCGAGATGACGTCCCCGTCGCGGGCGACGACCTCCCCGCCGACCCGCAGCTCCCCGGCCTTCTCGTCAACCTCGAGCGCCTCGGCGCCGCACACGCAGGTGCGGCCGAGCCCGCGGGCCACCACGGCGGCGTGGGAGGTCTTGCCGCCGCGGGAGGTCAGCACCCCGGCGGCGGCCAGCATGCCGCCGAGGTCGTCGGGATTGGTCTCGCGGCGCACGAGGATCGAGGCGGTCCCCTCGCGCTGCCGTGCGATCACCGTCTCGGAGTCGAAGGCGACGGCTCCCACGGCGGCGCCGGGGGAGGCGTTCAGGCCGCGCGCGATGAGGTGGTGGTCGCCCCCGGCGGCGAAGCGCGGGAACATCAGGCGCGTGAGCTGCTCCCCGGAGACCCGCCGCAGCGCCTCCTCCTCGTCGATGACGCCCTCGTCGACCAGCGTCGTGGCCAGCAGGAACGCCGCCGCCGCGGTGCGTTTGCCCACGCGGGTCTGGAGCATCCACAACGTCCCGGACTCGATGGTGAACTCGATGTCGCACAGGTCGCGGTAGTGCAGCTCGAGGTGCTCCATGATGTCGGTCAGCTGCGCGTAGACGGCGGGCATCACGTCACCCAGCTCGGGCAGCGAGCGGGTGTTGCGGATCCCCGCGACCACGTCCTCGCCCTGGGCGTTGACGAGGAAGTCCCCGTAGACGCCGGTGGTGCCGGTGGCAGGGTCGCGTGTGAAGGCGACGCCGGTGGCCGAGTCGTCGTCGAGGTTGCCGAACACCATCGAGCAGATGTTCACGGCCGTGCCCATCTCATGGCTGATCCGCTCGGCGTTGCGGTAGATGATCGCCCGCGGGGCGTTCCACGAGGCGAACACCGCGCGGATCGACTGCCGCAGCTGCTCGCGCGGATCCTGCGGGAACGGCTCCCCGGTCTGCTCCTGGATGATCCGCTGGAACCGGGCGACGATCCCCTCGAGATCCCCGGTGTCCAGCTCGACGTCGGTGGCGACCCCACGGTCGGCCTTGACCTCGTCGAGGACGTCCTCGAAGGCGTCGGCCGGGATGTCCAGCACCGTGCGCCCGTACATCTGCAGCAGGCGACGGTAGGAGTCCTGGGCGAAGCGCGGGGACCCGGAGATGCGTGCCAGGCCCTGCACCGTCTCGTCGTTGAGGCCGACGTTGAGCACCGTCTCCATCATCCCAGGCATCGACACCGCCGCGCCGGAGCGGACCGAGACGAGCAGAGGGTTCTCGGGGTCCCCGAGCCGTCGCCCGAGCTCCTCCTCGACCACCGCGAGCGCCGTCGCCACCTGCTCCTCGAGCTCGGGCGGGGCCTCGCCGTGGTGCATGACGTAGCGGCAGGCGTCGGTCGTGATGGTGAACCCGGGTGGCACGGGCAGTCCGAGGCGGGTCATCTCGGCGAGGTTGGCGCCCTTGCCGCCGAGGAGCACCTTGTCGTCCTTGGATCCGTCGCGGAAGGCACGGATGTACTGATCGGTCATCGCACGGTCCTTCGTGGGGTCGCGCTCCCGGAGGGGAGCCGCCGGGACGGCGCTCCATGAGGTGTGGCCGCCCGGTGCGTCGGTGCACCGTGAGGTCACTGTAGGTGCTGGACGCCGGGCGCGGATCCCTGGGGGACGCTTCGGTCCGACGATGCCCGAACCTGCCCGAAGTCGGGGCGGATCGGGCACGGCGCGGCGGCCTCCGGGCCCGATCCCGGCCCGCGTGCCGGGAATGCCGTCGCGGCGAGGGACGTTGCCGTGCACATGGCCCCGCACCCCGATCCGTGGGAGATCCTCGGCTCCCGTGTCCGCGAGCTCGACGCCGGCGAGCACCTGACCTGCACCTCCGGTGCGGTGTGGGTGCTGGTCCTGGAGGGCGAGGTCGGGATCCGCGGCAGCGGCCCCGCGAGCAGGCTGGGTGACGGCGATGCCGCACTGCTGCGCCGCCCGTCCCTGCACCGCGCGACCGCGGAGCGACCCTCCCGCGTGGTCGTGGCCGAGCTGCGCCTGCACGGCCTGGACCCGGGCCGCGACGTGCAGCTCGCGCGCGGGTTCGCCGGCAGGCAGGGAGGTGTGGTCGCGCTGCTGACGACCTGCCCGCTGCACACCGCGGCCCAGCTGGCCACGGACGATCCCGCCGCCGTGGCCGCCGGGCTGGGACCGGCCTACGGGCAGCTGCTCGCCGCGGCGATGCGTGCCGCGATCGCCGACGCCGCCGGGACCCCGGAGGTGCCGTGCATGGATCCCGCCGTGCGCTCCGTGGCGCTCGCCGTGACGGCCGCACCGGCGCACGGCTGGACCATCGCCGAGCTGGGTCGGATCGCGATGCTGGGCCGGACCGCGCTGTCCGTCCGCTTCCAGGAGACGATGGGCATGTCCCCCATGCGGTTCGTGCGGCGGGTGCGCGTCGAGCGCGCGGCCCACGAGCTGGGGACCACCGACCGCACCGTCACGGCCGTCGCCTTCTCCGTGGGATACGGCTCGACGGCCGCGTTCGTGCGGGCCTTCGTGGCGGAGATGGGGCGGCCGCCGGGGTGTGGCGCCAGCACGGTGCCGGCACGCCGGACGCAGGCGGCGGTCGTGGGTTCGATGGCGGGTCCACGGCCACGGGTGGTCGTGAGCCCGCGGGGAGTCAGGATGCCGACGGCGCCCTCAGCGCTCCGAACCCGATCGCCCCGACGATCGCCGCGACGGCCCCGAGCAGGAGCGCAGCCCCGACCCCCGTGTGATCGACCAGGGCGCCGCCGGTCACGGAGCCGACCATGATCGCCACCTGGAACGCCGTGACCTGCAGGCCCAGCGCGGACTCCGCGCGGGCGGGATCGACCGAGGTCACCCACAGCTGCGTGCTGACCGGGACCATGTTGAAGCCCAGGCCCCAGGCGAGCACCGCGAGGACCAGGGGCAGGACCCCGTCGGACACCGTCAGCACGCCCAGGGCGATCCCGAGGACCGCGGGCCCCAGTGCCACGGCCAGGCGCAGCCGCCCGGCGAGCCGGCCCGCGAGCAGGTTCCCGACCAGACCCGCCACGCCCCATCCCAGCAGGAGCAGCGGCGCGGACGACGGCGCGACGGCATCGATCACGAGGCGGATGTACGGGTAGGCCGTGAAGTTCGCGAAGGCGACGACGGCCACGAGGAGGATCCCCGCGACGAGACGACGGTTTGTCAGGGCCGTGCGCATCATCGCCAGGCCCGCCCCCGGCTGGGCCGGCACCGACGGCAGCAGGCGCGCCACGGCGATCAGCGAGAGCGCCGTCAGCGCCGCGGCGATCCAGAACACCGCACGCCATCCGACGACGTCCCCCAGGAACGAGGCCAGCGGCACGCCGACGATCGTGGCGACGCTCGTGCCGCTCGCGAGCGCGGTGGACACGAGGGCCGGCCTGCCGGGCAGGGCGTGGGTCCCGGCGACGAAGGCGAAGGACCAGTACCCGGCGATCGCGATCCCCAGCACGAACCTCCCGGCCAGCAGCACGGCGAAGGACGGGGTCAGGGCCACGGCGATGTTGGAGAGGAGTGCGAGGACCAGCAGGCCCAGCAGCACGCGCCGCCTGTCGGCCCGCGGCAGGACCGAGGCGATCGCCGGGGCGGTGAGGGCGCCGGCGAGGGCGGTCACGGCCACGGCCAGGCCCGCGGTGCCCTCGGTGACCCGCAGGTCCCGGGCCAGGTGCGGCAGGACCCGTGCGGGGAAGAACTCGGCGGGCACGAGCATCGCGATGCCGCCCGCGAGCGCGATCACGGCACCCACGCGGGAGCGGGCGGGGGCCGTGGTCGCGGGGGAGGGCGTGCGGTCGCCAGGGAGGGGATGCTCATCGATCTCAGCGGTCATGGTGCCAGCCTGCGCCGTCGGCGGTCGCGAGGGTTGATCGAGGTGCCGCCGGTGTTGATCAAGCGTCCGTCGCTCCTGGTGGTGGCGATCTTGTGGCCGATGGGGGCTGCGTCACACGACGTGACACGACAGCGGTTCCGGCGCGCCGCGGACGCGGCAGCGCAGCCCCGGTCAGGGCCGGTTGAGCTTCGCGGGGCCCGAGACGGTCGGGTCGCCGAGGATCCGGAAGCGCCAGGCGAAGCGTGCGGGGTCGCTCGCCTCCTCGCGCAGTCCGATCCGCGGGCCGGTCGCCACGACCGGTGCGGGGAATGCGGGCGAGCGCGGCTCGACGCGGAGGCCGGTGGCGGGGTCGCACAGGTCCGTGCCGTCATCGGCCCACGTCACGCCGCAGGCGACGGTCGCACGGGCCGGCCCGCGGGCGAGGTCGGCGTCGGTGCGGGTGACGCCGTGGGCGCTGCGTCGGGCGCGGGCCACGTCGAGACCCTCGACGATCTGCCCGGCACGGATCAGGCACCCGGTGCCGATCCCCTCGGCGTCGGCCACGACGTTCATGCACACGTGCAGGCCCATGTGGCGGTAGACGTAGAGGTGCCCGGGCGGCCCGAACATCGTGGCGTTGCGCCGGGTGCGGCCGCGATAGGCGTGGGAGCCGGGGTCCTCCGCGCCCACGTACGCCTCGACCTCGCTGATCCGCAGGCGGACCCCGCGCCCGACCAGCTCGCAGCCCAGCAGGAGCGGCGCGAGGTCCAGGACGGGACGGTCGAAGAAGGTGCGGGGGAGAGGGGCGCGCGGCTCGCGGGTCGGATCGGGCGGAGGCGTCGGCCCCGGGGGCGACGCCGGGGACGGCGGGCGCGTCACTTCAGCAGGCGCCGGACGACGGCAGTGACCTCGTCCATCTTCCGGTCGATCTCGGCGGGGTCCCCGGAAGCTGCGGCGTGCTGGACGCAGTGGTGGATGTGGTCGTCGGCCAGGGCCAGGGAGAAGGACTCGAGCGCCTTGGAGACCGCGGAGACCTGGGTGAGCACGTCGATGCAGTAGGTGTCGTCCTGGACCAGGCGCTGCAGGCCGCGGACCTGCCCCTCGATGAGCTTGAGACGGCGCAGGAAGGCGGCCTTGTCGCCGTGGTAGCCGGGCTCGTCGACGACCTCGCCCTCGGAGGCATCGACCACTTCGACCACCTCGTCGACGGCGGACGCGTCCGCCTCGCGCGGGGTGCTCACGACGGGTCCTGCAGGTGATCGACCAGCCGGGGTGCGTAGCCGACGTACGTCGCCGGGGTCAGCGCCAGCAGGCGCTCCTCCTCGGCGGCGGGAAGGGCCAGGTCGCGGACGAAGGCCCGCATCGCGTCCCCGTCCACGCGGTGGCCGCGGGTCAGCTCCTTGAGGCGCTCGTAGGGGTTGTCGAGGCCCCGGGCGCCCTGGACGCCCAGGGTCCGCATGACCGACTGGACCGCCTCGCCGAGCACCTCCCAGTTCCCGTCGAGGTCCTCGGCCATCGTCCGGGCGTCGACGTCCAGACCGGCGAGACCGCGGCGGAGGTTCGAGATCGCCAGCAGCGCGTGGCCCAGTGCCGGGGCGACGTTGCGCTGGGTGGTGGAGTCGGTGAGGTCCCGCTGCAGGCGTGAGGTCACGAGGGTCTGGGACAGGACGTCCAGCAAGGCCCCGGAGATCTCGAGGTTCGCCTCGGCGTTCTCGAAGCGGATGGGGTTGACCTTGTGGGGCATCGTCGAGGAGCCGGTGCCGCCCTGGGCCGAGAGCCGCTGGCGGAAGTAGCCCAGCGAGATGTAGGTCCAGACGTCGGTCGCGAAGTTGTGCAGGATCCGGCCGGCGCGGGCGATGTCCGCGTACACCTCGGCCTGCCAGTCGTGGGACTCGATCTGCGTGGTCAGCGGGTTCCAGGTGAGACCGAGGTGCTCGACGAAGGTGCGCGAGACCTGCTCCCAGTCGGTCCCGGGCACCGACACCGCGTGCGCCGCGTAGGTGCCGGTCGCGCCGTTGATCTTGCCCAGGGTCTGATCCGCCTCGACCCGGCGCTGCTGACGGCGCAGGCGGTGCACGAACACCGCGAGCTCCTTGCCCAGCGTGGTGGGCGTGGCGGGCTGGCCGTGGGTGCGTGAGAGCATCGGCACCTCGGCCGTGGCCTGCGCGAGCGTCTCGATCTCGCCGATCAGCGCCGCGTAGGCCGGCAGCCACACCTCGTGGACCGCGCCCCGGATCATGAGGGCGTAGGCCAGGTTGTTGATGTCCTCGCTGGTGCAGTAGATGTGCACGATCTCGGCGAGCGGGGCCAGCGACGTGCCCTCGAGGCGACGCTTGATGAAGTACTCGACGGCCTTGACGTCGTGCACCGTCTCCGCCTCGATCTCGGCGTGCTCGGCGATCCCCTCCGCGCCGAAGTCCTCCGGGATCGCCCGCAGCAGGGCGCGCTCCTCCTCGGTGAGGGGGCGAAGCCCGGGGATCGCCCCGCCGTCCAGGAGGTGGATCATCCACTCGGTCTCCACCACCAGGCGGGACCGGTTCAGCGCCGCCTCGGACAGATGGTCCACGAGCGGTGCCACCTGGGCGCGGTAGCGGCCGTCCAGCGGCGTGAGGGCGATCGGAGGGGTGATGTCGGCGAGGCTCTGCGGCATGGGGTCATTGTTCCAGACCGGGGCACGACTCCGGCGGGCGCCGGATCGCCCTGACGATCGACGAGAGCCGACCCGGGGCGCCGGCTCTCTCCGCGGTGCACGGGACCGACGTGACCAGCGCCCTCGTCGTGGACGAGGAGAGGGACCTCGGGGACGGGAGGCCCTCGAGGATGGCGGACGCGTCCGCCATGACCTCGTCGTGGGGGCGGCGGACTGCGTTGATCGGGGGCATTCCGCGCTCGTCGTCGATCTGCGATGGTCGGGAACCGATCGCCTCGATCGATCTGCGGACGTGCCGTGCCCTGGACCGCTGTGCCCTGCGACCCGGATCGGATCGGGCCCGGCGCCGGGTCATCCCGGAGTCGGATCCGGGTCCCCCTGCGAGCGGTCGTGCGCCGCGACGGGTCTGTCGACGATGGAGCCATGGACCCCGAAGCCACCGCGGCGACCACGCCGCCGAGCACCCATCTCCCGCAACGCGTCGCCTCCGCGCACGAGCCAGGTCGTCCGCCATCGGCGAGCAGGCCCTCGGCGGGGTCGAGCGGAAGGGCACCGGCCCCGCGCCTCGAAGCCCTCGACCTCGCCCGCCTGGTCGCGATCATCGGCATGTTCGTGACGCATCTGTTCATCCCGCTCGGTGGCGCTCCCGGCCTCACGGGGCTGGCCGCACGAGCCGGCTCCGTGCTCGCCGAGGGCAACGCCTCGACGCTGTTCGCCGTGGTCGGGGGATGCAGTCTCGTGCTGGCCTCCCGGGCCAGGATCGCCCGGGGTGACCGTCGAGGCGCCGTGGTCCAGGCACTCACCCGGGGCGCGCTGGTGACCGCCATCGGCCTGCTGCTCGGATTCATCCCCACGACGATCACGGTCGTCCTCGTCCCGCTGGGGCTGGCGATGATGATCGCCGCGCCCCTGCTGCTGGTGCGCAGCCGCTACCTGATCGCGGTCGTCGTCGTCCTCGCGGCGACCGGCGGCTGGATCAACGCGCAGGTGCGGTTCGCCCTGCAGATCGTCATGGAGATCGGCGGCCCGAGTCCGCTGGATCTCCTGCACCCCGTCGTCCTGGCCCGCGGACTCCTGCTGACCGGCACGTACCCGCTCATCACGTGGGTCCCCTACCTGCTGACCGGCATCGTCCTCGTCCGCACGCTGCTGACGGCCATCGACCGGGGACGCGAGCGCGACTGGGCCGTGCGCGCACTCCTGGTCGGTGCGGTGACGACGGCCGGGGCCCATCTCGTGTCGTGGGCCGTGGCGTCCTGGGCGAACTCCCAGGGGAACGAGGCGATGTTCGTCCACCTCCCCGGGTTCGGAGGTCCCGGGCACAGCTGGTGGAACCTGGCCCTGGCCAACACCCACACCGGGTCACCGGTGGACATGCTCGCGACCAGCGGGGCCGCGATCGCCGTGATCGGTCTGCTCTTCCTCCTGGTCCCTCCGCGCCGGCACCTGCAGTCGATGGCCGGCCGGGTGCTGCGCCGCACAGGTGCGGCGGCCCTGACCGTGTACACCGTGCACGTGATCCTGACGGGCATCGCCACGATCATCGCTCTGCTCACCACCTCCGGGGAGCTCGAGACGATGCCCTGGTACGTCGCAGGGGTGGGCGTGCTGATCTTCCACCTGGCCGTCGCGTTCGGTGTGGGCGCGCTGCTGGAGCGCAGAGGCGTTCGCGGGCCGCTCGAGGCGCTCGTGTCGAACGTGGCGGCGCGGGTGTCACGGGCGCGGTGACCTGTGTCGAGCACGGAGATGTGTGCGTCCCCCCGAGCACAGGTCTTGATCGACGGCGGGCGGCGTTGTCGGCGGCGCCTCGCGGGACGGCGTCCGGGCGGGGCGTCCGTCAGGGGATCGACGCGTCGGTGCACCCCGTCAGCGCGAGGATCGAGATCACCGCAACAGCGGTCGGTGCCGGGCCGCGCGTTCTGCCCCTCCAACAGATGGGGCGAGACTTGGACGACGTATGGAGGATCTCCCACGGACGATGCGTGATCGTCGGCGACCGGGGGTCGTGACAGGAGGGGCCTGGGGATACGACGTGGACCGGGCGCGCCGAGGCATTGTTCCGCGCGGTCCCCGACCGATGGACGTCCGCGCGACGCGTCCCCAGGCGGGATCAGCCGAGTGCGAGGTGCGTCCGGACGATGGCCAGGGCATGGTCCGGCACGAGATGGATACGTTCCAGCTCGGCAAGTGCCACCCATCGGGGTGCGTAGATGTTCGTCGTGCTGGATCGCGCGACCTCGGGACCACCGAGGACGGGTGCCCGGTGCGGGGCGCGCACCCGGAAGTACGTGGTCGATGCCAACACGGCCGGCGGGGACCGGAGCTCGGCGGTGACGACTCCGTGCAGGCCCGTCTCCTCCTCCAGCTCGCGGACGCACGCCGCACGCGCGGTCTCACCGGCCTCCACGCCACCGCCCGGCAGGACGGAGTACGCCCGTCCGTCCTTCCGGCGAGCGATCACCAGCAGCTCCCCGCCCTCGATCACCACCGCGACACTGCGATGCCTCATGCGATCTCCTGGGGATGGCGGACGGGACATGCGGTGCGGGGGGATCCGGGCGGACCGCTCGGACGCCGATCCGGCTCAGTCCTCCTTGCTGCCGTCCCCGGCGAAGGCCTCGACGATCGAGGTCAGCAGGCCCACGATCACACCCGCGATCAGCGCCCACCAGAAGCTGTCGAACGTGAGGGTCAGGCCGAACAGGCCCGACACCCAGCTCGCCAGCAACAGCATGAGCGCGTTGATGACCAGCAGGAACAGCCCCAGGGTCACGCACGTGATCGGCAACGACAGGAACGTCAGGATCGGCCGGATCAGCATGTCGATGAGGGAGAAGATCAGCGCGATCGCGAGGATCGTGAGGATCTGGGTCAGCAGGGGCGCCGAGTCGTCGCCCAGGTGCATGCCCGGCAGGATGAGCGCCGTGACCCACAGGGCGAGCGCGGTGATGATCAGGTGGCCGATGAAGCGCATGGACCCAGTGTCCCATCGGCGCCTGGGGACGCCTACCCTGTGCGCGTGACCTCCTCCGATCCCACGACCCCCGTCCCCGCCACCCCGGAAGCCCCGGAAGCCCCTGTCGAGCGGATCCGCCTGCGCGCGGCGCTCGACGCGCTCCCGGCCTACATCCCGGGTCGGCCCCCGGCCGACGACGGAGTGCACCGCTTCAAGGTCTCCTCGAACGAGTCGCACCTGCCGCCGCTGCCGGCCGTGCGCGAGGCGCTGCTCGGGGCGATCGACGGCCTGAACCGCTACCCGGACATGGCCGGGGCGGCGCTGCGCGAGGCCCTCGGCGCCGAGCACGGCGTGGACCCCTCACGGATCGCCCTGTCCACCGGGTCCGTCGCCGTGACCGGGGATCTCGTGCGGGCGCTCGTCGACCCAGGCGACGAGGTGGTCTACGCGTGGCGCTCCTTCGAGGCCTACCCGATCCTCGTGGGCACCCACGGGGGGACGTCCGTGCGGGTCCCGCTCACCGACCGCCTCGCGCACGATCTCGACGCGATGGCCGCGGCCGTCACCGACCGCACGCGCCTGGTGATCCTGTGCACGCCCAACAACCCCACCGGTCCCGCGCTCTCCGGGGCCCAGATCGAGGACTTCCTGGGGCGGGTGCCCGAGGACGTCGTCGTCGCGATCGACGAGGCCTACCGCGAGTTCGTCGATCCGGAGCGTCGTCCCGACACCGCCGCGATCCTCGCCGCGCACCCCAACGTGGTGCTGCTGCGCACCTTCTCCAAGGTCCAGGGGATCGCCGGCCTGCGGATCGGCTACGCCGTCGCGCACCCGCGACTGGCCCGGGCGCTGTCGCAGGTCACAGTGCCCTTCGGGGCGGGGACTCTCGCCCAGGCGGCGGCTCTCGCCTGCCTCACCCCGGCATCGCGCGAGGAGCTGGATCGCCGCACGGCGGCTGTCCGTGCCGAGCGCACCCGCGTCCTCGCCGGCCTCGAGGCCCAGGGCTGGGAGCTGCCTGACTCCCAGGGCAACTTCGTCTACCTCCCGCTCGGGACCCGCAGCGGCGAGTTCACCCGCTTCGCGGACGCGCGGGGACTGGTCGTGCGCGGCTACGGGGACGACGGCGTGCGTGTGACCATCGCCGAGCCCGAGGCGAGCGACCGGTTCCTCGCGATCGCGGGGGAGTGGATCGGAGCCTGAGGGGCGCAGCGCCGCTCGGGGTGCCGGGCGCGAGGACAACGGCCTGCTCAGGCCAGTCGTCCGGCTAGGTCCTCGGTCTCCTCGGGATCCAGCACCGCGGCGGGGTGCGGGCCCGCATGGCGCCAGCGCTCCGCGAGCGCCTCGACCTCCTCCCAGGACCGGGCCTCGGGGCTGACCCCGGGGCCCGCGGCCAGCACCAGGTTGCCCTCGCGGTCCAGCGCGAGCATGCCGGCATCGGCCAGGGTCCAGATGCCCGCGCAGCCCGCGGCGTCGGCGGCATCGGCCAGGGCGAGAGCCTGACCGGCCCAGAACCGCAGGCCCGGCTCGTCGCCCACGTTGACGACGAGCACGCCGCGTGCCGTGAGGCGGTCCAGCAGCAGGCGGTAGAAGTCCTCGGTCGCGAGATGGGCGGGGGAGTCCGCACCATCGAACACGTCCAGGACCACGGCGTCGAACATCTCGTCGTCCATGGCCTCGACGGCGTCGCGGGCATCGGCCACCAGGATCGTGACGTCGCCGCCTGCCGGCAGCGGCAGGGCGCGGAGCACCAGATCCGGCAGCTCGCGCTCGAGCTCGACCGCGACCTGGGGCGATCCGGGCCGGGTGGCCTGGACGTAGCGCGCCAGGGTCAATGCACCCGCGCCCAGGTGCAGGATGCGCAGGGGTGCGGCGGCTGCTGCGGCGGTGTCCAGGACGTTCGCGATGCGCCGCAGGTACTCGTACCGGATCGAGGTCGGATCGGCGAGGTCGACGTGCGACTGCTCGCGGCCGTCGATCTCGAGGATCCACGATGATCCCGGCACGTCGGGCGCGGCGTCGAGGGTGTCGGGCACGATCCGTGCGCTCGCCCCGGAGACGCTGAGACGGACCTGGGTCATGGGGATCTCCGTGAGGTCGAACGGTGCGCCGATCAGCTCGGGTGGGGAGCGGCGTGAAGGGACAGCATGCATGATGCCGCGCGGGACCGGACATGAGGTCCCGGAGTTCACCGCGCCGCTGTTCGCGGGGCATCGCCCACCGCGAGCAGTCCCCGGTGCGCCGTGCCGACGTCTTTCCTGCGGGACGGTGGTTCGGATCACGTCTCCGTGAGTCCCGTGAGGTCGTGGACGCCAGCGCCCCGTCCGCATACGCTGGTCCACGGCAATACTTTCAGAGAGGAAACAACATGCCCTTCAGTCTCGGCATCATCGGGATCGGCCAGTTCGGCACCCACTTCGCCCAGCTCTTCGCAGCCCACCCCGAGATCGACGCCGTCTACGCCGTCGACTCCGTCCCCGAGCGCATCGACGCCTACGAGGCCCAGGAGTCGAGGTTCGCGGGCCGCTTCGACACCGTCGAGGAGCTCCTGGCCTCGGACGTCGACGCCGTCGCGATCTTCACCCAGCGCTGGACCCACGGCACCATCGCGCTGCAGGCGCTCGCCGCGGGCAAGCACGTGTACTCCGCCGTGCCCATGTCCATCGACGAGGACGAGATCCGGGCGATCACCGCCGAGGTCGAGCGTACGGGCCTCGTGTACATGATGGGTGAGACCAGCCAGTACAACGCCGCTGTCGTGCTGGGCCGTCGCCTCCACCGCGCGGGAGCCTTCGGCGAGGTGTTCTACGCCGAGGGCGACTACGTCCACGACATGGACCTCGGCTTCTACGACGCCTACAAGTACTCCGGCGGCGAGGAGTGGAAGGCCACCGCCTCCTACCCGCCCATGCTCTACCCGACCCACTCGATCGGCGGGGTGCTCGGCGTCCTCGGGGATCGTCACGCCGTGTCCGTCTCCTGCCTGGGCCGGCCCGACACCCGCGGCGACGGCGTGTTCGACCGCGAGGTCTCCCAGTTCGACAACGACGTGTCCAACGCCTTCGCGCTGTTCGGCATGGACAACGGCGGCGCCTTCCGCACCAACGAGCTGCGCCGCGTGGGCTACCCCTCGCACATCCGGGAGTCCCGCTTCCGCTTCTTCGGCGAGGAGGCGAGCTTCGAGGAGACGGTCGACGTCACCTACGTGCACGACAAGGAGCACGTCGTCGATGTGACGGGGCTCGTGAGCACCGACGCGACGATGAGCCTGGACGACCCGCGTCTGGCCAACGTGTCCCCGGCCCTGCGCGACGCCTTCGTCGCGGGCATGGCCTCGGTGCATCTCAGCGACCGCCTGCCCGAGGAGTTCGCGGGCCTGCCCAACGGGCACGAGGGCGCCCACCACTTCCTGGTCGACGACTTCGCCCAGGCGGTCGTGTCCGGCACGCAGCCCGTGGTCAACGCCTGGCGCGCAGCCCGCTACACCCTGCCCGGCATCATCGCCCACCGGTCGATGCGCGAGGACGGCGTGCGCCTGGAGGTCCCGGACCTCGGGGAGTGCCCGCTGCCGGTGCAGGATCTCGACGCCGACGCCGAGGCGCTGGCGATCACGGAGCTCGAGGCGCTGGTGGAGGCCGGACGGGCGGAGTGAGCGGGGCCGGGTGCGTCATGGTGGCTCCGGTGCAGGCGCGTCGGGTCGGCGTCCCGTCACGTGCTCCCGGTTCCCCCTGGGCGCGGGACGTCCTCACTCAGGTAGGCCCCATGTTCGGGCTTGCTGAGCGAGGACGTCCCGTGCCTGCCCGATCTCCGGTGCTGAACGGGCTCGAGCGCCGATGGGCAGAAGGGCGCGCGTCGCTGGTGTCCGGCCCCCGGGTGGGACCGGTCATTTCCCCCCCCGGGGCGGGACGTCCTCGCTCAGGTGGGCCCATATACGGGCGTACTGAGTGAGGACGTCCCGTGCCCCCCGATCGGACGTCGCCAAGGGCGCCCGGGGCCGGACGTGCCGTGAGACGGGTGCGCCCCGGCCCGGGGCCGGACGTGCCGGTGGTCGAGGGCGATCCCGGCCCGGGGTCGAGCGTGCCGAAGGACGGGTGCGCCCCCGGCTCGGGGCCGAGTCCGCCGACGCCGATGGCCGGGTGCGCCAGCACGCCGGGGCCGGACGTGCCGCCGTTTGGGGCGGGGGCGCCTCAGGCCAGGTGCAGAACCTGGCTGCGCCGCCCACCCGGACCGCCGGACCCGGGACCCGCCCCTGTGACACCCTGGTCCGGTGAAGGCATACGTGGTGTGGGGGGCAGGGGTGCTCGCCTACACCTCCGCCGTGCTGCAGCGCACCACCCTGGGCGTGTCCGGGACCGAGGCGGCGAGCAGGTTCGACGCGTCGGCGTCGGTCGTCTCCGTGTTCGTCGTGGTCCAGCTGCTCGTCTACGCGCTGGGGCAGATCCCTGCCGGTCTGCTCCTGGACCGCTACGGCTCCCGCGTCACGCTGACCGCCGGGGCGCTGCTCATGGCGCTCGGGCAGGTGCTCATCGCCCACAGCGACGACGTGGGCCTGGCGATCCTCGCCCGTGTGGTCGTCGGAAGCGGCGACGCGCTGACCTTCGTGAGCGCGGTGCGGCTCGTCTCCGCATGGCTGCCGGCGCGCCGGGTGCCACTGTTCACCCAGCTCACCGGGCTCATCGGCCAGGCCGGGCAGATCCTCTCCGCGATCCCCTTTCTCGCCCTCCTGCACTCCCAGGGGTGGACCGCGGCGTTCACGGCGTCGGCCGCGGTGTCGCTCGGGGCCGCGGTGATCGCCGTCGTGCTCGTGCGCGGCGCCCCGGCCGGGACGCCCCGTCCGGTCTCGCGCGGCCTGCGGCGGATCCCCTCGGAGATCGCCGCGATCATCGGCCACCCCGCGACGCGCCTGGGCTTCTGGTCCCACTTCACGGCAGGCTTCCCCGGCATCGTCTTCGCGCTCATGTGGGGGTTCCCGTACATGACGCAGGGGGAGGGGCTGAGCCTGGCGACCGCGTCCGCGGTCATGAGCGTGCTGGTCATCGCCGGTGTGTTCGCCGGGCCTCTGATCGCGGCGATGACGCAGCGTCACCCCCTGCGGCGCTCGACCCTCGTGCTGATCGTCACCGCCGGGCACGCGCTGCCGCTGCTGGCGATCGTGCTCTGGCCGGGGCCCGCGCCGCTGTGGCTGATCGTGGTGATGGTGATCGGCTTCGCCGTGGGCGGTCCCGGCTCGGGAGTCGGCTTCGACTTCCCGCGCACGGCCCTGCCCGGGCAGCGCCTGGGGACCGCGACCGGTGTGGTGATCATGGGCGCGTTCTCCGGCGCCCTCCTCGGGGTGCTGCTGATCGGGCTGCTGCTCGATGCGTTCCGCGGCGCCGGGGCGAGCGAGTTCACGGCGTTCCGGCTGGCCTTCGCCGTGCAGCTGCCGCTGCTGGCGGTGGGCGTGATCGGCATGCTCGGTGCGCGGCGGGCGCTGCGCCGGCGGATGGCGGAGGTCGGGCGCACCGTGCCCTCGTGGCGCGAGGTGTGGCACAACGGCCGATGGCGCAGGCTCTGAGCGGAGCGCGCCATGGGTCGAGCCGGCCGGGGCGAACCGAGCCGGTCGGGTCCGGCTCGGAGCGGCCGAGGCCGCGTGCTGGTCCTGCCCGGCGCGCACGACGCGGGCCCACGGACGTCTCCGACGCGGGCCCACGGACGTCTCCGAGGCGGGCCCACGGCTGCCTCCGGCGTGCACGACGCGGGCCCACGGCCGTCCCCGGCACGCACGATGCGGGCCCGGTGCCGTCCCCGGCGGCATCCCGTGCAGGTGCCCCGCCGCCACCGCCGGGCGACCCCGCGCCGACGCCTGTGACGTCCCCCGCCTCCCTTGACCTTACGGAACCGTAGGTTAGGGTGTGATCCCGTGAGCGTCTTCCGCACCACCATCCCCGCCGACCCCGCCGAGGAACCGCTGGTCCAGCTCCTGGCCCCGGACGGCACACGCACGCCGCACGACGAGCTCGACCCCGTCATCTCGGACCTGACCTCGGACGATCTTCGCGGCTTCTACCGCGACATGGTGATCGTGCGCGCCGCAGACCTCGAGGCCACGAGCCTGCAGCGCCAGGGTCAGCTGGGCCTGTGGGCCAGCGCCCTGGGCCAGGAGGGCGCCCAGATCGGCGCCGGGCACGCCGCCCGTCCTCAGGACTACCTCGTCCCGACCTACCGCGAGCACGGCCTCGCCTGGGCCCGCGGCATCGAGCCCATGCGGCTGCTGGAGATGTACCGCGGGATCTCCCACTGCGGATGGGACCCGCACGAGCTGCGCACCCACCCGTACATGATCGTGCTCGGCGCTCAGACGCCCCACGCAGTCGGCTACGGGATGGGTCTGCAGCGCGACGGCGTCGTCGGCACCGGGGACACGGAGACCGACACCGCGGTCCTCGCCCTGTTCGGGGACGGCACCTCCTCCGAGGGGGAGGTCTCCGAGTCCTTCACCTTCGCCGCCTCGTTCCAGGCGCCGGTGGTCTTCTACACCCAGAACAACCAGTGGGCGATCTCCGTGCCCACCTCCGTGCAGTCCCGGGTGCCGCTGGCCCAGCGCTCCCGCGGCTGGGGCATCCCGAGCGCCCGCGTCGACGGCAACGACGTGCTGGCCTGCCTCGCGACCACCCGCATCGCCCTGGACGCCGCGCGCGCCGGGCAGGGCCCGCGCTACCTCGAGGCGCTCACCTACCGCATGGCCGCCCACACCACCAGCGACGACCCGACCCGCTACCGCGCCCGCGCCGAGGAGGAGGAGTGGGCCGCCAAGGACCCGATCCTGCGCCTGCGCCTGCACCTCGAGCAGGCCGACGAGATCGACCGGGCCTTCGTCTCCCGCTGCGACGAGGAGGGGCACGACCTCGCGATGCGCCTGCACGAGCACATCCACGCGATGCCCGATCCGGACCCCCGCACCCTGTTCGACCACGTCTACGCCGAGCCCCACCCCCTCGTGGAGGAGGAGCGGGCAGGCTTCGACGCCTACCTCGACCAGTTCGAGGACGCCGCCGACGCCCAGACCGAGGAGGCCGGCCGATGACCACCACCCAGCTCCCGATCGCCAAGGCGATCACCGCGGGCCTGCGCGACGCGATGCGGGCCGACGACCACGTGCTGCTCATGGGCGAGGACATCGGCGTGCTCGGCGGCGTGTTCCGCGTGACCGACGGGCTGCTCGCCGAGTTCGGCGCCCAGCGTGTGGTCGACACCCCGCTGGGTGAGGCGGGGATCATCGGCACCGCCGTGGGTCTGGCTTTCCGCGGCTACCGCCCCGTCTGCGAGATCCAGTTCGACGGCTTCGTGTTCCCCGCCTTCAACCAGATCACCACGCAGGTCGCCAAGATGCACTACCGCACGGGCGGTCGCGTGAACATCCCGTTGGTCATCCGCATCCCGCACGGCGGCGGGATCGGCGCGATCGAGCACCACTCCGAGAGCCCCGAGGCGCTGTTCGCCCACACCGCGGGCCTGCGGATCATCGCCCCGGCCACCGCGCAGGACGGCTACTGGATGACCCGCCAGGCCATCGAGTCCGAGGATCCCGTGATCGTCCTGGAGCCCAAGCGCCGCTACTGGGTCAAGGGCGACGTCGACACGTCCACCCGACCCGAGCTGGGCCTGCACCAGGCGGCGGTGGTCCGACCCGGCACCGACGCCACGCTCCTGGCCTGGGGACCGAGCGTCCCGCTGGTGCTCGAGGCCGCGGCGGCCGCCGCCGAGGACGACATCGACCTCGAGGTCATCGACGCCCGCAGCATCTCGCCGCTGGACATCGACACGATCGCCGCCTCCGTGCAGCAGACGGGCCGCCTCGTGATCGTCCACGAGGCCCCCGTGTACGGAGGGATCGGCGGGGAGATCGCCGCCCGCGTGAGCGAGCGATGCTTCTACCATCTGGAGGCACCGGTGCTGCGCGTCGGCGGCTTCCACACGCCGTACCCGCCCGCGCGCATGGAGGGGTCCTATCTCCCCGACCTCGATCGTGTCCTCGACGGCGTGGACCGCGTCCTGGCCGGCTGAACCGACCTCCCGGGGCGGCGCATCCGATCGGGCCGGCACCTCCGGTCGGGCCCGCCGATCCGACCGAACCGCAGACCTCGATCCGACCGCAGACCCCGTTCCCACCGCAGACCCCGACCGGACCGCAGGCCCTGACCGCCAGGGCACCACCCGTCCGCCCGGCCCGCCTCGACCTCACGCCCCGTCCGCCCCGCGAAAGGCTCAGCTCATGACCCACCTCGTGCAGATCCGACTCACCGACCCCGGCGAGGGCCTCACCGAGGCCGAGATCATCGACATCAAGGTGGCCGTCGGCGACCGCGTCGAGATCAACCAGGCGATCGTCGAGGTCGAGACCGCGAAGTCCGCCGTCGAGCTCCCCAGCCACGTCGCGGGCACCGTCACCCAGGTGCTCGTGGCCGTCGGCGAGGAGGTCGAGGTGGGCGCCCCGCTCGTCGAGGTCGACACCGACGGGGGGCCCGTGCCTGCCGCCTCGGCCGCAGGGGACGCGCCCGCCACCGCAGCTCCGGGGGCGGGCGATCCCGCCGCGCCCGCCGACGGATCGTCCGCGCCCGTCGAGCCCGACCCCACCGCCGCCGAGACCGCCTCCGCCGTCGACGCCGCGGTCGCCGAGGCCGCCGTCGGGGAGCCCTCCGCCGACGAGACGTCCGAGCCCGCCGCGAGCGACGACGCCCCCAAGAACCTCGTCGGCTACGGCTCCCGGGAGTCCGGGGCGCCGCGCCGTCGCCGCCGCCGCGGCGCGCTGGCCCAGGACGACGAGCAGCAGGTCCCGCTGGACCGCGTGCTCGCCAAGCCCCCCGTGCGCAAGCTCGCCCGCGACCTCGGGATCGCGCTCGCCGACGTCCTGGCGACGGGGCCCGGCGGCACCGTGACCCGCGAGGACGTCCTCGCGGCCCAGCAGCGCGCGATCTCGGGCACGCCCGCCGTGCCCCAGAGCACCGGCGACTACTTCCCCGACGAATCGCCCCAGGCCCCCGCCGGCCTCGGGGAGTCCATGAAGTCCAGCCGCAACCAGGCCTTCCCCGGGGTCACGAGCGACGAGCGCACCACGCGGGTCCCGATCCGCTCGGTGCGCAAGCGCACCGCCGAGGCGATGGTCTCCTCCGCCTTCACCGCACCCCATGTCACCGTCTTCAACGAGATCGACATGACCGCCACGATGGACCTCGTGGCCCGCCTGCGCGCCGAGCGGGAATGGGCCGACGTGCACGTCTCGCCGCTGGTGATCGTCGCCAAGGCGCTGCTCGTGGCGATCCGCCGCAACCCCGAGGTCAACGCCTCCTGGGACGAGGCCGCCCAGGAGATCGTCTACAAGCACTTCGTGAACCTCGGGATCGCCGCCGCCACCCCGCGCGGGCTGATCGTCCCCAACATCAAGGACGCCCACCTGCTGACCCTGCGCGAGCTGGCCGACGGCATCAGCGAACTGGCCCGCACCGCCCGCGCCGGCCGCACGCCGCTGGCCGCGACCCGCGAGGGCACCATCACCATCACGAACTTCGGCGTGTTCGGCATCGACTCCGGCACGCCGATCCTGAACCCGGGGGAGTCGGTGATCCTGGGCCTGGGCGCCGTCAAGGAGAAGCCGTGGGTCGCGGACGGCCAGATCGTCACGCGCCGCGTGGCCCAGCTCGCCCTGAGCTTCGACCACCGCCTCATCGACGGGGCGCTGGGCAGCGAGCTGCTGCGCGACATCTCCCGCGTCCTCGAGGAACCCGAGATGGGACTCGTGTGGGGCTGACCCGTACCCTGGGACGGTGACCACCGAGCCCCGACCGCGCCGCGAGGACCCGCGGATGCACACGGTCGAGATGGCCGCCATCGCGATCCCCTGGGATCCCGAGGACGGGGACGGCCCGACCCGATCGCGCCGCGGTCCGCTCACGACCCGTGAGGTCGCACTCCTGGTCGCCGGCGGCGGCGCCCTCGGCGCCCTGGCCCGCTGGTCCATCGAGCTGCTGCTCCCGGCCACCTACACCCCCACCCTCATCGAGGTCCCGTGGGGCACCCTGCTGGCCAACCTCCTCGGCTGCCTGGGGCTGGGCGCCCTGACCGGCGTGCTCGAGGTGCGCCCGCGGGTCCCTCGCTGGATGCAGCCGTTCCTGGGCCTCGGGTTCTGCGGCAGCTTCACCACCGTCTCGGCCGTCGTGCTCCAGATCTCCGCCGCTGTCGGCGCGGACTTCCCGCTGGTGGGCCTGCAGTACGGCGTGGGCACCGTCGTCACCGCCGTGACGGGCATCGTCGCAGGGCTGCTGCTGGGGCGCCGGCTGGGACGACGATCCGCCCCGCGCCGGACGGGAGCGGGACGATGATGGCGCTGGCCGCCGTCCTCGCGGTCGCCGTCGGCGGTGCTCTCGGCGCCCTCGGCCGCTGGGGCCTCATCGAGCTGTCCGTGCGGCTGCGCGGCCGCCCCACGACGCCGTCGATCCCCTGGCCCACCCTCGTCGCCCACGTGATCGGCTGCTTCCTGCTGGGGATCGTCGCCGCGCTCGTCGGCTCCTCCTCGTCCCGCCTCGGGGACCTGCTCTACCTGCTGTTCGCGGTGGGGCTGGCCGGGAGCCTGTCGGTGATGAGCACCGGCGCCCTCGAGGTCGTGGATCTCGTGCGTCGTGGAGCCCCCGTCATCGCCCTGGGATACGTGCTCGTCGCGGCCGGGGCGGGCATGGCCGCGCTGTGGCTAGGCTTGGTGCTCGCCACGTGACGGCCCGCCCGAAGGGCGACAGCACCCCGATCCGGCCGCAAGGCCCGGTGATCGCAGGCGTCGTCCTGGTCCTCGCGGTGCTCGCGGCCATCTCCGTGATCGCCGCCGCCGCGGCCGGCGGGCCCGCCGCGATCGTCCTGGCCAACGCCGGCGCGATCGCCCGCCACGGTGCGCCCGTCACCGCGCTCGTCTCGGACCTGACCGGCAGCCTCGTGCTCGGCGGCGCCGTCGTCGCGGGCTTCGTGCTGCGCGACCCCCAGGACCGCCGGCGCGCCCTGTCGGTCCTCATGATCGCCGCGTGCATCTGGACCGTCGCACAGCTGGCCTCCCTGCTGGTCGGGTATGCCGTGGCGACGGGCCAGCCCATCGGATCCCCGAACTTCGGCTCCGACCTGGGCGTCTACGTCACGACGGACCTCGGCGCCTGGCTGCTGACGAGCCTCGTGCTCGCGGCGCTGACCACCGCGCTCGCGGCGGGCGCCTCGACGCGGGGCGCCGCACGCCTGGTGACGGTCGGGGCCGCGGCGAGCATCGCCGCCAAGGCGATGACCGGCCACGCCTCCGGCAGCGTGGGCCACGAGACCGCCACCTCGACGATCCTGGTCCACCTGCTGGCCGTGGGGGTGTGGCTGGGAGGGCTCGCCATGCTCCAGCTGCTGCCCGCCCGCAGCCGCGACGACGGCGCCGTGATCCGCGGCTACTCGCGGCTCGCGCTGGCGTGCTGGGTGGCGCTGGCCGCGAGCGGCACCTGGGCCCTCGTGGTCCGGATGAACGGGCCCGAGGACATCCTGACCAGCGCCTACGTGCAGCTGGGGCTCATGAAGTCGGTGCTGCTGCTCGTGCTCGCCGGCGCCGGGGTGCTGCAGCGACGGCTGCTGGCGGCCGACGGGCGCTTCGACGCGGGGCTCTACCGCCGTCTCGCGCTGCTCGAGCTCGCGCTCATCGGGCTCGCCGTCGCGCTCGCGGCGGCGATGAGCAGCTCGCCGCCGCCGGCGGACCAGACCCTCGTGGGCACCACGGCCGCCGAGACCCTCACCGACTACCCGCTGCCGGCCGCCCCGACCCTCGTGCACGTCCTGTCGGCGTGGCGCCCGGATGCGTTCGCGTTCGCGGCGGTGTTCGTGATCGTCCTGGCGTGGTGGTGGCCGACCGCCCCCGCGCGGCCGCGCCGCCGCACCGTCGTGCTGCTCGCCGGCGTCGCGGCGCTGCTCGTGCTCACCTCCGGTCCGCTCGCGGTGTACGCGAAGGTGCTCTTCAGCGCGCACCTGGCTCTGCACGTGGCCCTGCTGACGGTCGCGGGGCCGCTCCTGGGGATCGCCGCGGGACGCGGCCTGACATGGCCCGCGCGCGTGCCCGTCGCCATGCGTGCCACCGCGGCCGGGGCCCTCGCGGTGCTGCTCCCGGCCGCGGTCTACGCGACGGGGCTGCTGCGGCTCGCCCTGGAGTCCCACATCGGCCATCTCGCCCTGCTCGTCGGGTGCACGGCGCTCGGCGCCCTCCTGGCCGCCGCGATCCGCACCAGCTCCTGGGCGGTCGCGGGCGCCGGGGCGTGCCTCGTCGGGGCGGGGATCGTCCTGGCCACCGGCAGTGCCGTCGCGGCGCCGTCCTGGTTCGGCGCCACCGGGAGGCCCTGGCTGGCCGATGCCCTGGTCGATCAGCAGCGTGCCGGATGGGCGCTGCTGGTGTGGTCGGTCCTCTGGGTGATCGCCGCGCTCGCGGTGGCGCGGATCCCCGCGAGCTCTCAGCGGGGCGGCGCCGGCAGGCGGTCCGCCGCGGAGTCCTCGCCGAGCACGGTCTCGACGGCGCGCAGCCGCGCCGCGAGGTCGCCGCGATCCACGAAGGGCAGCTGACCGGGTTCGAGCACGCGCCGCGGGGTCGCCTGGCGCCGGGAGAGGTCCTGGATCCGCTCGAGGCCCTCGGCCAGGCGGCCGCGCAGGCCCTCCTCGGGGCGGCCATCGGCTCGCGGCGCGTGCGCCGGGACGGCGTCGTCGCTGCCGCGTCGCAGGCGCCGGAACGCCTCGGCGCCCGGGTCGCCGTCGCGCACGGCACGCAGGAAGCGTGCGGCGATCCGCGCCTGCTGGGCCAGCAGCGGCCAGGGGCTCCCGGCCACCCGCACCTGGCCCAGCAGCACGAGGTCGTCGCGGCCGCGCGGGAAGGCCCCCAGGAACAGGTCCCGGGTCCCGGCGCCGCTCGTGGGCAGGAGGTCGGCGGGCAGGAACTGCGCGCCCTCCTGGTAGCCGGTTGCCAGCACGATCACGTCGGGCTCGAGGCGGGAGCCGTCGACCAGGCGCACCGCGCCGTCGTCCTCGAGGGCCGAGACGTCCGCGGCGGGACGCACGCGGCCCTCCTGGATGCGGGACAGGACGTCGTCGGAGACGATCACACGGTCCTCGAGCAGGGGTGCCTGCGGGGCGGGCAGCCCCACCTTCTCGGGGGCGCCCACGGTGCGCCGCACGACGGTCTCGGCGATCCGGGCGTTGAGGGGGCCCAGCAGCGCGGGCTCACGGGCGACGGCCACGTCCCCGGGGGTCCCGGCGATGCTGCGCGGCACCACCCAGTGCCCGGTGCGGATCGACCAGCGCACCTCGAGGGCACGGGTCGCGGCGTCCACCGCGATGTCCGCGGCGGACTGCCCGGAGCCGACGACCAGAACGCGACGGCCCTCGAGGCCCTGGGCCCCGTTCCAGTCGCGGGCGTGGACCACGCGGACCTCCCGGCCCAGCTCGCGGTCGGCGACACCGCGCGCCCAGGTGGGCAGGTGGGGCACCGAGCTGGTGCCGGTGGCCACGATCAGCGCCCGGTACACGGAGATCTCACCGGTGGACAGCTCCACCTGCCACACGTTCTCGTCGAAGGGAACGGCGGTGCGCACGGTCACGCCGGGACGGAAGTGCTCGGTGAGGTCGTGGCGGGCGGCATAGGCCCGCAGGTACTTGGTGAGCTGCTCGGCGCTCGGGAAGGCCGGGAACGACGCCGGCATGAGCAGGTCCTCGAACTGCGTCAGGTCCCGCGAGGTGATGGGGGCCATGGCCTGCCACACGGGGGACTGCGCCTCGCCGTTCCAGATCCCGCCCACGTCCTGGCCGGGATCGACGATGAGGAAGGGGACCCCGGCGGCCTGCAGGGCGGCACCGGCTGCGAGTCCCGCCGGGCCCGCGCCCACCACGAGCACCGTGTCGCGCGTGGGGATCGGGTTCTCGGGGTGAGAGGACATCGGGGCGCCTTCCGGGGGAGTTCGAGGACGGGACCATCCTAGGTGGCCGTGTGGTGCGCCGTGGTGGCGCCTGCGTGCCGCGCCACACGGCTCACAGAGCCGTGGTCAATGCCGACACGGTCACCGCGAGCAGAACCGTCGACGTGATGTGGGCCAGGACCGCCTGGCGACGCATCGCCCGCCGTGCGACCACGGTCAGGGGGCTGAAGTCGGCGGGGGAGGAGGAGGTCTGCACCAGGACCGCGAGAAAGAGGTACTCGTCCCAGCGACGGTCCAGCGGATCCGGGCACCCCTGCATGGCGAAGCCCTCGCCGCGCTCGTCGGCGCGCACGTACTCCATCGCGAATCCGACGGCGCAGCACACCCACGCCGATGCGACCGAGAACACGGCGAGCACCATGAGAGCCACCGCCGGGACGCCCGCAGGCCGCTGCAGGAGCAGCACGACGACCAGAGCGGCGTTGCCGAGCATCTGCACGGCGGTCGCCAGCGTGGTGCTCCGACCCCACAGCATCCGCGCCCAGAACCCTTCGTTGCGCCGGAGCGAGGAGGACACCGCCACGAGCAGCGCACGGCGCGACATGCGTCGCAGCACCAGGTGGGTGATCACGGCGTACGACGTGGTGAAGGCGGTCCAGGTGACGACGACCATGAGCACGGTGAAATCCCGGCGCGCCGCGGGGTCACGCAGACCGAACAGGTCGAACCGGGGGAGGACCGCGACGAGGACGAGCGCGAACGCCGCCGAGATCACGAGGGCGAGGCCCTCCCGGGCCGCGACCGAACGCAGAACGCGGCCGGTCACCGCGCGCATCCGAGTGAGGAAGGAGCGCCGTCCGGCCCGCTCCGTGGGTGCGCCGGTGTCCTCGTCGTTCACGGCGTCTCGCGCCGCGCGAGCTCCCACGCCCCGGCGAGCCCCGAGCTCGCGACCTCGATGGCCGGGTGCCCGGAGGCCTCGAGCCCGCACACGAGCTCGTCCCGGATCGGGCCGCTGGAGGCCAGCACGGCACCGGCCAGGACGATGGGCAGCTCGGCGCCCGGGTCCAGGGTCCTCACCCGGTGCGCGAGGGCCCGGGACGCCTGGTCCAGGATCTCCCGCGCGACGGGGTCGGGCAGCGCCTCGCCGGGCAGCGGCGCGAAGCGGCCCCACTGGGCGGGTGTCAGCGGGTCGATGGCCCGGACGAGGTCCTGGCGGGGGTCGCCGGTGGGTCCTCCGAGGCCGTCGCGCAGGTCGAGGTCCAGGCAGTCGCCCAGCAGCTCGGTCAGGCGGGTCGGACGGCCACGCCCGTCGAGGTCCGCGGCCACGACCTCCAGGACCCGTCGTCCCAGCCACACGGCGGAGGCGATGTCTCCCAGCAGCCAGCCCATCCCGTCGATGCGGTCCTCGAGCACCCCGTCGCGGTAGCGCGCGGCGACCGCACCGGTCCCGGCGAGCAGCAGCACGCCGTCGTCCCCCACCCCGCCCGCGACGAAGGCCGCCCGGAGGTCCTCGATCACCTCGATGCGCTCGGGGGCGATCCCCAGCGGTGCGAGGGTCTCGCGGGCCAGTGCCGTGACCTCGGCGTGGCGCGCGGGACCGGATCCGGCGACGGCCAGCACCGCCCGTCGCACGCTCGAACCGGGCCGGCCTGCGAGCGCCTCGCCCACGGTCGCGGCCAGGGCCGCGAGGGCGTCGGGACCGCTGGATCGCAGGTTCCAGCCGGGGCCGCGGATCGCCTCCGGGAGAGCGTCCTGCGCCAGGCCCACGGCGATGCGGGCGGTGGTGCCGCCGATGTCCCCGGCGATCAGCAGGGCACCGGTGTCCTCGCGGCCCGCGGGGGCCGCGAGCTGATCGCGGTCCGGGCGGCCGTCGTGGTCCATGCGGTTCTCGTGCAGCGGTCCGGCGTCGTCCATGGGGAACTCCTGGGTGCGTGCGGGCGTCTGCGGGACCGTGGGTGTCGCGGGGTCGCGGCCATGTCGGCGACGGTGGAAGACTGGGCCGATCCGCCCGCCTCCCGGGTTCCCACGGCTCCGAGGAGTCCACATGATTGCACGTCGAGCACGGCGAGCCTGTCGAGCACAGCGATGACCGGCGTCGACCGCGACGCCGACGTGCTCGGCCTCCTGCTGCCGTCCTTCGAGGGCACCACCGTGCCCGGGTACATCGAGCGCGCCCTCGGCGGGGGACTGCCCGGGGTGATCCTGTTCGGGCACAACACCCCGGACCCCGCCACCTGCCGCGAGGTCGCCGGCGCCGTCCACGAGATCGCCCCGGACGCGCTGGTCACCCTCGACGAGGAGGGCGGCGACGTGAGCCGCCTGCAGGCCTCGACCGGCTCCGACCTGCCCTCGGCCTGGGCGCTCGGGGTTGTGGATGACACGTCCCTCACCCGGCGCACCGGGCGCGCCCTGGGCGACCTCCTCGCGGCCTGCGACGTCGACCTCGATCTGGCGCCCGTGCTGGACGTCTCGACCGATCCCCGCAATCCCGTGATCGGCACCCGCGCCTTCGGCGCCGATCCCGACCTGGTGACCCGGCACGGCCGCGCGATCGCGACCGGGCTGCGCGAGGCGGGCGTCGGCTCCTGCGGCAAGCACTTCCCGGGACACGGCGCGACGCATGTGGACTCCCACACGGCGCTGCCGATCGTGGACCTCCCCGAGGACGTCTTCCGCGCCCAGCACCTCGAGCCGTGGGAGCTGGCCCCGTGGCTCGACGCCGTGATGACGGCGCACATCCTCGTGCCGGCGCTCGGCGAGGGGCCGGCCTCGATCTCGTCGTGGTCCCGGAGGCTGCTCGACGAGGTCGCCGGGAACTGGGGGTTCCGCGGCCTCGTGATCACCGACGCGCTGGACATGGCCGCGGTCTCGGAGGACCCGGGCTACGGCGAGGCCGCCGTCCGGGCGATCGAGGCCGGCGCCCACCTGCTGTGCCTGGGCACCGCGATCCGCCGCGACGGCGAGGCGATGCTCGCCGAGGCCCACGACGCGGTGCTCGCGGCCGTCGAGAGCGGCAGGATCCCGCGGGAGATGCTGCGGCGACGGGCCGAGGAGACCCGCGAGCGCGTGCGCACCCTGCGGGTGCGGCGTGCCACGGTCGGTGCCCCGGAGCTGCCCGAGGCCCTCGGTGCCCTCGCCCGGATCGGTGCCGACGGGGCGCGCCGGGCCATCGGCCTGCGTCGTGCCGCGATCACCGGCGGGTCCGTGATCGTGGTCGATGCGCGGGCCGGCCACGACTTCGCGGCCGGGACCCGTCGCTCGCTGCTGGCGGGGCTGCTGCGCGAGCGCGGCTACATCGCCGAGGACGCCCGGTACCCGGCGGACCTCGACGGGGCGGGCACGGTGCTCGTCCTGACCCGGCTCCCGCGCTCGGATCCCGAGGAGCGCGAGGCCCTCGCCTCGGTCCTCGCGCGGCGCCCCGACGCGATCGTCGTGCACCTCGGTGTCCCCGATGCGGCCCCCGACCATCCGCGCCGCGTGCAGGTCTCCGGCAGAGGCAGGGCGATGCAGGTCGCAGCCGTCGACGCCCTGATCGCCGCGGGACACGGCTGAGGACCCCGCGCCCTCGCCGGCCCCTGCGGCAGACGACCCCCGTACCGTGGATCTGTCGGCCCGACCCCCCGAGCACCCGTCCACCGAACCCCGCAGGAGACAGCCCATGACCGCCCGCCCCGCACCCGAGGACGCCTGGAAGGGCCTCGTCGCCCTCGACTCGACGACCGAGGAGCGCAACCCCCGCAGCCGCGACCTCGACACCCTCGACGCCCCGGGCCTGGTCGACCTGATCCTCGCCGACGACGCGCGCGTGGCCGCCGCCGTCCAGGCGCAGGCCCCGCGGATCGCGGAGCTGGTCGAGGTGTGCGTCGCCGCGATCTCCGCCGGCCGCACCGTCCACTACGTCGGCGCGGGCACCTCAGGGCGCCTGGGGGTGCTGGATGCCGTCGAGCTGGCCCCCACCTACGGCGCGACCCCCGACATGGTCACCGCGCACCTCGCGGGTGGGGAACCGGCGATGCTCGTCGCCGTCGAGGGTGCCGAGGACGACGAGGAGGCGGGCGCGCAGCTCGTCGCCGAGGACTGCGAGGACGGGGACGTCGTGATCGGCCTGGCCGCGAGCGGCCGCACCCCGTTCGTGGGCGGCGCCCTCCGCGCCGCCCGTGAGCGCGGCCTGCCCACGGCGCTCATCGCCGCGAACCCCCGCGCCTCCCTCGCCCCCTGGGCCGACGTCCCGATCCTCCTGGAGGTGGGCCCCGAAGTGGTCACGGGCTCGACCCGGATGAAGGCCGGCACCGCCCAGAAGCTCACGCTGAACGCGCTGTCGACGGCCGTCATGGTGCGCCTGGGCACCACCTACTCCAACCTCATGATCGACGTGCGCCCCACCAACGCCAAGCTCGTGGCCCGCACCGTGCGCCTTCTGGTCCAGGCCTCGGGGGCCGATGCCGACACCGCGGCGGCGATGCTCGAGGACGCCGATGGCAGCGTGCGCGTGGCGCTCGTGGCCCTGCTCGCGGGCTCGGACGCGGCCACGGCGCGCTCCGCGGCCGATGCCTTCGGTCCGGATGCGGCGCGGGGCGGGGACCCTGCGGGGATCCGCTCGGCGGTGGCGTCGATCTCGTAGGCGCGACCAGGGATCGCGCCCCCGCCTGCGGCGACGTCGACGGTGTGCGGTGGCGCCTCCCGCTGCTCGACCACTCGACCCGGGAAAAGCCGTCGCGCTCACCGCACGGGCCGCGTACGGTCGTCGGCATGTGGATCTGATCGGCCCCGCCCTGCCCGTGCCTCACCTCTGGAGCCGATCCATGCCCTCATCCACCCTCATTCCCGCGCCGGCCGCACTGCACCTGCGGGCCGAAGGCATCTCCCATGCCTACGCCGCCCTTCCCGTGCTGACCGACGTCTCGCTCACCGTCCCGGCGGGCGTCCCGACCGGCCTGCTCGGCGAGAACGGCTCGGGGAAGTCGACTCTGCTGCGCCTCCTCGCGGGCGTCGAGGCCCCGGATCGCGGCACGGTCACGGCCCCGGGTCCCATCGGCCTGCTGCACCAGCAGGCGCCGTTCGCGCCGGAGGCGACGGTCTCGGCGGTCGTCGCCGACGCCCTGGACCATGCCCGTCGCCTCGAGGCGGAGCTGGCCGCCGCCGCCGAGGACCTCGCCGAACGCCCGGACTCCGCGCAGGCGGCCCGCGCCTACGAGGAGGTGCTGGACCGGGCCACCCTCGCCGACATCTGGGACGCCCCGCGCCGCGCCGAGCGGATCCTGGCCGGGCTCGGGCTCGGCGACCTCCCCCGGGACCGGCGGCTCGATGCGATCTCCGGTGGCCAGCGGGAGCGGCTCGCCCTCGCGCACCTGCTCATCACCCGCCCCACGACCCTGCTGCTGGACGAGCCCACCAACCATCTCGATGCCGACGGGGCGCAGTTCCTCGCGACCCTGCTCGCCGAGCATCCCGGGCCGGTGCTCGTGGCCAGCCACGACCGGGCCTTCCTCGACGAGGCCACCCGGGCGCAGATCGACCTGGACGACGCCCCCGGGCCGCTGGACGGGCCCGCCCCCGGCGCCACGACGTACACCGGCACCTTCACCGACTACCTGCTGGCCCGTCTCGATGCGCGCGAACGCTGGGAGCACCGGTTTCGCGACGAGCAGGAGGAGCTCGCCGCCCTGCGCCTCCAGGAGAAGGAGTCCCACAGCGTGGGGCACGAGGGACGCGGTCCCCGCACGGAGGCGCGAGCGTCCAAGAAGTTCTACGCCGACCGCACCGCGACGGTCGTCTCCCGCCGGGTCCGCGATGCCCGGAAGCGCCTGGAGACCCTGACGCGCGAGCAGGTGCGCAAGCCTCCCCAGGAGCTGCACTTCACCGGGATCCCGGCCGGCCGGGAGCCGATGGCCGGTGTGCTCGTCACGGCGCGCGAGGTGGCCGTCGACGGGCGCCTGGCGCCGGTGTCCCTCGCGCTCTCGGCCGGGGAGAAGCTGCTGATCACAGGGGAGAACGGTGCAGGGAAGTCCACGCTGCTGGACGTGCTGATCGGCCGCCTCGCGCCGGACGCGGGCACCGTGAGCAGGCCGCGCGCCCTGCGGATCGCCCACCTGGCCCAGGACGAGCAGGCGGATCCGACGACGACGCCCCGCGCCCTCCTGCGGGCCGCCGCCGGGACCGCCGCGGACGACGCGTCGACGCCCGAGCTGTTCGGGCTGATCCACCCGCGGGACCTCGACCGCCGGCTCGGGGAGCTCTCCCGCGGGCAGGTGCGACGGGTCGAGTTGGCCGCGCTGCTGAGCGACCCGCCCGAGCTGCTGGTCCTCGACGAGCCCACCAACCACCTCGCCCTCGACGTCGCCACGCGCCTCGAGCGGGCGCTGCAGGACGGGCAGGGCACCGCGGTGATCGCCTCGCACGACCGCTGGCTCCGGCGGCGGTGGACGGGCCGGGTGCTCGACCTGACGGCGCTCTGAGGGCGGACCCGGGAGCGCACCGGGCCCGCGTCGTGCTCAGCCGTCCTGCGGGTGGTCGACGAGGAACACCGCGCGGCCCGCGCGGCGAGGTGCCCCGGCGGCCGTCCACGCCCCGAGCTCCGTCCACGGCCGGACGTCGAGGGGACCGGCGTCGAGCGTCGCATCGGCGGCCAGGAGCGTGAGCTCGGCGGCGAGCCCGGGCTCGCTCGCGAGGAAGAAGGTGCGGATCGTCCGATCGGCGGTCCGCGGGTCCCCGAGGAAGGCGCCGGCGGGGAACACGTCCTCGGTGCCCGCCGCGTGGCCGAGGCTGATGACGGTGCCCCCGGGGCCGAGCAGGGCGAAGGCATCGACGAGGTGACGCCCGCCGATCAGGTCGATCGCCCCGTGCACCGCGTCGACCACGGTGCGGGGCTCGGTGTGCGTCTCGCGGGCGCCCAGCCGGCGCAGCTCCTCGTGGCGCGCGGTGTCGCGGGCGACCGCGACCACATGCGCCCCGGACCGTGCGGCGAGCTGGACGGCGAACCGCCCCACGGCGCTCGTCGCACCGGAGACGAGGACCCTCCGTCCCAGGACCGACCCGAGGGAGCGCACGGCTCGCAGGGCGCTGCCTCCCGGGACCGGCAGGGTCGCGAGCCGCTCGGCGGGGGCGCCGGCGGGAGCGGAGCCGATCATCGCGGTGGACACGGCGCGTCGTCGGGCCCAGCCTCCCGCCATGCCGAGCACGAGCACGGGGGTTCCCGCCGGCGGACCGCTCCCGTCCGCCGCCGCGGCGAGCACCACGCCGCTGCCGTCCCATCCCGGGACCGTGCCCGGCGCGGCGGCCGCCAGCCCCGCGAGGTCCCCGGGATTCGGGGCGAAGGCGTCGATGCGCACCACGGCCTCGTGGGGCGCGGGAGCGGGCTCGGGGACGTCGGCGAGGGCGAGTCCCCCCGGGGCGTCGGGGTCGGTGGTCCAGGCGAGCATGAGGTGATCCTCCAGGGGTGCGGGCGTCGGTGACGGGGGTGGTCGTGGTGCGTGTCAGCGCGGGCCGAGCCGATCGAGGTGGGCGCGCAGGGTGTCGGCGTCCTCGTGGATCCGCGTCAGCTCGGCGGGGGTGAAGGCGTCCACGAAGACGGCCCGGATCGCCCGCAGGTGGGGCACCGTCGCGTCGCGGAACGCGCGGGCGCCCGCGGCGGTGAGCACCGTGCGCGAGCCGCGTGCGTCCTCCGCGCACGCCTCGCGCCGGATGAGTCCTCGGCGCTCCATGCGGCCGAGCTGACCGGACAGCCGGCTGCGCTCCCATCCGATGTGCGCGGCGAGGTCCGAGGAGCGCATCGCGTGCTCGGGCGCCTCGCCGAGGGCGAGCATGACCGTGTAGTCGCCGCTGGAGAGGCCGCTGTCGCGATGCAGCGCCGCCTCGATCCGGGCGCGCGCCTGCTCGAAGGTCTCGAGGTGGGCCCGCCACGCGGCGAGCTCCCGGGGTGTGGGCACGGTGCGGCCCGCGTGCGGATGCGTCATGCCCCCAGAGTAGTTGACATGTGAACCACATGGGTAGATGATTCACGTATCAATCACTTTCGGGGCGGGGTGCACCCGCCCCGTCGGTCAGGAGGCCGCCATGGACGCATCAGCCATCGAGTTCGGGATCGACAGCTTCGGGGACCGGCCGCGCGACGCGCACGGCGAGGTGGTCTCCCATGCCGAGGCGATCCGCGCCACGGTCGCCGAGGCCGTGCTCGCGGACCGGCTCGGGATCGACGTGATCGCGCTCGGCGAGCACCATCGGCCCGAGTACGCCATCTCGAGCCCGGAGACCGTCCTCGCGGGCATCGCGACCGTGACCGAGCGGATCCGCCTGGCCTCGGGCGTCACAGTGCTCTCCTCGGACGACCCGGTCCGCGTGTTCCAACGCTTCGCGCACGTCGATGCGCTGTCCCACGGCCGCGCCGAGGTGATCCTGGGCCGGGGGTCCTTCACGGAGTCCTTCCCGCTGTTCGGGTACGACCTCAAGGACTACGACCTCCTCTTCGAGGAGAAGATCGAGCTGTTCCACCGTCTGCTCGACGAGGGGCCCGTGACCTGGGAGGGCTCGACGCGCCCGGCGCTGCACGGGGCCGAGGTGTATCCGCGCACGGAGTCGGGCCGCCTGCCCACGTGGGTGGGCGTCGGCGGCTCCCCGGAATCGGTCGTCCGCACCGCCCGCTACGGGATGCGGCTCATGCTCGCCGTGATCGGCGGGCCGGCCGAGCGGTTCCGCCCGTACGTGGATCTCTACCGGCGCGCGAGCACCGAGTTCGGGATCGCGCCGCGCCCGGCGGGAGTGCACTCCCCGGGCTTCGTCGCGGACACCGACGAGGAGGCCGTCGAGCTGTTCTATCCGGGGTTCCAGGAGACGCGGGACCGGATCGGGGCGCTGCGCGGGTGGCCGCCCGTGCGCCGCGAGGAGTTCGAGGCGGAGGTCGCCCAGGGGTCGCTGTACGTCGGCTCCCCCGAGACGGTCGCACGCCGCATCGCCCAGGCCATCCGCGCCCTGGACGTGGGGCGCTTCGACATGGTCTACAGCGCGGCCGGGACCGTCTCGGCGCAGGCGCGCCTGCGCAGCGTCGAGCTGTACGGGGAGCGGGTGATCCCGCGGGTCCGGGAGCTGCTCGCGGCCGATGCCGGATCCGGGGCACCGGAGGACCGGAGCACCGCCCAGGGGGCCGCGACCGCGTGATGCGAGGCGCCGGGGACCGGTCCCGACGCGGTTCCTCACGGAGCCTGCGACCTGCCCGGGCACGCCGGGCACAGCGCCTCTCCGGCGGGTCCGCGGAGCAGCTCCGACGGGACCCTACGGAGCGGGTTCGGCGGCCAGATGGGTCACCGCGGCACCGAGCGCCCGGATGCCCGCGGCCACGTCCTGGGAGGACACGGACTCCGCCGGGTGGTGGCTGATGCCGTCGGGGTTGCGCAGGAACACCATGCCGATGTCCGTCAGGGCGCCCAGCGCCATGCCGTCGTGGCCCGCGCGGCTGTAGATCGTCGCGGGGTCATCGGCGCCCGCGGGCAGGGTCGCCACGATCCCGGCGCGGATCACGTCCTGCAGCAGCGGCGCGCAGAGCACGGCGGGTGCGCTGTGGAACTCCTCGGCCCGCCACCGCAGCCCGCGGCGGCCCGCGATGACGTCGAGCTCCTTCCCGATGCTCTCCCACACCCGGTCCCGGGTCTCGTCGAGCTCCCCGCGCAGGTCCAGGCTGAGGCGCGCCTCGCCGGGCACGATGTTCACCGCGCCGGGGAAGGTCTCGAGCCGGCCGACCGTCCCGACCGCGTGGTGCTCGCCCCGGCAGATCCGTTCGACCGCCAGCGCGGCCTCGGAGGCGCCCAGCAGCGCGTCGTGACGCATGTCGTACGGGGTGCCGCCCGCGTGGCGGGCCTGCCCCTCGACGGTCAGATGGAAGCGGCGGGCGCTCGCGATCGAGGAGACGACCGCCAGCGGCTCCCCGCGGCGGTCCAGCTCGGGGCCCTGCTCGATGTGCGCCTCGAGGTAGCCGCGCAGCTCCTCGGGACGGCGGGCGGCGTCGCCGATCCGGCTCGGGTCCAGGCCGAAGTCCGCGAACGCCTCGCGCAGGGTCGTGCCGGAGTCGTCCGTGAGCTCCCACCAGGCGGGGTCCCACGTGCCCGCGACCGCCGAGGAGCCCAGCAGGGCGGTGCCGAAGCGGGTGCCCTCCTCGTCCCAGAAGGCGATCACCTCGAGGGCGAAGGGGAAGGGGGAGCGCCAGGTGCCGTCGTCGGCACGTCGCCGCAGCAGGCGCACGACCGCCAGGGCGATGAGCACGCCGGCCATCCCGTCGTAGCGGCCCGCGTCCGGGACGGTGTCGAGGTGGGAGCCCAGCAGCAGCGCCGCCGACTCCGAGTCCGCGGTGTCCAGACGCCCGACGAGGTTGCCCGCCGCATCCTCACGGGCAGTCATCCCGAGCTCGCGCATCCACCCGGCGGCCGCCCGGTTGGCGCGGGCGTGCTCGGGGGAGAGGTACACGCGCTCGATCGCGCCGGGCGTGGCGGTGATGCTCGCGAGGGCGTCGCAGCGGGCCATCACACGGCGCGCCGCGTCCTGGACCGCGACGGGGTCCAGGCCCTCGCCGGGCCTCATGCGCCGGCCCCGTCGTACACGGCGGTCGCCGCGGCGACCGCCTCGGAGGCGGGCGCCGCGAGGCCGTCGTGAGGCCGGTGCCGCGCGAGCACCGCGCCCAGGGCCGCGAGCGTCGTGAGCACCGCGTCGCGACGGGCGTTGAACCCCATCGTCCCGATCCTCCACACACGGCCGTGGAGCGGGCCGAAGGAGGTGCCGATCTCGATGCCGAAGTCCTCGAGGAGCTCCGTGCGCACGGCGTCGCCCGGCACCTCGCTGGGGATGTGCACGGCGAGCACGTTGTGCATCCGGTGCCCCAGGTCCCCGAAGGTCTCCAGCCCCAGGGCGCGCACGCCCGCGAGCATCGCCTCGCCGGCCAGCCGGTGGCGTGCGAGGACCGCCTCGTGGCCCTCGGCCAGGTGCAGCCGGGCGCACTCCCGGGCCGCATAGAGCATCGACGTGGCCTCGGTGTGGTGGTTCAGGCGGCGGGGCCCCCAGTAGTCCAGGATCATGCCGAGGTCGAAATAGTTCGAGCGGATGAACTCGGCGCCGAGAGGGTCGTCGTCCTCGCGGATCCCGGCCTCGACGCGGGGGCGCGACCGCACGACCTCGACGGCGCGCTCGCTCAGGGTGAGCGGGGAGGAGCCGGACGGGCCGCCCAGGCACTTCTGCAGCCCGGCGGTCGCGGCGTCGACGCCCCAGGCATCGGCTTCGAAGGGGTTGCCGCACAGGGACGCGGTCGCATCCGTGTAGAGCATCGCTCCGTGGCGGGCGCAGATCTCCCCGATCCCGTCCAGGGGCTGGTTCATCGTGGTCGAGGTGTCGCCCTGGACCAGCGCGACGACGACGGGACGCACCCGCGCCACGGCCTCCGCGAGGACGGAGGTGGGGAACACCTGCCCCCACGGCACCTCGATCGTGTGCACCTCGGCCAGCGCCCGCTCGGCGATCTCGGCGAGGAGGTGCCCGAAGCGGCCGAACACGGGCACCAGCACGCGGTCGCCGGGGCGGATCAGGGAGACCAGGGCCGCCTCGATGCCGGCGCGCGAGGTGCCGTCGACCAGCACGGTGGCGTCGTTGTCGGTGCGCCACACCGCACGGTAGAGGGCCTGGGTCTCGGCCATGGTCGCCGTCATGAACGGGTCGTACTGCCCGACCAGCGGCGCCGACATCGACCGCAGGACGCTCGGGTAGGGGTTGATGGGGCCCGGCCCCATGAGCAGGCGGGTCGGGGGATCGATCGGGCCGGGGAGGGGGGTGGCGGCGGTGGTCATGCGGGCTCCGATGCGGGGGTGGGGATGGCGGTGGTCATGCGGGTTCCTGGCCGCGGGCGGTGCCGACCAGGGACGCGAGGCGACGGGCGAGGCGGACCAGTGCGAGGTCGCTGCCCGCGCGGGCGATCAGCGCGATGCCCAGCGGCGCGGGACCGCGCGGCCCGGGCACGGTGAGCAGGGGCAGCGAGATGCTCGGCAGGCCGCCCACGGCCGCCGGTGTGGTCAGGCGCAGCGTGGCCGCGCGGACGGCGTCCAGGGCGTCCCCGGCGATGTCGAGCGGCGGGGCGGCGCCGGGGACCGTGGGCAGGATCAGGACCGTGTCCCGGACCCGGTCGGTCAGGCGCGCCCGCAGGGCCGTGAGGTCCGTGCGCGCCGCGGCCTCCTCGGCGGGCCCGATCCTGGCGGCGATGCCGAAGCGCTCGGCGACGTCGGCACCGAGCTGCCCGGGGTGCTCGCCCACCCAGGTGCCGTGGGTGGCCCAGGCCTCCGCGCCCTGGACCGTGCGGAAGACGTCCTGGATGCGGTCGAGGTCGCCGAGCTCGCCGTGCGCGAGCTCGGGCCCCGCCGGGTCGCGGGCCAGAGTCGCGAGCAGCGCCTCGAAGGCGGCGGCGGTGGCGGGTTCGACGGCGGCGAGCAGGTCCGTGGGGACGCTCAGATGCCAGGGCAGGGGAGCGGAGGCCCCGGCCGCGTTCGGGAGGCAGTGCGCGACGACCCGTTCGAGGGTCGATCCGTCGCGGGTCAGCCAGCCGACGGTGTCGAAGCTCGGCGCGAGCGGCAGCAGGCCTGCGCGGGAGATGCGCCCGTGGGTCGTGCGCAGTCCCCACAGCCCCTGGTAGGAGGCCGGGACGCGCACCGAGCCGGCCGTGTCGGTCGCCAGCCCCACAGCGGCCTGGCCCAGCCCGACGGCGCTCGCCGGGCCGCTCGAGGAGCCGCCGGGGAGGGTGCCGGGGACGGCGGCGTTGGGGGGCGTGCCGTGGTGGGCATTGCGTCCGGCGATCGAGTACGCGAACTCGTCGGTGCGGGCGATGCCGCGCACCGTCGCCCCGCCGTCCCGGAGGTCCGCGACGGCGTCCGCGTCCGTGCCCTGCGGCCGGGACTCGGCGAGGAACGCGGGATTGCCGGCGCCGATCCGTTGCCCGGCCACGGCGAAGAGATCCTTGACCGCGACCGACAGCCCGGTGAGGGGGCCGTCCTGGACGGCGGGCACGAGGGGATCCCCCAGGACCCGCCACACCGAGGTGTCCAGGGCCTGCGGCCGGGGGGCCACGTGCGCGGCGGCGATCCGCCAGTGCCCGTCGAGGCGCTGCCACAGCTGGGTCTGCAGCCCGGAGCCGCCGTCGGCGTACCTCGAGACCGACACCAGGAGCGCGAAGCCCTCGCCGCAGGGCCGGTGCTCGATGCGGGTGATCGTCCGCGGCGGCACCCCGCCCCGGGCGCCCCGGAAGGCGCTGATCGCCTCGTGGCCGACGAGCAGGCCCGCGGCATCTCCGCGCAGGGTGGCCGGACCCGGGGCGAACATCGCGTCGAGCACCGCGAGGTCGTCGTCCGCGAGCGCGCGCTCGTACAGCTCGGCGGCGGCGAGCAGGTCCGGGGGGATCGGGACGTCCACGGGTCCATCGTGCCGCGCGAGGATCCCGGGCGCCGTGCGGGGGAGCGTGTCCGGGTCCGGAACCTGCCGTGCCGCCGTCATGTCGCGGTCCAGCGCTCGGGCTCGGCGGGCACGGCATCGAAGTCCGCGAGCCGGATCCGGGCGTGCACGCCGCAGACGATGTCGACCACCTGGGAGATGTCGAAGTCCGTCGCGGCCGAGAGGTAGGCGTACGCGAGGTGCTCGGCCATGCCGTAGCGGGCGCGCAGCAGGGAGACGGCGGCGCGCACGCACGCGCGCATCGCCTCGTCGAGGTCGGGGTCCATGCCGGTGGGCACGAGGTGCTCGGGGGTGCGGATCATCGGTCCCCGCAGGGTCCCGTAGCGGCGACGTGCCGTGTCCTGGTCGATCACGTCGAAGCGCAGGGTCGCCCGCAGCGGGGCCTCGAGGGCGGTGAGCGCGACCTCGCCGTCCCCCTGGGCGAAATGCGGGTCGCCCACATAGGCGAGGGCGTCGGGGACCTGCACAGGCAGGAGGAGGGCTGTGCCCTCGACGAGCAGGTTCACGTCGAGGTTGCCGCCGTGCGGCCCGGGGGGCACCGAATGGGGGTGGGTGCCCCCGGCGACGGCCACACCCATCGTGCCCAGGAACGGCGCCAGGGGGAACCGGATCGCCCGGTCCCCGCCGTCGACGAGGGGCAGGGCGCCGACGAGGCCGTCGTCGCCGCGCTGCACGGGGGTGAAGACGCTGACGTCGTGCGGTCCGCGGGGGAGCTCCCCGGCCAGGGCGCCGCGACCGTGGCGGCTGGACACCACGCCGTAGCCCACGCGCGGCACCAGCTGCTGCACCGTGATGCGCAGCAGGTCGCCGGGCCGGGCGCCGGTCACGGCGATGGGTCCGGTGACGACGTGCGGTCCGTCGCAGCTCGCGTCCCGCGGCGCCGCGGCGGCGACCTCGCGGGCGTCGGTGAGCACGTCCTTCTCGGCCACCCCCTCGCGGCCGAAGAACGCCACCGGATCCCGGCCCTGGTCCTCGAGGATCCCCTCGTGGCTCACGGTGTCGATCGTGACCGACTCCCCGGAGACGATCGTCAGGACGGCGGGGTCGGAGGCGCACGGCAGACGCCCCCACCGCACCGTCGCCGGCGTCGAGGGGAGGTAGTGGTCCCCGGGCAGCTCTCCCCGGTGGGGCTGCAGGGTGGGCACGACGGGGCCCGGGGCCTCGGGCGCGAGGGTCGGGCCCAGCGGTGTCGAGATGCTCATCGGGGGGTCTCCTGGGAGGGGTCCGGTGCGGTGTGGAGGATCCGGTGGCCCGCGAGGACGACGCCCAGCGTCAGGGCGGCCGCGAGGACCAGCGGGGCGGCCGTGCCCAGACGCAGCAGCAGGGCCCCGACGAGTGCGCCGAGGAACAGCACGCCGATGGCCGCGCACCGTCGGCCCCAGAGGCCGCGGACCCCGTCGTCGACGAGGCTCTCGCTGGCCAGGGAGGTGAGGGTGGAGGTGACGACGACCGTGGTCAGGTCGGCCACGGCGAGACTGCGGGCGACGGCGGCCTGGATCCCCATGACGGCGGCGGTCGCCGAGGAGGCCACGAGCACGAGCGCGGGGGTGCCGTCGCCGCCGGTGACCGCGAAGGCGGCGCCGAGGGCCAGGAGCACGGCGGCGCCGATCGTCAGCAGCGTCGTCACCGCACCGGACCAGACGCGGCGTCGGTGCCGCAGCGCGAGGCCGGCGCCGTAGGCGCCGACCGTGAACGTGACGAGCGCGATCACGGGCCCGAGCACGGGCAGGTCGTCGCCGCCGGCCACGGCCATGCCCAGGATCACGATGTTGCCGGTCATGTTCCCGACGAACACGCGGTCCAGCGCGAGGTACCCCACGGCGTCCACGAGCCCGGTGACGAAGGTGAGGGCCATGAGCAGGCGCACGGCGACGGCGGGCCGTTCCTGCATGCGGGAGAGGGTCTGCACGGGGCCTTCCGGGGTGCGAGGGCGAGGGCGGGGCCGATGTCGGCACCCGATCCAGGAGCGCGCTCCGGAGGGGAGCGCGGGCTCACCGTAGACAGATTGGTAGGGCCACGTACAGGCGCGGAGGGCGTCGTTGCACGCCCGTGACCTTCGGCTCGGGCGGTGGGATCGCCGTCAGATCTCGGAGGCCTCGGCCGTGCGGACCTTCTCGATGACGTCCCGGATCTCGGCGAGGTGGATCCGCATCGCGTAGTCCGCGGCCTCGGCGTCCCCGGCGCGCAGCGCGGCGAGGATCCTGCCGTGGCCCGTGCGCGAGAGGGTGCGCCCCTCGTCCTCGAGGTGGGAGAACACGCGCGCCTCGACCGTCCACGAGGCGATCAGCTGCCCGAGGGTCGCGAGCAGGGGATTGCCGGTGGCCTGGGCGAGCGCGGTGTGGAAGGCGATGTCGAGCGCGGCGGAGCGGTCGGAGTCGGTCTCGCGATCGGCGTCCGTGAGCAGCTCGCCGAGCGCCGTGAGGCCCGTGGGGTCGATCCGCTCGGCGGCCAGGCGCGCGATCCGGGGCTCGATCACCGAGCGGAACTCCGCGGAGTGCTCGAACTCGGCCGGGGCCGCCCGCAGGCCGTCGGCGAGGGTCGCGGTGAGAGGGATCGTCCTGCTCACGCGGTTGCCGCTGCCCTGGCGACGGTCCAGCAGGCCCAGGCCCGCGAGCCGGGTCAGCCCCTCGCGCAGGGCGTTGCGGGAGACGCCGAGATCCAGGGCGAGCGCACGTTCGGGCGGCAGGGCTCGACCGGGGGGCAGGGCACCGGAGACGATGAGCCGCTCGAGATGGCGCGCGATGTCGTCGGCCACGTGCGGGCTGGAACGGGGGAGGGGACCCAGCACGGGATGTGCGGCATCGGCCATGTGCGTCCTCCACCTCTCTGACGGGGACCGGGGTCCCGGCCGCGCGCGGCCACAGTCTCCCACGGCCGCCTCGACGGCAGGGGTCCCGGGCGGCGCGCACCCCGGGGTCGGCCCGAGTTCGGTAACGAACGGGTGACGACGGGCCCTCGGGGGTGACGGCGCGCCCCTGGTCGACCACTTTTGGTCCTACCGCTTCGGCCACACCTCGGTGGACGGCGGCATCCCGACTGGAGGATCCCCATGAACCCCATGAAGAAGGCCTGGAAGAATCCCGCGCTGCTCATCGGAGCGGCTGCGATCCTCGGCATCGCCTTCGGACTCGTCGTCGGCCCGTGGGCGGCCAACCTCAAGTTCGTCGGCGACCTGTTCATCCGTCTCATCCAGATGGCGATCGTCCCGCTCGTGATGGCGTCGGTCATCGTCGCGACGGGGTCGATGACCGGATCGGGCATGGGGCGCATGGCCCTGCGCACCTTCCGCTGGATGATCGGCTTCTCCGCCGTCGCGGCGCTGCTGGGCTGGGTCATCAGCATCCTCGTGCGCCCCGGCGCAGGCATCGACTTCAGCGGCACCGTCGACCCGGCGCTCGAGGCCTCCGCACAGGAGGCGCAGGGATGGCAGGAGACGCTGCTGAACTTCGTCTCGACCAACATCTTCGAGGCCATGTCGACGGCCACGATGGTCCCGATCATCGTGTTCTCGCTGCTGTTCGGCGTCGTGCTGAACGCCTACATCCAGCGCAGCGGCAACCGCATGGTGCTGGACCTGTTCGACCAGATCCAGCAGGTCGTGCTCACGATGATCCGCCTGGTCATGGTCATCGCGCCCATCGGCGTGTTCTGCCTGCTGGGCAACCTCTCGGGCACCGTCGGCTTCGCGGTCGTCGTCGGCGCCGTGAAGTACCTGGGCGCCACGCTCCTGGGCGTGCTGATCCTGCTGGCGCTGTTCGTGGTCGTCACGGCGCTGCGCACGGGCCTGTCGCCCCTGCGGCTCCCGGGCAAGCTCGGGGACCAGACGATGATCGCCGTGACCACCACCAGCTCGGCCGTGACCTTCCCGACGGTCCTGCGCACCGCGGTCGAGAAGCTGGGCGTGAGCCCCCGGGTCGCGAACTTCACCCTGTCGGTGGGCCTGACCATGGGGTCCTACGGCGCGGTGCTCAACTACATGATCGTCATCATGTTCCTCGCCCAGACCGGCGGGGTGCAGCTGGATCCCGGCACGATCGTCCTCGGCATGGCGCTGGCGATCCTGCTCAACATGGGCACCATCACCGTGCCCGGCGGGTTCCCCGTCGTGGCGATGTTCCTGGCCACGTCGTTGGGCCTGCCGTTCGCGGCCGTGGGCCTGCTGATCGCCGTCGACTGGTTCGCGGGGATCTTCCGCACCTTCCTCAACGTCAACGGCGACTCCTTCGTCTCGATGCTCGTGGCCAACGCCTCCGACGAGATCGACCGCGACGTGTACGAGGGCGGCGCGGTGGCCGCGAGCGGACCCGTGGACCTCGGGGCGCTCACCGCCCGGTTCGAGAAGGCCGACGCGCTCGACTGACCTCGCACCGCGCCTCAGCGCACCGCGCCGCACTGCACCGCACCGCACCGCACGCCCGTCGGGGCGGTCACGATGGTTCACACGGCCTTGCCGTCCCTCGTGACCGCCCTCACGATGTGCCCATGTCACAGGATCAGACGCACACCGAGACCTCCCCGCACTTCGAGACGCTCGCCATCCACGCGGGCCAGACCCCGGATCCGGCCACCGGCGCGCGTGCCCTGCCGATCGACCAGACCACGAGCTTCGTCTTCGAGAACACGAAGGTCGCCGCGGACCGCTTCGGCCTCGCGGAGCTGGGCCCCATCTACACCCGGATCACCAACCCCACCCAGGCCGTGGTGGAGGATCGCATCGCGGCGCTCGAGGGCGGCGCGGCAGGGCTGCTCCTGTCCTCGGGCCAGAGCGCCACGACCCTCGCGATCCTCAACGTCGCCGGCGCCGGCGATTCCATCGTCGTGTCCCCGAGCCTGTACGGCGGCACCTTCAACCTGTTCCGGCACACGCTGCCGAGGCTCGGCATCGAGGCCCGCTTCGTCGAGGACCCCGACGACCTCGACTCCTGGCGCGCCGCGATCGCCCCGAACACCACGGCGATCTACGCCGAGACGATCCCCAACCCCCGCCAGGACATCCTGCGGGTGCGGGAGGTCGCCGACGTCGCGCACGAGGCCGGGATCCCGCTGATCGTCGACAACACGGTCGCGACCCCGTACCTGCTGCGACCCATCGAGCACGGCGCCGACGTCGTCGTCCACTCCGCGACGAAGTTCCTGGGCGGGCACGGCACCACCATCGCCGGCGTGATCGTGGACGCGGGCACCTTCGACTACTCGGCAGATCCCGAGAGGTTCCCCGGCTTCAACGAGCCCGACGAGAGCTACCACGGCCTCGTCTACTCCCAGCTCGCGCCGGACCTGCCGCCGTACGCCATCAAGGCCCGCGTGCAGCTGCTGCGCGACCTCGGTCCCGCGATCGCCCCGCACAGCGCCTTCCTCATCGCCCAGGGCCTGGAGACCCTGCCGCTGCGCGTCGAGCGCCACGTCGAGAACGCACAGCGTGTCGCCGAGTACCTGGCCGCCCACCCGCAGGTCGAATCGGTCGCCTACGCGGGTCTGGAGGGCTCGCCGTACCACGACCGCGCCCAGCAGTACCTGCCGCGCGGCGCGGGCTCGGTGCTCGGGTTCGTCGTGCCCGGCGGTGCCGAGACGGGACGTCGTTTCGTCGACGCCCTCGAGCTGCACTCGCTCGTGGCCAACATCGGCGACGTGCGCTCGCTCGTGATCCACCCGGCCACGACCACCCACGCCCAGCTCACCGCGGCCGAGCAGCGCGCCGCGGGCGTCGAGCCCGGCTTCGTGCGGCTGTCGGTGGGCCTCGAGCACATCGACGACATCCTCGCCGACCTCGACCGCGGCTTCGCGGCGCTCGCGAGCGGCGACGCCGGCGAGATCGCACCGAGCACGGCGGGCACAGCGAGCACCGCGGGCACGGAGAGCACCGGGCAGGACGCCTGAGCGACCGGTCGGACCTGAGCGGCAGGGGCCCGGTGGGCCGATACGCTGGAACGACCATGAGCTCTGCGACGCTGACCCCCTGGCCCCTGCCCCTCTGGACCCCCCGCGCCGTCGTCTTCGACTGCGACGGGCTGCTCGTCGACACCGAGGCCGAATGGATCCGCACCCAGGACCACTACCTCGCCTCCCACGGGGCCTCGATCGACGCCGCGACGCGACGCCGCATCACCGGCCGCAGCGCCGAGGTGGTCGTGACCACCATCGCCGCCGCGGTCGACCGCGATCCCCTGACCGTCGCCGACGAGCTCGTGGCGCTGCACCGCGCCGACATGGACGAGGGGCTGCGCCTCATGCCGGGCGCCCAGCGCACCGTGCGTGCGATCGCCGCCAAGGTGCCGGTGGCCGTCGCCTCCAACTCCCCGCGAGATCTCCTGGACCTCAAGCTCGAGGGCATGGAGCTGGCCTCCGTGCTCGACGCGAGCGTGGCCATCGAGGACGTCGCCGAGCCCAAGCCCGCCCCGGACATGTACGCCCACGCGGCGCGGCTGCTCGGCGCGGACCCCTCCGACGCCCTGGCCTTCGAGGACTCCGAGACCGGTGCCGAGGCGGCGCGTGCCGCGGGGCTCACCCTGATCGGCATCCCCTCCCTGCCCGGGCAGGAGCCCGCCGCGGACCTCCTGCTCACCTCGCTGGAGGACCCGGACCTCCACGCCTGGATCGACACCTGGGAGGTCCGTCGATGAGCCGCTGGACCGAGGCGTTCGGCGACTGGACCCCGCGAGCCGTCGTCTTCGACTGCGACGGCCTGATCCTGGACACCGAGACGGTGTGGAACGAGACCCAGGCCGAAATCCTGCGGCGCCACGAGGCGACGCTCACCGCCGAGCAGGACGCCGTGCTCATCGGCGCCACCCTCGAGGTCGCTGCCGAGACGATCGCCGCAGCCGCCGGCGCCCCTTACGACGCCGTGCTCGCGGAGACCCGCGAGCTGTTCGTGCAGAACCTGGGCGAGGACCTGCGTCCGATGCCCGGCGCCGTCGAGGTGGTGCGCGCCGCCGCCGCCCGGGTCCCCATCGCCTGTGCCTCGAACTCCTGGGCCTCGGCGCTGGAGGACAAGCTCACCCGCGCGGGGATCGTGGACCTCTTCACGGTGCTCGAGTCCACCGACACGGTGGCGCGCAGCAAGCCGTTCCCGGACATGTACGCCCAGGGCGCCGCGGCGCTCGGCGCCCTGCCCCAGGACGCCCTGGCGTTCGAGGACTCCGCGACGGGGGCGCGCGCCGCCGTCTCGGCGGGGCTGCGCCTGGTGGGCGTCCCCTCCCACGGCACGCACCTGGAGGGCACGGCCATCGAGGTGCCGACGCTCGCGGACCCCGAGCTGCTCGCGTGGATCGGCACCTGGCCGCGGCGGACGCTCGCCTGAGCGCCTGAGCGCCTGAGCGCCTGAGCGCCTGAGCGCCTGAGCGCCTGAGCGCCTGAGGGCCCGTGGGCCAGGTGCGGCCCGGGGGCGCGGGATGCCCCGGCGGGTGCGGGGCACGGCCGCGCCCCCGATGTCGGAGCGTCCCGGTGTCGCCGTGGGTCCGGCACAGCGTCGACACAGCGGGCAGGGCCCCGGCACCTGGCAGACTGGAACCCATGACCACGACTTCCGATGGCCCCCGTCCGCACGCGAGCGCTCTGCGCGGCCGAGGCTGGCTGAACACCGGCGGGGCGGACCTCACCCTCGAGGACCTCCGCGGCAAGATCGTCGTCCTGGACTTCTGGACCTTCTGCTGCGTCAACTGCCTGCACGTCCTGGACGAGCTGCGCCCCGTCGAGCAGGCCTGGGCCGATGAGCTCGTCGTCGTCGGCGTCCACTCGCCCAAGTTCGAGTTCGAGAAGGACGCGGACGCGCTCGCCGCCAACGTCGCCCGCTACGAGGTCGAGCACCCCGTGATCGACGACCCCGAGCTGCAGACGTGGAGCGAGTACGCGGTGCGGGCCTGGCCCACGCTCGTCGTCCTGGACACCTACGGCCGGATCGCCGGCTCGATGTCGGGGGAGGGGCACGCCGACAACCTCGACGCCCTGATCTCCCGCCTCGTCGCCGAGGCCGAGGCCGACGGCTCGCTGCGCCGGGGGCCCGCCCCCACCGTGATCGCCGAGCGCGTCCCCCAGCCGCTGCGCTTCCCCTCGAAGATCGCCCAGCTCGACGACGGCCGCGTCATCGTCTCGGACACCGGCCAGCACCGCCTGGTCGTCTTCGGCTCCGACGGGGCCCACACCGACGAGGTCATCGGCGCCGGGGTGCGGGGCGATGCCGACGGCGAGGGGCCGGAAGCCACCTTCGCCGAGCCCAACGGCATCGTCGTGCTGCCCCAGGACGTCGCCGAGGAGGTCGGCTACGACCTCGTCGTCGCCGACACCGCCAACAACGTCCTGCGCGGCGTCGCACTCGGCCACGACCGGTTCCTGCGCGGCCGGTCCGCGACCACCGTCTCGACGGTCGCGGGCACGGGACGCCAGTGGATGCAGGGCGAGCCGCTGCCCACGGGTGAGGGCGATCCGCGCACCTTCTCCCTGTCGACCCCGTGGGACCTCACGTGGTCCCCCGAGCTGGGAACCGTCGTGATCACGATGGCCGGCATCCACCAGATGTGGACCTTCGACCCCCGCACGGGGGCGCTCGCCGTCCTCGCGGGCACCACCCACGAGGGCCTCGTCGACGGCGCGCTCGTGCGCTCCTGGTGGGCCCAGCCCTCCGGCGTGGACCGCCTGCCCGACGGCGGGGTCGTCGTCGCGGACTCCGAGACCTCCGCCGTCCGGGTGATCGACCCCGAGGCGCTGACCGTGGGCACGCTCGTGGGCGAGGGCCTGTTCGACTTCGGGCACGTCGACGGCGCCTTCGAGGGCGCCCGGTTCCAGCACCCGCTGGGCGTCACCGCGCTGCCCGAGGGCCGGATCGCCGTGGCCGACACCTACAACGGCGCGATCCGCCTCGTGGATCCCGCCGAACGCACCGTGGTCACCGTCGCGACCGACCTCTCCGAGCCCTCGGACGCGCTGTTCATGGGGCCGATCGACGGGATCGACCAGCTGCTCGTCGTCGAGTCCGGCGCACACCGCCTGACCTGGGTGCCGCTGGCCCGTGCCGCAGAGCAGGTGATCGACGAGGGCGCCCAGCAGTCCGAGCGCCCCGTGACGGAGATCGCCGCGGGCACCCTGGGGGTGCGGGTGCTGTTCACGCCGCCACCCGGCCACAAGCTCGACAACTCCCTGGGTCCCTCGACGCAGGTCTCCATCTCCACGACGCCCAGCGGCATGCTCGCCTCCGGAGGCGGCACGGGGACCGACCTGGACCGCACGGTCACCTTCGACCCGGCGTACACCGAGGGCGTGCTGCACGTCAGCGCGCGCGCCGCCTCCTGCGATGATGACCCGAGCGTCGAGTTCCCGGCGTGCCACATGCATCAGCAGGACTGGGGGGTCCCGATCCGCATCGCCGATGGCGGCGCGTCCTCGTTGGACCTCTCGCTGCTCGGCTGAGCCGCGCTCGGCCCGCCCCACCTGTCACACTCGCACCGCATCATCCGGGCCGTCGTGCCCACCACCACCCGCCCGAGGGACCCCGAGGGCACGAGGAGAACCGCGTGGACTTCATCACCGACTACCCCCTGGGCGACGACATCGCCTGGACCCTGCTCGCGCTCGTCCTGGTGGGCGTCGTGGCGATCGTGCTGGGGGTCGTCGTCCCCGGGCGCCTCGGTCGCACGGCGCCGGTGACGGCGTCCGCGGACGTCGACGACGCCGACGACGAGGGGACCCCGGTGGACCCGGGGCTGGGTGCGCGCCTGGGAGCCCTGCTGTCGGGCTCGACCGCGACCGCCCTCGTGATCGGCATCCCCGCCCTCCTGCTCCTGCTCCTCGTGCCGGGCTCGCTCGACTCCCGACTGCTGAGCTCCGGGATGATGCTCGCCGGCCTCCTCGCCGGCGTCGCCGTCACCTGGCGCACCACCGGCATGCTCGTGCCCGCCCTCGCGCTCGGAGGCGTCGCGCGCCGCCGGGCCGTCGGCCGGGTGGGTGCGCTGATGACGGCCACCTCGATCTCCGTCGCGGCCGTGCCCGTCGGGATCGCGGTCTGGTTCCTGCGGGACGACGCGGGCCGCGCGCTGCTCGGCTTCGCCGCCGGCGCGGCGCTGTTCGCCCTGTCCACCCGCGTCTCGGGTGCCTTCGCCGACGTCACCGCGGATTCCTCGGCCCTCCTCGCCGGGGCCGACGAGAACGAGCTGGACCGCGCGGGCGCCGACAACCCCGGCGCCGTGCACGTCCGCTTCGCCTCGCTGTTCCGCCGCGGCCCGGCCCGCGCGGCCGACATCATGGCCGCGACCTCGGCGCTCCTCGCGCTGGGCCTGTGGATCGGCGTCACGACCTTCACCGTCGAGGGCATGATCGTGCCGCTGCTGGGCGTGGGCATCGCGATCCTCGCCGCGCTCCTCGTGGCGGTCCTGCCTCAGGCACGCACCGTCGACCGCGAGCGGGAGGGCCTGCGCCTGGGCGCGCTCATCCCCTCCGTGCTCGGCGTGGGCGCCTTCGTCGCCGCCGTGCTCGTGTGGCTCCCCGAGCAGTACAAGGCCCTGCGCTTCGGCAAGGTCGGCCTCGACACCTTCACCGATCCCGCCCTGACCGGTGGTCAGGCGGTCAAGCGCAGCGAGCTGGAGCCGCAGATCGAGCAGACCCTCGGCCAGCTCAAGGAGGCCATCCCGCAGCTCAGCGGGGGCGCGGACGGCCGGTCGATCCTGGACACCGTCGGGATCTACGGCGTCCATCCCGGCTTCGTGACCGTCATCGCGATCGCCACCGGCGCGATCCTGGCCCTGCTGGCCCAGGCCCTCGTCTCCTTCGCCGCCGATCGCCGCGGCGGGGCCGTCCTCTCGGCGGCCCGCACCGCCCGCACCGGCGGCCCCCTCGGCGTCCTCACGAGCCTGGGCACCGCGGGTCGCACCACCGCGATCCTCGCGCTGCTGGTCGCGCTGGCCTTCGCGGTGCTCGGCATCACCGGCGCCGGGATCCTCCAGCTCGTGTTCCTGCTCGCGGTCTTCGCGGGCGTCGGCGCCCTCGTCATCGTCGCCGGTCACGCGGCCTTCCACACCGCCCCGCTGCTCGGGGACGTCGACGGCGCCGACCAGGGGCTGCGCGACGCGTCCCGCGGAGCCGATGTCACCAGCGGGGCGGGCCTGCAGGTGGTCACCACCTTCGCGGCCGCCGCGACCCTGGCTCCCGTGGCCAACGCGGTCTTCGCCGCGGGCAACGCCACGACGCTGTGGGAGGACCGTGCGCTCACCGACACCTCCGCGTCCTCGCTGCTCGTGGTCGCGGGTCTCGTCCTGGGCGTCGTCACGGTCCTCGCGGTGGGCGCCAACCTGTTCGAGGGCCTGCGGCGCCTCGGTGCCGCCGCGGTCGTGGACACCCGTGCCGCCCTCCTCGACGGGGGATCCGGGGCCGTCGCGCTCGGCGAGCTCGACCTGGACACCCGTCGCGCCGCCGTCGCGCCCCTGCTGGTGGCCGTGTTCATGCCCGTCGTCGTCGGCTTCGGCCTCGGGGCCGCGGCGGTGCCCGCCTACGTGGCCGGCGCCCTCGTCGCAGGCCTGATCGCCGGTGTCTGGGCCACGCTCGTGGACTCCTCGCAGCGGGGCGCCCTCGACGTCATCGAGACCGGCCGCTACGGCGGGCGCGGCTCGTGGGCGCACTCGGCGGCCCTGTCGGGCGCGACGCTGGGCACCGGACTGCGGGCGGCCTTCGGGCAGCTCGCCCTGCCCGTCGCACTCGTGACGTCGCTGTCCTCGGCGCTGCTGATCGGATCGTTCATCGACCTCTCGACGGGCGACGTCACGTACCACCTGCGCTGGCTGATCGCGGTCGCCGCGATCATCGTGGTCGGCGGGGCCCTCGTGCTCGCGACCGTGACGGTCCCCGAGCCCGACCTCGAGGACATCTCCGATCTCGACGAGCCGCTGTTCGCACGCGGCTCCACGGACCGCGAGGACGATCTCCTCTCCGAGGGCTGGGACGCGTTCACGGACGAGGACGAGGCCGATCGCGAGGAGGTCATCGTGACCTCCCGGCGCACCCGCGGCCGCAAGGGCGCCGCGAAGGCGTCCACGGACGACGAGGACGCCGCCGCACCGCGAGCGAAGCGGACCGCGAAGTCCGCCCTGACGAAGCGGTCCACACCGGACGAGGACATCGACGAGGACCCCTCCGGCGGCCTCGGGGACGACGCGGCCGACGACGGCGACACCTCGACGGATCCGGCCGACCCCGCCGAGTCCGACGACGCGTCCGCCGCCCCGGGGGCGACGTCGTCGACGGGCACCCGTCGCACCCGCAAGCGCACCCGGCGCGGGGGCGCTCGCCGCACCCGCTGATCGCACCCGGCCCCGTGCGGTGCACGGACGACGACGGGCCGGTCCCGGCAGCTGCCGGGACCGGCCCGTCGTCGATCGCGGACGGTGCGCGCGTCCGGAGGCATCGGCCCCCGGGCTCCGCGTGCTCGCCTCAGGCGGGGTCCGCTCCCAGACCCCGCACGACGAAGGCGACGAGCGCGTCGGTCTCGTGCTCGGCCATGACGCTGCGCCCGATGAGCAGCGAGTTGACGATCCGCACCGTCGCGGACACGTCGAGGTCCGCTGCCAGTTCGCCGCTCTCGACGCCGCGCACGAGGATCCCCCGCAGGACGTCCTCGATCATCACCACGTGCTCCCGCATGCGGCGGGCGGTCTCCGGAGCGAGCCCCCCGGCGCCGCCGCGGCTGGTGGGCATGTGGAAGGCGCCGCGCAGGCTCACCTGGGTGCGCACGTACAGCTCGACGGCCTCGACGGTGGTGGCCGCACCGGCGATCCCGCGGCGCAGACGGTCGAGGTAGCTCGCCGTCTCGTGCATCGCGAACTCCACGAGCAGGGTGTCGCGGTCGGGGAAGTGGTTGTACATCGCGGTGCGCCCGACCCCCGCCGCCGTGGCGATGCGGGAGAAGGTGAGGTCCTCGAAGTCCTCGGCCTCCATGAGGTCGCCGAGCGCGTCGAAGATGCGGGCGCGCGTGCGCTCGCGGTGCTCCTCGAGCGATCCACCGATGATCTTGGGCATGAGGTGCATTGTCGCACCGCTCGTACACTGGCGGGATGATCGACATCGACGTCGCCACCCGCCTGCGCGATCAGGGCCTGGAGTGGCAGCCCGCGGACGGGGACCATTTCGTCATCGACATCGAGCCGATGCGCTCCGAGGTCTTCATGCTCTCCTCGATGGTCGTCGAGCGCGGCCGGGGACGGCGCGGCGAGCAGCTGTTCCGCTTCAACGGCACCACGGAATGGGCGCTCGACTCGATCGAGCAGCACGAGGCCGTGTGGATCCCGCGGGAGGACCAGCTGCGCGAGGCGCTGGGGGAGCGCTTCGTCGCCCCGCACCGGGCGACCACGCCGACGACCGGCGCGACCGAGGCCGGAGAGGGTGTGGAGGGCGCCCCGGACGCCGGCGAGCACCGGGTGCACGTGGTCTCCGTCGAGGTCGACGGCACCGTGCGCGAGATCCGCGCCCCCACGGCGGAGGACGCCTACGCCGGAGCCCTGCTGGTGGTCCTGACCGGGAGCTGACCCCCGCCCGTCACCTCTTGGCGCGCAGCGCCTCGGTGGCCGGACGCTCCGGCACCACGGGGTGGGCCCCCGTGTAGCCCTCGCGCTCGCGCGCCACCTCGAGGATCCGCCGTCGCGCGGCGAACCAGCCGATCACCAGCGCCGGGATCAGCACGACGAGCGAGGCCAGGACCCACCGCCCGGTCTCGGAGAAGCCCATCGTCACGAGCACGAAGGCCAGGAACGTGAGCGTCAGGTACGAGGTGAACGGCGCGCCGAACAACCGGAAGGACGGCCGCACGGCCTTGCCCTCGCGGTCCCAGCGCTGCAGCTTGATCTGGCAGAGCATGATCGTGGCCCAGCCGCCGATGATCCCGAGCGCCGAGATCTCCAGGACGATCTCGAAGGCCTGGGAGGGCCAGAGGGCGTTGACGCCCACGCCGCACAGCGTGATGAGCGCGGTCAGCAGGATCCCGCCGTAGGGGACGCCGTTGCGGCTCATCACCGCTGTGAAGCGCGGCGCCGAGCCGTTGACGGACATGGCCCGCAGGATCCGGCCGGTCGAGTAGAGCCCCGCGTTCAGGCTCGACAGCGCCGCCGTGAGGACGACGAAGTTCATGACCGAACCGGCGATCGCCCCGGCCTGCGGGGAGCCGATGTGCGAGAAGAAGGTGACGAACGGCGACTGCCCGGCCTGGTAGGTGTCGAAGGGCAGCAGCAGGGACAGCAGCAGGATCGAGCCGACGTAGAACACGGCGATCCGGATGACGACGGTGTTGATGGCCGTGGGCATGACCGCGGCGGGGTTCTGCGTCTCGCCGGCCGCCGTGCCCACCAGCTCGATCGCGGCGTAGGCGAAGACGACGCCGCTGATCGCGAGGACGGGGGCGATCGAGCCCATCGGGAACACGCCGCCGTGATCGGCGATCACCGAGAAGCCGGTCTCGCCGACGTCGGTCGAACCCTGGAAGACGATGAAGCACGTCCCGACGATGAGGAACACGACCAGCGCCGTGACCTTGATGAGCGCGAACCAGAACTCCATCTCGCCGAACAGCTTGACGCTGACGAGGTTCAGCGAGAGCACCACCACGAGCGCCACCAGCGCGATGACCCACTGCGGGATCTGCTGCAGGGGCTCGAAGTACCGCGCCCAGAACTTCACGTACAGCGCGGCGGCGGTGACGTCGACGATCGAGGTCATCGCCCAGTTCAGGAAGTACATCCAGCCGGCGCCGAAGGCGAGCTTCTCGCCGTAGAACTCCCGGGCGTAGGAGACGAAGGAGCCCGAGGACGGCCGGTGCAGGACCAGCTCCCCGAGCGCCCGGAGGATGAGGAAGGCGAAGAACCCGCACACGGCGTACACGAGGATCAGCGCGGGGCCGCTCGAGGCGAGCCGTCCACCTGCTCCCATGAACAGGCCGGTGCCGATCGCGCCGCCGATCGCGATCATCTGGATCTGCCGGGGACGGAGAGTCTTGTGATACCCGGCGTCCTCGCTCGAGAAGTCCTGGGCGGCGTGCGTGCGGTCGGCGGTGAGCTCCCGGGGGCTCTCGAGGGCTCTCGAGGGCATCGGCGGGATCGGTGCGGGGCAGGGGAGGGATCGTGTCGTTCATGAGGAGGCGGCTTTCCCGAGGAGGGGCGAGCAGGGTCCGGTCACCGTAGGAGCCCGGGATGCCCGATATCGCCTCGGAGTGCCGACTCGTCCGAATCGTGATCTTCGACGGGCCCGGGACGCACGCAGGGCCCCGCACCTCGGTGCGGGGCCCTGCGATCGCGGAGCGGGTGACGGGAATCGAACCCGCGCCATCAGCTTGGGAAGCTGAAGTTCTACCATTGAACTACACCCGCGCGTGCATGCCCGTCGCCTCTCGGCCGGGACGTGCGGCGTTCAGTGTAGCCCGGCCGGGGCCGCGACGAAAATCCGTGACGGCGGTCCCGCGACCCCCTCCGGTCCGAGGCGGCGGCCCGCTACGCTGACGGCGTGCTGCTGAGCGATCGAGACATCCGCGCGGAGCTGGACTCCGGCCGCGTCCGCCTGACCCCGTACGACCCGGCGATGGTCCAGCCCGCATCGGTCGACGTGCGCATCGACCGGTTCTTCCGGGTGTTCGACAACCACAAGTACGCGATGATCGACCCCGCCGAGGAGCAGGCCGAGCTCACCCGGGAGATCGCCGTGGACCCGGACGAGAAGTACATGCTGCACCCGGGGGAGTTCGTGCTCGCCTCGACCTACGAGCAGGTCTCCCTGCCCGACGACGTCGCCGCGCGCCTCGAGGGCAAGAGCTCGCTGGGCCGCCTGGGGCTGCTCACGCACTCGACCGCGGGATTCATCGACCCCGGGTTCACGGGGCACATCACCCTGGAGCTGTCCAACGTGGCCACGCTCCCGGTGGCGCTGTGGCCGGGGATGAAGATCGGCCAGCTCTGCTTCTTCCGGCTCTCCTCGCCGGCGCAGACCCCCTACGGCACGGGCGCCAACAACAACCGCTACCTGGGCCAGCGCGGCCCCACGGCCTCGCGCTCGTACCTGAACTTCCACCGCACCCGCATCGAGGTCGATCCCGAGGGGGACGCGGCGCTCTGAGCGCCGCCGACCTCTCGATCAGGACGCCGCGCGGGCGTCCTCCGTGCCGTCCGCGGGACCAGCGGGTCTGCCAGCCGCCCCCAGACGGATCGGGATGAACGCCAGCAGCCCCAGCGCGAGCACCGCGATGATGCCGAGCATGCCCATCCGGGTGTCGTCGAAGAGCGTCACGCACACCGCGAAGGCCGCCGTCCCCAGGAACCCGAAGGCGCGCCCGGTCATCGCGTAGAGGCCGAAGCTCTCGGTCTCCTGCCCGGGATCCGACAGGCGCGTCAGCAGGTTCCGCGAGGCCGACTGCACCGGCCCCACGAAGAGGCAGATCGCCAGCCCGCACACCCAGAAGACCCCCGCGGGGCTCCAGGCGAGCACGACGATGCCCAGCGCGATGATCCCCGCGCAGCCGATGACGATGACCGCGCGGCTGCCGAAGCGGTCATCGGCCCTGCCGCCCAGGAAGACCCCGAAACCGGCCACGAGGTTCGCGGCGATCCCGAAGACGATCACCTCGGTGGTCGAGAAGCCGTAGGCGTTGGCCGCGAGCACCCCGGCGAGGGAGAAGATCGCGCCGAGGCCGTCGCGGTAGATCGCCGAGGCCACCAGGTAGGCGAGCATGATCGGCTCGTCGCGCACCGCCCGCACGAGGCGTCGTCCGACGTCGAGGTACCCCTGCCAGGGCGTCCACCGCGCGGCGCCCTCGCGCCGCGGCGCGGCGGGCGCGCGCCGCAGCAGCGGCCACGTGCCCACGAGGATCCACACCGCGACGAAGACCGGGATCGCGCGCAGGTGCCAGCCGTCCTCGGCGGGCAGGCCCAGCAGTCCGGTGCCGGGCATGACGAACAGGAACAGGACGAGGACCAGGCAGATGATCGATCCCCAGTACCCCGTGGCCCATGCCGTCCCCGAGATCCGGCCGCGGTCCGCCGGCGTCGAGATCTGCGGCAGCACCGAGTTGGTGAACACCCCCGCCAGCTCGGAGAAGACCACCCCGAGCGCGATGAGGATCGCACCGGCCCACAGGTAGTCCGCATCCAGGCGCACGACGGGCATCACGGCCACGGTGATCACCGCGGCGAGGGTGGTGATGCGCAGCAGCAGGTTGCGACGCCCGCCGGCGTCGGCGAGGTTGCCCAGCAGCGGGGCCAGCAGCGCCACCGCCACGGCCGCCCAGGACTGCGCGGTGGACAGCACCGCCGAGCCGTGGTCGCGGGCGGTCTTGATCGCCGCGTCACCCATCGCCCCCTCGGCCGCTACCGCATTGGTCACGTAGGTCGCGAACACGAAGGTGAGGATCACCGAGGAGAACGCGGACATGCCGCCGTCCCACAGGTTGAAGGCGCGGATCTGACGTCGTCGCACCGGGGAGGGCCCGGAGGAGGCGGTGTGCATGGGGACACTCTAGGGACGGAGCCGCCGTCCAGGGTGACCTCGTAGGATGGACAGGTCCCCGCTGTGCCGCCGGGCCTCGGGATCTCCCGTGGCCTCGCTCCCGGAGTTCTCCGAGTCCTCCCCGGGTGTTCGCGCCGCGGACGGCTCCCGTCCCCCCGACCGCCCCCCGACGTCTGGAGAGCGTGTGATCTGGTTCCTCCTCGCCCACCTGGCTGCTGCCCTCCTGGGGCCGACGCTGGTGCGCGCGTGGGGACGCAACGCCTTCTACGTCCTGGCGCTGGCCCCCGCGGCGACCGCGGCCTGGGTCGCGAGCCACGACCCCACGCAGCTCGCGCACGCGCCCGTGGACCAGTCGATCCCCTGGATCCCGGCGCTCGGCATCGAACTCTCGTTCCGCCTCGACGTGCTGTCGTGGGTGCTGCTGCTCATCGTCTCGGGAGTCGGCGCCCTCGTGCTCGCGTACTGCGCGCGCTACTTCAAGGACACCGAGGTCGGCCTCGGCCGCTTCGCGGGCGTCTTCACCGCCTTCGCGGGGGCGATGACCGGGCTGGTCGCGGCGAACGACGTCATGGTCATGTTCACCTTCTGGGAGCTGACCACGATCTTCTCCTACCTGCTGATCGGCCATTACGTCGAGAAGCAGGCCTCGCGCCGGGCCGCGATGAACGCCCTGATCTCCACCACCGCCGGCGGACTGGCGATGATGGTGGGGCTGCTGATGCTCGCCCACGGCGCCGGGTCGATGCGCCTGAGCACGATCGTGGCCTCCGACCTCTGGCAGCACCCCGATGCCTTCCTCGTCACCGCGATGGTGCTGGTCATCGCGGGCGCGGCGAGCAAGTCCGCGCTCGTGCCCACCCACTTCTGGCTCCCCGGGGCGATGGCCGCCCCCACCCCGGTCTCGGCGTACCTGCACGCCGCCGCGATGGTCAAGGCCGGGATCTACCTGCTGCTGCGGTTCGGGCCGGGCCTCGCCGAGCTCCCGGCGCTCAGCGCCCTCGTGGCGATCCTCGGTGCCGTGACGATGCTCCTGGGCGGATGGCGCGCCCTGCGCCAGACCGACATCAAGCTCCTCCTGGCCTACGGGACCGTCTCCCAGCTCGGCTTCATGGCGGCGATCTCCGCGATCGGCACCCAGGGCGCGGGCCTCGCGGCGCTGGCGCTGCTCATCTCCCACGCGCTGTTCAAGGCGCCGCTGTTCATGGTCGTCGGGATCATCGACAAGAAGTTCGGCACACGGGACCTGCGCCGGCTGCACCGCACGTGGCGCAGCGCGCCCGTCGTCGCCGTGATCGGCATCGTCTCGGCGGCCTCGATGGCGGCCGTCCCGCCGCTGCTGGGCTTCGTCACCAAGGAGGCGGTCTTCACCGCCCTCTGGTACGGCGGCCCCGCCCAGCAGGCGCTCCTGGTGGTGCTCGTCGCGGGCTCCGTGCTGACCGTCGCGTACTCGTGGCGGTTCGTGGCCGGCGCCTTCGGCCCGGGCAGCGACGGCGCCTGCGCCGTGCCGCCGAGCATCCCCGTCGGGTTCTGGCTGCCGCCCGCCCTGATCGGCGTGGGCACGCTCGTCCTGCCCGCCCTCGCAGGGACCCTCGAGGACGTCCTGCACGGCTACTCCGACACGTTGCCCTCCGCGCCCGCCGCGGTCCACCTCGTCGTCGTCCCGCACCTCGGGGTGCCGCTGCTGGCCTCGGTGCTGGCGCTGGGGATCGGCGCGCTCGTGGCCTGGCGCGCGGGCGCCGTCGAGCGCTTCCAGCAGGCCGTCTCCCCGCAGCGCCGCGGCGAGGACTTCGCCTCGTGGTTCGACGCCGAGAAGACGTTCCGGCGGATCATGCGCGGCACCGACCGTCTGGCCGTCGCGGTCACCGGGCTGTTCCAGCGCGGCTCGCTCCCGTACACCCTCGGCACGATGCTCATCGTGCTCATCGCCCTGACGGTGCCCGTGGCCCTGAGCTACGGCCGGATCCCGACGAACATCGTCTGGTTCTTCCACCCCGGGGAGCTGTTCGTGCTGGTCGTCGTCGCGATCGCCGCGATCGGCGCCGCCCGTGCGCGCCGCCGCCTGCGGGCCGTGCTGCTGGTGACCGTGACCGGCTTCGGCGCTGCCCTGCTGTTCCTCATGTGGGGCGCGCCGGACGTCGCGACCACCCAGGTGCTCGTCGAGACCATCCTGACCGTGGTGCTGATCCTCGTCCTGCGCCGCCTGCCGCTGCACTTCTCGCGCCGCCCCCTCAAGGGCGACCAGTGGGTGCGCTGGGCCATCGCCATCGGCACCGCGGCCGTCCTGTGCGGCGTGGCGCTCATCGCCGCCGGCGCCCGGACCGCCGAGCCGCTGGGCCCCGGGCTCATCGAGACCGCGTACACGATCGGCGGCGGGCACAACGTCGTCAACGTGACCCTCGTGGACGCCCGCGTCTGGGACACGATGGGCGAGATCTCGGTGCTGCTGGTGGTCGCCACCGGCGTCGCCTCGCTGATCTTCGTGACGCGCCGCGAGCAGCGGATCCCGCGGGTGCGCGACCTCGAGCACACCCAGCCCATCTGGCGGCGCGGGGCCACCGCCCGGATCCCCCAGAACGTGCTGTCCTTCGACGTGCGCCCCGAGCAGACCGCCGGCAACCGCTGGCGCACGTGGCTCTCCGCGGGCCTGACGCTCGCCCCGGAGCGGCGCCTGGTGATCCTCGAGGTCGTCACCCGCCTGGTGTTCCCGCTGATGATGATGTTCTCCGTGTACCTGCTGATGGCCGGGCACAACCATCCCGGCGGCGGCTTCGCCGGCGGCCTCGTCGCGGGACTCGCCCTGACCCTGCGCTATCTCGCGGGAGGCCGCTACGAGCTGACCGAGGCGGCGCCCGTCCAGGCCGGTCTCGTGCTGGGCGTCGGCATGGCCACCGCGGTGCTCGCGGGGGTGCTGCCCGTGCTGTTCGGCGGCGCGGTGTTCCAGACCGTCACGATCGTCCAGCACCTCCCGATCCTGGGGGAGACCCACTTCCCGTCCGCGATCATCTTCGACATCGGCGTGTACCTCGTCGTGATCGGCGTGGTCCTCGACTTCCTGCGCAGCCTCGGCTCGCAGATCGACCGACAGCAGGAGGCCGATCTCGATGCCCGTTAGCCTCGCCCTGGTCCTGACCGCCGGCGTGCTCATCGCCTGCGGGATCTACCTGTTCCTCGAGCGCACCCTCACCCGCGTCCTGCTCGGGTTCATCCTGGCCGGCAACGGCGTGAACCTGCTGTTCCTCGTGGCCGTGGGCGTGCCCGGCAACCCGCCCTTCGAGGGCGCCGGACCCCCGCAGGACATGAGCGATCCGCTGCCCTTCGCGATGGTGCTCACCGCGATCGTGATCACCCTGGGCATCGGCGCCTTCGTCATCGCCCTGGCCTACCGCGCCTGGCAGCTCTTCGGCCACGACGAGGTGCCCGACGACGTCGAGGACCGCCGCGTGCTGCGCCGCAGCCGCCGACGCCGCACCCCGCGCCGCGAGGCGATCCGGGTCGGCGCCGCCCATGCCGGGCCCGAGGGCGCCGAGCCCGACACCGAGACCGGCGCGCATCCGGTCACCGACGCCGAGACGGGCGCGGTCCCCGCGATCGCCGGGCTCACCGAGGAGCACCGCCACGGGGCTCTGCGCACCGCCCAGGGCGCCGACGGCGGCGGCGACGACGGATCCGAGCACGACGCCCCGACCGGCACCCTCGAGGAGCAGGGGACCGCGCCCCGCGAGCCCCGTGTGGCCGAGGCCGCCGGGTCCCGGGCCGAGGAGCCCTCGGCCCGCGACGAGCACGACGACGACACCGACGAGAGCGAGGACCCGCTGGGTGCCGACCTGTCCTCCGCCGAGGACGCCCCGATGGACCACACGGAATCCGACGAGGACGAGGAGGAGCCCCGATGAGCATCGAGCTCCTGCTGGCCCTGCCGGTGATGCTCCCGCTCGCGGGCGCGGCCGTCACCCTCATCGTGCGGCGCTACACGCGCGTGCAGCTGGGCCTGACCATCGCCACCCTCAGCGCGGTGCTGCTGGTCAGCGCGATCCTCGCGGTCCACGTCGCCGAGCACGGGGCCCTCGTGCTGCAGATCGGCGCCTGGACGCCGCAGCTGGGGATCGTGCTGGTCCTGGACCAGCTCTCGGCACTCATGCTGGTCGTCTCGAGCGTCGTCACGCTCGCCGTGCTCATCTACTCCAGCGCGCAGGCGGTCTCGGAGAACTCCGAGCGCACCCCCGTCGCGATCTACCACCCCACCTACCTCGTGCTCGTCGCGGGCGTGTCCATCGCCTTCCTCGCCGGGGATCTCTTCAACCTCTACGTCGGCTTCGAGGTGCTGCTGTCGGCCTCGTACGTGCTGCTGACGCTCGGCGGATCCGCGAGCCGGATCCGCGCGGCGACCACCTACGTGATCGTCTCCCTGCTGTCCTCGCTGCTGTTCCTGGGCGGGATCGCCGCCGTGTACGCCGCGACCGGCACCGTCAACCTCGCCGAGCTCGCCGTGCGCCTGGACCAGATCGAGCCCGGGCCCCGGCTGGGCCTCGAGCTGATCCTCCTCGTCGCCTTCGCGATCAAGGCCGCGATCTTCCCGCTGTCCGCGTGGCTGCCGGACTCCTACCCGACGGCCCCGGCACCGGTCACCGCGGTCTTCGCGGGACTGCTGACCAAGGTCGGCATCTACGCGATCATCCGCCTGGAGACGCTGCTCTTCCCCGCCTCCCAGCTGACGGACCTGCTGCTGGCGGCCGCGGGGCTCAGCCTCGTGATCGGGATCCTCGGGGCCCTCGCCCAGACCGACCTCAAGCGCGTGCTGTCCTTCACCCTCGTCTCCCACATGGGCTACATGCTGTTCGGCATCGGCCTGTCCACGCGGGTGGCGATGGGCGCGACCATCTACTACGTCGCCCACCACATCACCGTGCAGTCCACGCTCTTCCTCGGCGCCGGCCTCATCGAGCAACGGGGCGGGACCACCAACCTCGCGCGGCTCGGAGGGCTGGCCAAGGTGGCGCCGTGGATCGCGGTGCTCTTCTTCATCCCCGCCATGAACCTGGCCGGGATCCCCCCGCTGTCCGGGTTCATCGGGAAGGTCGGACTCATCGAGGGCGGCATCGCCGTGGGCTCGCCCGCGGCCTGGATCCTCGTGGTCGCCAGCGTCCTGACCAGCCTGCTGACCCTGTATGCGATCGCCAAGATCTGGAACCGCGCCTTCTGGCAGAAGGCCCCCGAGCAGGTGCTGCGCGACGACGAGACCCGCAAGGTGTCGCGGCTCATGCTCGGCGCGACCGGTGCGCTCGTGGCGTTCTCGCTGCTGCTGACCGTGTTCGCGGGCCCGCTGATGTCCTACACCGACGACTCCGCCGTCTCGATCCTGGCCCGCAGCCCGTACGTCGACGCCGTCCTCGGCGACGGCGCCGCCGAGCAGCTGCGCTACCGGATCGACGAGGCCGGCCAGAAGGTGGAGGACGTCGGATGAAGGCCCGTCTGAAGCAGGTACCCGGTCATTGGCTCGAGATCCTCGGCGCGACCGTGTTCTGGTGCCTCCTGTGGGGTGGCTTCGAGCCCTCCGACGTGCTCGGGGGGATCCTCGTGGCCGTGATCGTCGTGGTCCTGTTCCCGTTGCCGCGGGTGGGCCGCGAGCTCGCACTGCGTCCGATCGCCTTCGTCGTGCTGGTGGCGCGCTTCGCCTTCGACGTCGTGGTGTCCTCGACGCAGGTGGCCTGGTTCGCGGTCCGTCCGGCGCCCTCGCCGCCCACGAGCGTGATCGCCGTGCGTCTGCGCTCGCGCTCGGATCTCTTCCTCACCGGCACGGCGATGCTGTGCACCCTCATCCCCGGCAGCGTGGTCGTCGAGGCCCAGCGCTCGACCGGCACCCTGTTCCTGCACGTCATCGGCGCGGGCGACGAGGCCGAGGTCGAGGAGGCGCGGCGCCGGGCCCTCGAGCAGGAGGGGCGCCTGCTGCGCGCCCTCGCCGCCCGGCCCGTGCTCGAGGGGGCGAAGCTGTCATGACCTTCGAGCTCGGGATCCTCGTGGTCGCGGCGATCCTCGCGGTCGCCGCGGTCCCCGTCGTCTACCGCATCATCGTGGGCCCCACCATCCTGGACCGGGCCGTGGCCTCGGACATGCTGGTGGTCATCACCGTGATGTGCTTCGGGCTGTACTCGGCCTTCCACCGCACCACCTACGCCGGCACCGCGATGCTGTCCCTGACCGCGCTGGCGTTCCTGGCCACCGTCGCCGTCGCGCGCTTCGTCTCCCGCGAGGACCCGGGCGCGGGCGGCGCCTCCCGCCCCTCGCGGCAGGAGTCCGAGGGGCACTCGGCCGTGCACGCCGAGGGCCCGGCGGTCGGGGACGACGCCGCGGCCGCGGACGTCCCCGGATCGACCGCCGAGGAGCGGACATCCGGGACCCAGAAGCCCGCCGAGCCCGGAGGTGGCCGTGGAGATCACTGACCTCATCGCCCTGGTCCTCATGGTCCTGGGCGCCCTGCTGACCCTCGTCGCCTCGGTGGGCCTGCAGCGGTTCCCGGACGTGCTGACGCGCATGCACGCCGCCTCCAAGCCGCAGACCTTGGGCCTCGTGCTCATCCTGGCCGGGGTCGCCCTGGCGATCGGCTCCTTCGCCGGCGCGGCGATCATGGTCCTCGTCGTGCTCGCGCAGATGGTCACGGTGCCGGTCTCGAGCACCCTGCTGGCGCGGGCCGCGTTCCGCCGCGGCTTCGTCTCGGGCGGCTCCTACGCCGTCGACGAGCTCTCCCCGCGCCTGGCACGCTCCCTCGACGAGGACGACGACGAGGACGGGTTCATCGACGAGGTGGACATGGGGGCCGACGACCACGGCTTCGGCGCCGAGCACGACCGCTTCCCGACCAACGTCGTCCAGAGCCCGCCCAGCGGGGCCGACCTCTCACAGTTCCCCAACTGGGACGAGCCGGAGACCACGCCGCTGGTCGAGCCCGAGGAGCTCGACATCGACGAGGAGGACCTCGTCGAGGCCGAGGACGTCCCGGATCGCGAGGCCCATGCCCGACGCGAGGCCATCGGGTCCGCGCGCGGCGACGGACCGGACGAGGGATCGGCAGGACCGCAGGGGCACTGAGCGGTCGATGCCTCGGGGACGGTCGACATGCCCGTCCCTGCCGCGAGAGCTGCGGGCCTCAGGAGTGGCAGGTCTCCGGTGCGGAAGGACTCAGGAATCGGCGGTCGTCGAGGCCACCGAGGACACGGCGATCGCCGCGCCCGCCGAGGCGATCGCCATGGCGGTCCGCTGGACCGCGGCGTCGGCGGCCGCGGCGCCCCAATCACCCGCCGCCAGCGCCGTTCCCCGACGGTGCACGGCGCCCGACCAGGGGATCTCACGGTGCAGCACGGGCAGGCTGCCGCTCGCGAAGACGAGCGCCCCGAGCGCCGCGGCGCGGACATCGGGCTCCGCGCCGTCCACGAGGACGGCCCGCAGCTCGTCGACGAGCTCGGCACGACGTGAGGTCTCCCCGAGCCGCAGCGTCGTGCGGGGGATGAGGCCCAGCACCCGGCCGGACTCCCGCACGAGGTGTCCGCGGCCGACGAGGCGGTCCAGGACAGGCTCGCGCAGGCGCGGGCCGACCTCCGCGAGGAAGGTCTGGGTGCCGCGGGGTCTGGCGGCCACGAGTTCCCAGGCGCCCCGGAGCAGGGGATCCTCGGGGCCGAGGTCGCCGACGGCGGCGACGCGCCGCCCCGTGAGCCCGGGCTTCGGGTCCACGGTCACGAGGTCCTGATCGGCGAGATCGGCGAGCACGGCGCCGGCGAGGGAGTAGAACAGGGTGCCCTCGCCCGCGATGGTCCCGGATGCCGGGTCGAACAGCACCAGCAGGAGGTCCTCGGCGAGCGTCGTGCGGGCCAGCGGTGCCGGCGCGTCCCCGCCGGGCGTGGTGGCCGGGCCCGTGCCCGCTTCCGGAGCCGCGTCCGGGTCGGGTGCCGGGGCTGCGTCGTGCTCGGTCATCGTCGGCCTTCCGTGGGAGGTGGGGTTCCGCGGAGCACGCGCCCCCCGGGGTCTCCTCCGAGCATGACGGCTGGGGGGCGCGGCGTCGACCCGACGATCGTCGGGCGGGCCGGTCCGATCGGCTCCCGGAGGCATCGGGGCTCTGATGGTCGGACGCTCGGACGCTCGGACGCTCGGACGCTCGGACGCTCGGGTGCGTGGGTGCGGCGGTGGGGTGGCCGGAGCGGCTCAGAGGCTGTCGTAGTCCGGGAGGCGCGGCACGGTGCCGGTGCGCAGGAGGTGCCGGGAGCGGCGGATGCCCCGCAGATGCGCCCGCAGGGGCGCATGGGAGAACGGCGCCAGACCGATCCGGAGGCACAGGGCGGCACCGATCAGCCGGTCCGCACGTCGGCGCGGGATCCCCAGCAGCAGGAGGTACTCGCGGGCGGAGTGCACGATCACCGGCAGGACGCTCTCGATGTGACGGCGGGTCGAGGCCGAGCGCTCGCCCCGAACGTCCAGGGCGCGCACGCGCGGCAGGAGACCCGAGGCAGCGGTGTATCGCCGCACGAAGTCCGCGTCCTCGTAGCAGAACACGAGCCGCGGATCGAGGCCGCCCACGAGCTCCCAGGCCTCGCGCGAGATCGCGACGAGGTTGAAGGCCTTGTAGAAGGGGGCGGCGCCCCGGGCCGGGGTGTCGCCCGTGCCGCGTGACCGATCCCGTCGCCCGAGGAGTCGTCCGGGCATCTGACGCGCGAGGGTCTCGCCCACGTTCGACACCAGCGAGAGCATGCCCAGGACGGCGCGGACGTCGGGGATCCTGCGCGGGGGCTCGGGGTCGAACAGCACCACGGAGGGTCCGTCCACCGGGGCGTGCCCGGAGAGCGTGTCCCACAGCGCGTCGATGTCCGCCGCACCCACCTGCAGATCGTCGTTGGCGATGACGAGCCACGACCAGTCCGACTCGTCGCGGACCGCCCGCAGGATCGAGGCGGAGAACCCGGGGTTCTCGCCGGTGTCCACGAGGTGCACGTCGACGTCGGAGGTGGCCAGGGACCGCGAGTTGGCCACCACGCGCACGCGGAGGCCGAGGTCCTCGAGCTCCCGGATCCAGGGCAGGGAGGACCGCACCTGCGATGCGCTGATGGACGGGATCACGACGAGGACGTCGTGCGGCACGACGGGCCGTGCGGTTACGGCGATCCCGGGATCGTCGGTCGTTCCACGGGGCTGCACTCCCATCGTCGGGACCCGCGGGCGCGGCGCACCGCGGCCCCGCCGCGCGCGCACGTCGCCGGTGGGTCCGGGTCGTCGTCGGATGGTCCTCCGAGCGACGCCGTGGCGTCGTCGGTCGTGCGGACACGAACGGGAGAATACCGGCACCCGGAACGGCCGTTCTCAGCATCGGCCCCGGTGTCGCCCCAGAAGCAGGCCCGGGTTCCCCGGACCCAGCCTCGCAGGTGCCCCGGCCGTCGGAATCAGCGCCGCGCCGCTCCCCAGGCCCCGTCGAGCAGCGGTACGGACACGGGCACCTCGCGGCGCAGCGCCGGGGCCCTCGCGTCGACGCGCACGGAGACGATGCCCCGGTGCCGCGCGAGGAGGTCGCCGAGCCCCTCGGCGTGGCCGTCCCCGACCAGGGTGAGCGCACGCAGGCTCGCGACCTCGACGAGCGGACGCAGGTCGAGCCCGAACGCCCGTGGCGGAAGATGGATGCGGACCGCGTCGGGCTGCAGGGCGATCAGCGGGTCGGCCACGAACGGACGCCCCGGCACGAACTGGACCCGCGCGCGCAGACCCCAGCCCGCCGGGACCCGCACCGCGCGCGCACCGCCGACCCAGCGGACGCCCCCGACGTCGTCCGGCGCGACGAGCTCGGCGTGCACCGCGCTCGATCGCGGCGGGGTGGCCCGTCGCGGGATCTCCGCCCGCAGCTGCGGGAGGGGATCCGGGGTGGCCTCGGGGGACTCGCGCCACGCGGCCTCGATGCGTGCGGCGAGCACCTCGGGATCGTCGTGCGCCCCGAGCTCGAACCGCCATCGGGGCAGACCCTCGTCGATCCCGAAGATCACCGGCGGGGTGTCCGAGAGCGCGAGATGCCTGATGAGCGCGGCGTCCCGGTGGACGCTGACGGCGATCGCGGGTCGCGCGCCGCGTGCCACGACCGCGTCCCAGAGGGGTCCCACGTCGCTTCCCCCGGGGTGCTGGGGGCTGACCAGCGTGACGAACCGGCCGCCGCGCGCGCACAGGGACAGCAGCTGGTCGGGGGGACGCCATCCTCCCGCCGGAGGACGGGGTGCGCCGACGGCGGGCACCGCGCCCGTGCCCAGAGCCCCGTTGACGCGGATCCCCGGGAGCATCGCCCGGACGGCCTCGGTGCCCATCGGCGCCGAGAGCCGCAGGGACGTCGGCGCGATGCTCCCGATGGCCCGCAGCGCCTCGACCGACAGGGGCTCGGACACGGACACGTGCAGCTCGCGGATCTGCAGGCCGATCAGCGGACCGAAGGTGCGCAGCGCCATCGAACGTCCTGTGAGGGCCACCCTGGTCCAGGGGACTTCCCGGGGCAGCGACCGCATCCAGGCGGTGGGCGGCTCCGGGTCCTGCAGCAGGTCCGCGACGGCCGTGAGAGTGCGCCGCCGGCCCGGGATCGCGGCGATCAGGTCACCGCGGCGAGCACGGCGCTCGGTCCCGTCGGATCCCTGCGCGTCGATGGTGCAGCCGCGCGGCAGGCGGGGGACGGTGAACGAGGGGATGCCGGCGCCCGCCGCCGCGGGCTCACCGGGGCCTGCGGCGGGTGCCGGGTCGCCGACGGCCTCACGGGTCTCGCGGCGTCCCGAGGTCGGTCCGGTCCGCCCCGGGGCGGGAGCCGTGTGCCGGGCGGGGAAGGCGCCCGCGTCCTCGGAGAGCCCGGCGCACACCCGGTCGAGCGTCGTGGCGAGGTCCTCGGCGCCCAGGGGCTGCTCCCACAGCCAGGCGACGGTGCCGTTACGGATCACGAGCGTCGTGGGGTAGGCGCCCACCTCGAACTGCTCGAGCACGGCCACGGCGGCGTCGCCGTCGACGTGGTAGGTGCTCAGGCTCGGGCGGGAACGGGCGTAGGCGTGGACGAGGGGGGTGTACGGGGCGCACGACGGGTTCTTCGCGGTCGAGACGTAGAGGACGACGGGGGCCGTCCGGCTCTCGGCGAGGATTCGGGGGAGGAGGTCGTCGGCGGCCTCGACGAGGGAAGTGGGGAGGGTGGCGGTGTCGGCCATGGCGGGAACCTACCGCCAGTTTCCGACATATGACAACACTTCGGACATGGTGCGTCGTGTGCGGAGCATGGCGATCGCGGTTCCCGTGGCCGCGTGGTCCTGGGGCCACACGGTCCTGGGGTCACGGGGTCTTGTGGTCCCGTGGTCTTCGGTCCCGGGGTCCCGGAGCAGGGCTCAGCGACCGGGCGTGGAGGCGGGCAGGGTGACGCGGACCCGGGTCCCCCGGCCGTGCACGGAGCCGAGCTCCACGTCGCCGCCGTGGCGCACGGCGATGACCCGCACGAGGTTGAGCCCCAGCCCCGTCCCGTCGACGGTGCGGGCGTCCGTCGAGCGCCACAGCTCTTCCCAGACGTGGGGGAGGTCCTCGGCGCGGATCCCCCAGCCGGTGTCGGCGACCTCGAGCTCCACGCGCCCGCGGGCCTCGGATCCCCGGACCTCCACCGCGGAGCCGTCGTCCGCGTACTTCACCGCGTTGACCAGGAGGTTCCGGAGCATGACACGCAGCAGGTCGCCGTCCCCGAGGACCGGTGGGAGGGGCCAGGGGACCGTGGGCAGGACGGTGCGCAGCTCGCGGCGGGCGCCGCGTGCGGCGAGCTCCTCCCGCAGCGCGGCCACCTCCTCCTCGACCAAGGGGCCGAGTTCGACCGGCAGGCGCTCGAGCTCACGGGTCTCGAGCGAGGAGAGCGCGCGCAGCTGCCCGACGAGGTCCCCGACCCGCCGGGCCTGTCCGGCGGCGATCCGGACGTTCCGGGCCGGGACCGGGTCTCCCGCGGCCAGCGCGGAACGGATCGCGGTCACCGGGTTCTTCAGCTCGTGGTCCAGGCGCTGCAGGAACCGCCGGTGCGCGGACCGCTCGCGCGCGGTCGCCACCTCGGCGGCCTCGTCCCGCTCTCGTCGTCGCCGCGCTCGCGCCCGGGGGCGCACCACGGCCACGGCGAGCACCGCCGCGGTGCCCACGGCCCCGACCGTGGCCAGCAGCGTGGGCACGGGGATGGTCAGCAGCACCGATCCCTCGAAGCCCGTCACGGCGAGCACCAGGGCCGCGGTGCCCAGGACCAGCAGGGGTGCCGCGACCGCGGCGGCCCGGGTCGCCGCGCGCACGGTCATGCCCCGCGGACCTGGGGCACGAAGCGATAGCCCAGGCCCTGCACGGTCTCGACGTGCCGGGGTGCCGAGGCGTCGTCGCCGAGCGCGCGGCGCAGCTCCGCGATGCGGTGGTCGACGGCACGCGTGGGGATCGCGAGGTCGAAGCCCCAGACGGTCTCGAGCAGCGATTCCCGGCTGTGCGCCTCCTGCGGCACCAGCATGAGGTGTTCGAGAAGGGCGAAGGCCTTGGGCGTCAGGTCGACGGGGACGCCGTCGAGGTGGACCGTGCGCGCCAGACGGGAGAGGGTGACGCCTCCGCCGGTGAGCTCGGCCATCGCCGCCAGCGGGCGCGCCTGCCCGGCGCTGCGGCGCAGCACGGCACGGATCCGGGCCACGAGCTCGGGCGGCTCGAAGGGCTTGCCCAGATAGTCGTCGGCCCCCTCCTCCAGGGCGGCGGTCCGCTCGAAGGACTCGGCGATCCGCGTCAGCAGGATCACCGGGGTCCACTCCTGGGCGGTGCGCAGGCGGCGCACCAGCTCCCGGCCGTCGAGCAGGGGCATCATCACGTCGGTCACCACGATGTCCGGGCGGCGTGCGGCGTGGGCGGCGAGCGCCCGGGCGCCGTCGGCCGCGACCTCGACCTCGAAACCGCAGCGTTCGAGGAAAGGGGCCAGGGTCGCGGTGATCGCCTCCTCGTCGTCGACGAGGAGGACGCGGGGCCGGTCGCTCGCGGTCATGACGTCATGATGCGGGATGCACGGTGTTGCCCACGCCGCGGTCCGCGACCTGGGGGTTCCCGCCGGCCCACTCGACGACGTTGGCCGCGCCCCCGACGTCGATCCGGCCCGTCGCGACGACCGAGACGACGTTGCCCTGGCCCAGGACCGTGACGGTCTCCGCAGAGTCGATGAGGACCACGGAGGCATCGGCGGAGATCGATACCTCGATGCACGAGTCCGCCACGTGGATCACGGTGCCGGTCTCGGCGACGTCCAGGGTGCCGCCGGGGCACGTCACCGTCGAGGCCGTGTCGGCGTACTCGGCCCACGACGCAGGGGTGGCCCCCTGCGCGGGCTGAGGCGTGGTGATCCCCGCCGAGTCCTGCGGGTCCCGGCGCTCGCCCTGGTTGGGGGGCTGGGTGGCGGTCGATCCCGGCGCGGGATCGCTGTCGGTCCCGTCCGTCGTCGTGGGGCCCGTGCTCGGGGTGCCGGTCGGGCCCGGAGAGGAGCTTCCGGGCCCGGACCCGGTCGGAGTGCTGGAGGTGGACGTGTCCTCGCCGTCGTCGGACGAGCCCTGGTAGCCGATCGCGCATCCGCCCAGGAGCAGCGGTGTCGCCGCCGCGAGGGCCAGGGCGCGCAGCACCGAGGTGCGCGGGCGGGCCGGCGCGGGCGGTGGGGCGGAGGTGGACGTGGCGGTGTGCAGGTGCGGGGCCATGGGAATCTCCTGGGTCAGAAGGTGGGGACGAAGATCTCGACACGACGGTTCTGCTGACGACCCGCGGGGTTGTCGACACCGCCCAGGTCGTTGGGTGCCACCGGCACGGATTCGCCGTAGCCGACGGGCGTCAGGGCGGCGCCGACGCCCCGCTGCTGCAGGGCCGCGACCACGGAGGCCGCCCGGCGCTCGGAGAGGTCCTGGTTGAACTCGTCGCTGCCGATCGCGTCGGTGTGCCCGCCGATCTCCGCCGCGGGCACGGCGAGCTGCGTGAGGGCCGCGGCCAGGGAGTCGAGCACGCCGGCGGCATCGGGGCGGATCGTGTCCAGGCCGAAGTCGAACAGCACCCCGTCCTGCAGCGTGATGGTGGTCCCGCAGGACTCCATCGGCGCGAGCGCCTGCATCGGGGGGAAGCTGCCGACGGTCGGGATCGGGGGGAGAGCCTCGGCCTCGACCCGCGTGCCGTTGACGACGCCCGTGCCGTCTCCGTAGTTGCTGATCTGCAGGCCGCGCGCGGAGTCTGTGTAGGCGCCGGAGCCGTCGCCGTAGTTGGTGATGGAGACGCCGGCGGCGGTGTCGGTGCAGACGCCGGAGCCGTCCCCGTAGTTGCTGTGGTCGATCCCGCCGCCGCTGCGGGAGGCGGAGCCGTCGCCGTAGACGCTCGTGGTGACATCGCCGATCCGGATCATGCCGGAGCCGTCGCCGTAGTTGCGGATCGACACGTCGCCGTTCTCGTAGCTGCCGGAGCCGTCCCCGTACACGGTGACCTCGACGCCGTCGATGGTGAACGTGCCCGAGCCGTCCCCGTAGTTGGTGACGGTGCCCTCGGAGGAGGTGACGGTCCCGGAGCCGTCGCCGTACAGGAGCATGCTGCGGGACCCGTCGGTGCGCTCCGTGCGCTCGCCGCACCCGGCGGGGTGCACCGCGATGCCGGGCGTCGCGGGGATCGCGGTGCGCACCGTGGAGGTGAAAGGGGAGAGCGAGTCGTCCAGGAGGGAGATGTCGGGCAGCTCGAACAGGGGGATCTCGGGGAAGACCCCCACGTCGTAGCCCGGGACCACCGGGACGGCGGGTGCGCTCGGCGTGGCCGGTGCGCTGCTGGACGGGACCGCGGTCGAGGCGGCGGTGGGGGAGGGGGCAGTGGTGGCGGAGGGGGTGCGGACCGATCCGGTGGTGCCGCACGCGGCAAGGGCTCCGGTCCCGGTGACGACCCCGGCGGTCAGGACCGCACGGCGGCTGAAGGTGCTCATGGGGATGAGATTAGGGGAGCCTCGCCGCGAGGTGGTGGCCGTCGTGTCGCAGTGCTGTCGCAGCTCTGCGACATGGGGCTCGCAGGGGGATCGATGCCGCCCGGGATGCACGAAGCCCCCTGGGTGACCAGGGGGCTTCGTTGTGGTGGCTCCGACCGGCGTCGATCCGGTGACCTTTCGATTTTCAGTCGAACGCTCTACCAACTGAGCTACAGAGCCGTGATCGCAGAAGCGATCGAGAGGAGACGCTATCAGGCGCGGGGAGGGTCCCTCCACTCGGGACGGGGCACTGAGAGCGAGACCACGCGAGGGGCGACTCCGGGTCGTCGGGCGATGTCCAGCACCCACGTCGGGCCGATCGCGGCTCCGGGATTCAGGTGTGAATCGGTTGACACCTCAGGGGTCCGATAAGACCGTGGTCACATTCCTCGGCGAGGATTCCCGCGCAACGGGGGCGACGGCATCGTCGCCCGACCTCCTCTTCGCGCCCTCGCGGACGCGGCGAGGTTCCCCCTCCCCTCGACCGGCGCCGTCGCGTCGGCCTCTCCATCACTCCCTCAGAGGTGACCGCATGCCCGACATCCCCACGCCTTCCCGCCGCACTCTGCTCGGAGGTGCGGGCCTCGCAGGGCTCACGGTCGCGGCCGCCGCTGGCGCCACCGGAGCGGCGGCCGCGGGATCCGCTCCGCTGACCGGCGGCTCGCCGCTCCCGGGTCCCGCATCGATGCTCGGCGTGCCCTTCGCCCAGCGCGACACCGTCCGGATCGGGCTGATCGGCCTCGGGCAGCGCGGCGGGTCGATGGCCTCGGGATGGGCGACGATCCCCGGCGCCACCGTCGACGCCGTCTGCGACATCCGCGCCGATCGCGCCACGCGCGTCGCCGACAGCCTCGCCGGGGCGGGCCACGCGCGTCCGCGGGAGTACCGCGGCGACGACACGGCGTTCCAGCGCATGCTCGACGAGGTCGAGCTCGACCTCGTCTACGTCGCCACTCCCTGGGAGTTCCACCACGCCCAGGGCAAGGCCGCCCTGCTGGCCGGTGCCAACGCGATCGTGGAGCTGCCCGTGGCGACCGAGATCGACGAGCTGTGGGACCTGGTCAGGACGGTCGAGGACACCCGCAACCACCTGCTGCTGTCGGAGAACACCTGCTACGGGCGCAACGAGCTGGCGATGGCGCGTGCCTCCCACGCGGGCCTGTTCGGCGACGTCACCAACGGTCACGGCGGCTATCTCCACGATCTGCGGAAGCTGCTGTTCGACGAGAGCGCCTACACGGACCACTGGCGCCGACGCTGGCACACCACCCACAACCGGTCGTTCTACGCTATGCACGGTCTGGGGCCGATCGCCAACGCCCTCGACATCAACCGCGGCGACCGGATCACGACGATCCGCGCCACGGCCACGGCTCCCAAGGCTCTCGCGGACTACCGCGAGCGATTCGTGCCCCGCGGGCACCCGTCCTGGTCCGAGACCTACGTGTGCGGCGACCTCGTCACCTGTCTGCACGACACCGAGAGGGGACGGGTGGTCCGGACCGAGCACGACGTGTCCTCGCCGCGACCCTACAGTCGGATCAACTCCCTCAGCGGCACCCGTGGGCTCTTCGAGGACTACGTCCCGGTCCGGTCGAGCGGTGCGCGGGTCTACGTCGAGCCCGACCACTCGGACGACCAGTGGCGTCCCTTCGACGCGTTCGGCTCCGAGTTCGACCACTGGCTGTGGACGACCGCCGGGGAGGAGGCGGTGGCCAGCGGCGGGCACGGCGGCATCGACTACCTGCTCCAGTGGCGGACCGTGCAGGCGATCCGCCTGGGGCTCGTCCCGGACATCGACGTGTACGACTCCGCGACATGGTGCGCCCCGGTGCCCCTCAGCGAGGAGTCGCTCAGGCAGGGCGGGGCGGTCCTGGAGTTCCCGGACTTCACCCGCGGCCGCTGGCGCGAGCTGCGCCAGGGGATCGATTCGAAGCAGGAAGAGATGCCGTGATGACTCACCTCCGGCCCGCCGGCCCCACCGCAGCCGCATCGCACCGTACGGCCCGGGGAGCTCCGGCGATCGTTCTCCGTCTTTCCGGCGCGATGGCACTGGCCCTCGCGGTCGTCCTGTCGATGGCGGTCCCGGGCCTCGCCGCGACGACCGGGCCCCGTCAGATCTCCGCGCAGGTGTCCCTGCTGGACCTGGACGACCAGGACTCGATCCAGACGTTGTCGGTGACCGTCACCAACTCCTCCCGCGAGCCCATGACCGGCACGAGCATCGCGCTCAAGGGCCCGGCCGGGTGGACGACGAGTCCCGAGCGGATCGCCCTCGATGCGGTGATCGCGCCGGGGGAGGGGGTGACCAGCACGTTCGACGTCCGTGTGCCCACGCTGCGCGCCGGCTTCCGCTCGTACGTCTTCACCGCGGACATCACCTACGGCGGCGGTGACGGGCAGGGAGCGCTCACGGGACAGCGCGTGCTCACCTCGGGCGAGCCCCTGGCGTCGTTCGCCGCCGCGCGCAACAACGTCGGCACCACGACGCTCGCCGAGCGCGCCGCAGGCGACTTCGACGGAGCACGCAACTCGTTCTCCGACGAGGCGCTCGGGCGTGCCGGCGTGATCCGCGGCGGGACGCTGACCGGGGCCGGGGCGACGTTCACCTGGCCCGATCTCGGCCCCACCGAGAAGGACAACGTGCGAGCCGAGGGCCAGGCGTTCGCCTTCTCGGGCACCGGGTCCTCGCTGGCGCTGCTCGTCTCGGGCTCGAGCCAGAGCGCGTCCGGGACGGTCACGGTGTTCTACACCGACGGCACGACCAGCTCGGCGACGGTGACGGTGCCCAACTGGACCGGCACGCCGCCCGCAGGGGTCCAGATCGTCGCCGAGACCTCCGGCCGCAACACCCCGGGCGGCTTCGCCAACCAGCAGTCGACCTACCGGCTGTTCGCCATCGGCATCCCCCTGGATGCGGGCAAGCGGGTCAAGGTGGTCCAGCTGCCCGGGAACGCCGGGATCCACGTCTTCGACGTGCAGGCGGTCCGCTGACAGGAGGGACGTCCGGGTCGAACCCGACGCACGACGAAGGCCCCGGAGCAACTGCTCCGGGGCCTTCGTGAGGGGCGACCCTGACCGGGCTTGAACCGGCGACCTCCGCCGTGACAGGGCGGCACTCTAACCAACTGAGCTACAGGGCCATCTCTCGTGCCGTTCCCGCTCGCGCGTTTCCGACCTCCGAAACTCTACAGGATGTCCGCCGTGCTCCCGACCGGTTCCGCTGTGAGAGACCTCGCACAGGCGCCTGCGGCGTCCATCGGGTCGCGGACGGTCCGGGGCTGGGGGTGGACGCCGGGTCGGCGCGGAGGATCCGGCACGAGGGGGCGGTGCCATGCGTTCCCGCACTGCGGACGGCCCCGCCGCGGGTCACGAGCCGCCGGGTGCCGTCGAGATGCCGACCGATCGCCTCGCGTGGGGGGTGACGGGGACGAGGCGCTTCCAGGACAGGGCGGGTCTCTCGACGAGGCGCCACGACAGGGCTGCCAGAGGGATCGTGCAGGCCAGGCAGGCGAGCCCCGTGACCGCCCACCCCCAGCGGGTGATGCCTGCCAGGACGAGGAGCTGCTGGACGGGGAAGGCATAGATGTACAGGCCGTAGGAGAGGTCCCCGTGGCGGTCCAGGCGCCAGGGTGCGACCGCCCCGGTCCACAGGACCGTGATGGTCAGGGCCGGCACGACGATCAGCCGAGAGAGCTCCCCCGGCAGCACCGTCAGGTGCACCGTCACGAGCAGGACCGCTGCGGCTGCGATCGCGACGACGGGCCCGGGGCGCAGCCGATCGGCCAGCAGGCACAGGAGCATGCCGCACGCGAAGAAGGTCCACAGCCGCAGCCCGTTGCCGGCGATCGTGCCCAGAGGCTCGGGGAGCGCCGTGGTGACCACGTCCGATGGCACGAGGACGTAGGCGGCCACGAGGAGGGCGGTCACCGGGGGCGCGATCCGGGGGAGCCGGCGCCGCACGGGGCCGATCGCGCACAGCGCGGCGATTCCCGCGTAGGCCGCGACCTCGTAGAACAGGGTCCACAGCGAACCGTTCCAGGTGCTGGGCCACGGCACCTGGAGCAGGGTCTCCTCGACGCCCTCCTGGGAGGGCTTGAGGTCCAGGGCGCCGACGACGTACTGCACGGCCGACCCCGCCTGCCAGTGCGCGCCCGGTTCCAGCAGGGCACCCAGGGGTGCCGCCGCGAAGGCGGTGACGAGGATCGCCACGAGGTAGCCGGGATAGATGCGCAGCGCGCGTCGCCACAGGAAGGGCCCGGTGCGCATGCGTCGACCGGAGGCGAGGATCAGGTATCCGGAGATCACGAAGAAGCCGTCGACGGCCAGTCCGTGCAGGCCGGAGTGTGTGAAGGGTCCCCAGGTCAGCGGGGCGAACCCGCCCAGTGGGAAGGCGTGGCCCAGCACGACCAGGGCCGCGAGGAGCACCCGCAGGGTCCCCAGGGCGTTGTCCTCGGTCGAGAGGCGTTCGGCCAGGGTGGGGGCCGGTCCGCGGGGCGGGTCTGCCGCCATCGTGTCTCCTGGGCGCGGGACGCGTGTGCGCCCCTGCGTCGTACCCCCAACGGGATTCGAACCCGTGTCGCCGGCGTGAAAGGCCAGTGTCCTGGGCCGCTAGACGATGGGGGCCCGCCCGGACCTGCCGGGCGATGGAAGCATACCGATCACCCCGCCGGTCGAGCCACCGCGTTCCCGGCGGGTGCGGCGCATCCGACACCCGGGGACGCCCGGCGGGCGGTGCTGCGGATCGGGGAGCGGGGCGCCAGCGGGCGGCGCTGTGCGTCCGAGACCGGAGGGTCCGGCGGATCGCGCGATGCACCCGGATTCGGGGGCGTCCGGCAGACGGCGCGATGCAACCTGGATCGGGGGCGTCCGGCGGATGGCGGGCCCGGATCCCACGCGTCGCCGGTGCGTGGCGCGCCGATCCACCGTGGCCTCAGGCGGGCCTGCTTCGATGGGCCGATGATCCACATGAGCGCGGCGGAGTTCGGTGAGGCCGTCGACGACGCCCTCGACTCCCTGCCCGAGGAGATCGCCCGATCGATCGCCGAGGCCAACGTCGCGATCCTCGTCGAGGAGGAGCCGCCCCCGGGCGAGCACCTGCTCGGCCTGTACGTGGGGATCCCGCTGGATCGCCGCAGCGTCTTCGACGGCTACGCCGAGCCGGATCGGATCTTCGTGTTCCGCGGACCTCTGCAGCGCCTGGCGCTCTCGCGGGCCCACCTGGTCCAGCAGATCCGCGTGACCGTCCTGCACGAGCTGGGCCACCTGTTCGGCATGTCCGAGGAGCGCCTGCACGAGCTCGGCTGGGGCTGAGCCGGCGCCCTGACGGGGCACCGACGCTGGCCAGGACCGGGCCACGGTGCCACGATGTGGTGATGCCCGTACCGCACTGGAGCCTCACGTCCCGCTTCCGATCGCCCTGGACGGCCGCGGCCGTCCACGCCGCGATCGCAGGCGTTCTCTACACCGTCGTCATGACGCTGCTCGACGGCGGCCTCTCCGCGCACCCGCTGATCGGCACCGGGATCTTCGTCGTGTTCTCGGGGATCGCCGCAGGCGGCCGCGTCCGGCGCGGGCGTGACGAGCACGGGGGGCTTCCCAGGGCATAGGTGCTCTGCACGACCGCTCGGGCCACGGTCCCTGACGGCGACCCGTCCTCCGTGGCGGCGCGCCCACCGGGACGAGGACGTGACCCGTCGGACGTGGTTCGGAGAACCTGAACGCGCCCCTCTGGGCCTGTTTCGGCGATCCCGGATGCGGCCGTCGGGACCTGTTTCGGTGACCCTGGACGCGCCCCTCGGGGCATGGCTCGGCGAATCCGGACCCGCCCCTGGGAACCTGGCTCGGCGAATCCGGATGCGCCCGTGAAACGGTGGCCGGCACCCGCCCGCACGGCCGTCAGCCCGACGGGCTGTCGGTCCCCGTCAGCCCGGCCTCATGGGCGATGATCGCGATCTGCACGCGGTTCGAGCAGTCGAGCTTGGCGAAGATCTTCGAGACGTGCGCCTTGACGGTCGCCTCGCTCATGAACAGGCGCGCCCCGATCTGCGCGTTGGACAGGCCCGCGCCGACGGCCGCGAGCACCTCCGTCTCCCGCTCCGTCAGGCTGCCCAGACCGGGGTGCGCCTCGGGCGCGTGACCGGGGTTGGCCTGCGAGAAGTGCGAGAGCATCCGCTTGGTCACCGCGGGGGACAGCGTCGCATCGCCGCGGGCGACGACGTGCACGGCCTCGATGAGCTGCTGGGGTGGGGTGTCCTTGAGCAGGAACCCGCTGGCGCCGGCCTCGAGCGCGGTGAACACGTACTCGTCCATGTCGAACGTCGTCAGCATGATGATCGAGGGCTTCTCCGCGAGGGCCGTCACCGCGCGCGTCGCGGTGATCCCGTCCATCGTCGGCATGCGCACGTCCATCAGCAGCACGTCGGGGCGATGCCGGTGCACGAGCTCGACGGCGCGGGAGCCGTCGTCGGCCTCGCCCACCACGTCGATCGTGGGATCGGCTCCCAGGATCATCGAGAGTCCTGTGCGCACGAGGGAGTCGTCGTCCACGAGGCCCACGCGGATCGTGCCGCCGGGACCTCGTCCCGTCACGTCACCGGGCTCGGCCATGGGATCACCGCCTTCACTGCGAAGCGTCCGTCATCGGTCGGGCCGGAGGTGATCGTCCCCCCGGCATGGGTCACACGGGTCTCGATGCCGGACAGTCCCATGCGGGCACCGGGCAGATCGGTCTCGAAACCCCTGGGGAGCACGTTACTCACCTCGACCACGAGGTCCGCACCGGGCTCGCCGATCAGCGCCACCCGCGCGGCGGTGTGCCGGGCGTGCTTGTGGATGTTGGTCAGGCCCTCCTGGACCACCCGGTACGCGGTGCGCGCCAGCTGGTCGGGCACCTTGTCGTCGACGAAGTCGAAGAGGTCCACCTGCACCCCCGCCTCCTGCGAGGTGGTCACCAGGCGCCGGACGTCGTCCCAGGTGGGCTGGGGCGCCAGCGGCGCGCCCTCCCCGTCGCCCCGCAGCACGCCGAGCACCTCGCGCAGCTCGTTGAGGGCATCGGTGGCGGTGGACCGGATCAGCGCGGCGGACTCGACGACCTTCTCGCGGTCGAGGTTCGGGTTCACCTCGAGGGCGCCCGCCTGCAGGGCCACCAGCGAGATCTTGTGGGCGACGATGTCGTGCATCTCCCGGGCGATCCGGGTGCGCTCGGCCCGGCGGGCCTCCTCCTGGGCGTCGGCGCGCCGCGCCTCGGCCTCCTCGGCGCGGTCCCACAGGCCCTGCAGCAGCAGGTGGCGGGCTCGGACGTACATGCCGAGCACCGCGGTGGTGCCGATCACGAGGGTCACGACGACCGACCACAGCAGCACGTCGGGACGGCCGTCGGCCAGGACCGGGACCAGCGCGCACGCCGCGGCGACGAGCGTCGCCACGATGGTCACCCAGCGGCGCGGGGTACGCACGGCGAGCCCATAGGTGGGGACGAGCAGGCTCACGATGGAGCCGCTGAACGCCGAGCTGAGGAGGATGACCGGCAGCAGCCAGCGCCAGTGCCGGTGGCGCAGCAGCAGCGCGAGGCCGGTGACCAGACCCACCACGCCCTGGGCCACCTGCAGGCCATCGCGGGCGAAGACGAAGGAGAGGGTCGACTCCGCGGCGACGGCGAGGATCAGGACGACTTCCAGCCATACCCGCCTGCTCGGCTCCGCCCGCTGCTCCACGGCGCCAGCCTATCGAGACGGGTCTCGGGCCGAGCGTCGGGTCGGCGGCGCCCGGGCCGCGGGATCCCTGCACGAGGTCGGGCGAGGACGGGTCGCCGGCACCGGGTGGGGAAGGGTGGCAGGGCCGGATACGGGGCGGCGACGGGACCGGGCGCGAGGTGGCGCCGAGCCTCGCGTACACGTACCGGTGCCCTGTGACATCGCGGCCGCACCGGTGCGCTCGTGTTGGCACAGGACGCCGGTGAGTGCACAGCCACGTCCGGCACCCCGTACGAACGTGCTGCTCGGGGTCCGGCGAGCCGAGCGAACGTGCGGCCTGGAAGCTGGGGGCCGAGCCGACGACTCCTCGGCCGACCGGAATGGGCTCGCGGACGTCCCGGGCCAAGGGCATCCCTGTCAGGCGGAAGGCAGCCCCTCGTGTGCACTCACCGGCGTCCCGTGACCTCACCCCTGCACCGGTGCGCTCCTGTTGGCACAGGACGCCGGTGAGTGCACGCCGCGCCGCCGCACGCCACGCCGACGCAAGCAACGAGACGACACGACACGGCCGGGACGGGAAGGAGGGCAACGGCAGGCGGCGAAGAACTGGTCGCCTACCGGCACAGAGGCACAACAGGGCATGAGCGGCGAGGTGCGGCAGGACATCGCCGGGCCTACCGGCGGGCGGGATGACACGGCAGGGCATGAGAGGCGAGGTGCGGCAGGACATCGCCGGGAAGGTCGCCGCGCGCCATGACCCTGCCGGGCACATCAGCGCACACCCCGGGGTTGTCGCGAAGGCGCGCGAACCGGCGCCCGACCACCGGAACCACCCCGGGGCGCACCGGTGACCAGGCGTGTCCGGATCGTCCCGATGCTGCGCACTCCCGTCCATCCAGGCACCACAGCCTCCGCACACGCGCCCGCAACCCGGGCCTGACCCCGCCGCGTCCACCTGCGCCGCCTAGGATGGGCGGCTCAGTCCGGTCGCCCCGTGCGTCACGGTCCCCCGACCTCAGGAGCGTCCATGCGCATGTCCCGACCGTCCCGGAGCCGACCTCCCCGTACGCGGGCCGCACGTATCGCGGTGGTCGTCGCCGCCGTGTCGCTGATCGCCTCGGGGTGCTCCCTGTTCGGCGGCCCGGGCGGCAGCACGGCGGATCCGACGTCGTCGGGGTCCGCCGCATCGGATGGTGGGGCGAGCGCGGGTACCGCATCGGGGGGTGCGCTGCCCAAGATCGGCACGTCCGGAGCCGCGCTCGACGGCGACCCGGCGACCCTGCCCGCCTACGCGCAGTACTACTCCCAGAAGCTCGACTGGAAGGACTGCGGGGACTACCACGGGGCGGACTGCGCGACCCTCACGGTCCCCAGAGTCTGGAACGATCCGGGCCAGGGCGACGTCTCGCTCGCGCTGCTGAAGCTGCCGGCCACCGGCCGCTCCGAGGGCACCCTGTTCATGAACCCCGGCGGCCCCGGGGGCAGCGGCGTGGAGTTCGTCGGGGACGGCGGAGCGATGACCGTGGGCAAGGACGTGCGCGCCAAGTACGACCTCGTGGGCTTCGACCCGCGGGGCGTGGCCGGGTCGGACGGGATCCGCTGCCTGGACGACGCGCAGACCGATCAGTACGTCTCGGCGACGTTCGATCTGAACACGACGCAGGGCCTGGCCGACGGCAAGGAGTGGCTGCAGCGGGTCGCCGACTCCTGCCAGCAGAACTCCGCGGACCTCCTGCCCTACATGGACACCGAGTCCGCGGTGCGCGACCTGGACGTCATGCGCGCGGCGGTCGGCTCCGAGAAGCTCGACTACCTCGGCTTCAGCTACGGCACCTACCTCGGTGCGACCTACGCCGAGCTGTACCCCGAGCGCACCGGCCGCTTCGTGCTCGACGGAGCGCTGGACCCCAAGATCACCGGCGACGAGCTCAGCGCCGGGCAGGCGGCGGGCTTCGAGGACGCCGTCCACCGGTTCTCCCAGTGGTGCATCGACCAGGGCGCGAGCACTTGCCCGCTCAAGGGGGACGCGGACCAGGGCGTCCAGCAGATCCGCGACTTCTTCGCCTCGGTCGACGCGACACCCCTGGGCAGCGGGGATCAGGCCCGCCCGCTCACCGGTGCGATGGCACGCTCCGGGGTGCTGATGGCCATGTACAACGACGAGTCCTGGTCGTTCCTGGCCCGTGCCCTGACGGCAGGCATGAACGGCGACGGCTCGCAGCTGCTCTACATGAACGATCTCGCCAACGACCGCGACGACTCCGGGCACTACAAGGGCAACGGGCTGTTCTCGATCACGGCCGTCAACTGCCTGGACCACCCGGCCGTCGAGGACGAGGCCTGGATGCGGACGGAGTCCGAGCGTCTGGCCGAGGAGTACCCGACCTTCGGCCCCTCGATGGGCTATTCGGGCCTGTCGTGCGGCATCTGGCCGGACGGGCCGGTGCGGAAGCCCGGCCCGATCGCCGCCAAGGGCAGCGGCCTGATCGTCGTGATCGGGACGACGCACGATCCAGCCACCCCGTACGTCTGGGCCCAGTCGCTCGCCGAGCAGCTCGACAACTCGACGCTCATCACCTTCGACGGCGACGGGCACACCGCATACGGCCGGTCGGGTGGGTGCGTCGAGAGCGCGGTGGAGGCGTACCTCGTGGACGGGACGCCGCCTCCTGCGGACCTGAAGTGCACGTGATCAGGCACTCACCCGCGCGTTTTGCGCTCGGGGCGGATGCTCTCGTAGAGTGATCCGGTCCGTCCGGGCCTCGCCCCGGATGAGGGCGCGCCGCCTTAGCTCAGTCGGTAGAGCGATTCACTCGTAATGAATAGGTCGCCGGTTCGATTCCGGCAGGCGGCTCCGCACGAAAACTGCCCCTCACCTCGATGAACGAGGCGAGGGGCGGTTTGGGTTTCACGGCGTGGTGACCGGCATGCACACATCTGGACCTGCATGATCGCCCGGCCTCCTTGGGGAGGCGATCTGATGATTCGTCTGTCGGCCCACCCCCGCACACTCCCGGCATGGACATCGGAGACACCTGGTTCGCCCTGCAGCGTGAGCTCGACCAGCGGACTGCTGCCGCGATCGCGCGCGGGCACCTCACGCCTGCGGACCGTGCTGTGGAGACCCGCTGGGTCGACGGCGCCCGCATCCAGGTGTCCGTCGTCGCGGCGTTCGAGGACCGGCACCTGCAGGACTTCGACGAAGGCTCGCAGGACCACGGGCAGTGGCCTCGTGACTGACGACGAGCTCCGTTTCATCGTCTTCGCCCGCCTCGAGAACGTGGTGTCCACCGAGGTGGTCCGATACCAGGTGTCCGTCAGCGTGGCGACCCCGGTGGTGTTCACGCCGGCACGCCGCGACCCGGACATGGCCGCAGACACGGTACGGCTTGACACCCCGGACGCCCGTCTGGTCCTGGTCCTCGAGGAGTGGCTGGACCGGGAGGTGCGGCTTCAGCAGCACGTCCGCGAGTGGATGCTCGGCCACGTCCAGCTTCGGGGCGCGAAGGTGCAGGACCGGGCCTCGGACCGGGATTGGGTGGGCGAGATGATCCGGGTCGACGGGCGGTGAGGTGCTAGGTTCCGGTCATGACTCAAGTCGGCCACACCATCTTCGACACGTTCATGATCTGGCTGCCGATCTGGCTGCCGTTCACGCTCATCGGGCTGGGCGTGCAGTGGCTGGTGGTGCGATCAGCGACGATCTCGGCACTGCGCCGACACGAGGCAGACCGCGCTCAGAAGGTGGACGAGCGTCCGTAGACGCACGAATGCGCCCCCCACCCTCCCGGAGGGGAGTGGGGCGCTTCGCTGTGCGCTGAGAGGCGCGGGCCCGGCGGTCGTCGGGGTGCGGTCGGGCCTCAGCGTGAGCAGGCCGAGAACGTGGGAGTGATCCGCCAGTCGTCGTTGTTCCCTCGGGTCGCCGGAAGGACCGTGAAAACGATCTGCAGGGTCATCGCTCCCGTGACCGTCGGGGTCACCGAGCCCGACTGAGTCGTGGTCTCGTTGACAGCTTCCTGGCTGCCGAAGTTCGAAGTGGCGCTCCCGAAGGGCGTGCACTGCTCTGGCGGTGCGACGATGACGCGGCTCCCACTGCCCGCCTTGTTGCTCGTTGCTGACAGCAGATTCGTGGTCTTGCCCCCGTTGGTCGCGGTCACGTCGAGGTTGGTCGTGACGTGCCCGCAGTCCGTGACAGTCGAGGTGTTGTACCCCGGCGCGGCCTGCAGGAGGAAGCTCAGTGTGTAGGTGGTGCCCGCGACGACCTGCACTGTTGTCGTGTACGTGACGGTGTGTGTGCCCGTGCTCTGATTGGCGTCGGTGAAGAAAACCAGCCGACCGTTCTCCCACCGTTCATTCGCAGTCAACAGGGTCCCCGACTGAGAGCGTACCCAGGCGCTCCCCGTCGGCATGGCCGGGCACGCAACAGGGGACACCGCAAACGCCGGTACGGCAGCCGACGCGATGACTGAATCGCCCCGGGTTTGTTAGAGGCTCGCAAGGGCCGCGTCGGCGGGTGCCGGTGCGGGGTGGTTGTGATGGTAGGTGTCCTCGAGCTCGACGGGCGGGATCATGCCGATCTCACCGTGCATTCGCCGGTGGTCGAACCAGTCGATGTATTCGGCGGCCGCGATCTCGAGGTCGTCAATGTTCTTCCAGGGTCCGTGGTGGCGGACCAGTTCGGCTGTGCACGGTGCGTGGAAAGCCTCGGCCAGGGCGTCGTCGTACGGGTCGCCGGTGGAGCCGACCGCCGCGATCGTCCCGGCCTCGGCACGGCGCTCGGTGTAGCTGATGGCGACGTCTTGAACGCCCTTGTCGCCGTGGTGCGTGAGACCGGTGACGGCCTGGCCTGCGTGATCGCGGGTCCAGATGCCCATCTCGAGCGCGTCCAGCGTGAGGCCGGTCCACAGCGACGTCGAGAGCTGCCAGCCGACCACGCGGCGGGAGACCACGTCGATGACCGACGCGGCATACCGCCAGCCGGCGAACGTGCGGCAGGAGGGGATGCCTGCGACCCGCAGCTGGTTCGGAGCGGGTGCAGTGACGTCGCGCTCGACCAGGTCAAGATGGGATTCCGGGCCGCGGCGGGGGATCGTGGTGCGCGGGCCTTCGGGCCGGCTGATCCCGCGCAGCCCTGCGACGCGCAGGAGCCGCTCGACCGTGCGGCGCGCGACGACGGCGCCCTCGCGGCGCAGCTGGGCGTGGACCGTCTTCGCCCCGTCGATGCCGACGTTCGCCGAGTGGACCCGGCCGATCTCGGCCAGCAGTTCTTCATCGCGAAGTGATCGCTTCGAGGGCGGACGTGTCGTGAAGGCGTCGTACATGCTCGGCGCGATCTGCGTGCCCGCTGCTGTCAGCATCCGACAGATCGGCTCGACGCCGAACTCGTGTTCGTGCTGGTCGATGTACTCCACGATCACCGCTGTGGGCGGTCGAGCTCCGCCGCGAGAAGAGCCGAGGCCGATCTCAGGATCGAGTTCGCGCGGCGCGGCTCACGCACGTCCTTCTCCAGCTCATGGATTCAGGTCCTCCACCAGACCCGGGGCGATCCAGGCCCCTCGACGGCCGCCCCGACGCGACGCCGGCTCATGCGCGCGGTCGCCTGGGCCATGCCGACGGTGATCGTCGCGACGGCAGCTCCGGCGTTCGCCGCCTCGTCCGTGGTGTGCCCCGTGATGCCTCCAGCATCCGCCGGGACCGCGGCGACCACGGGGTCGGTGACGATGCAGCTCACCTTCGCGGTCTCCCCGAGGTCCAGGGACGCGAACGACGACGTCCTCATCACCGCCCCCGCCTTCACGCGATGCGTGCGCTGACGCTGGTCCGCGACGCGCGTGGGCAAGGCCGGGACCCCAGGTCCGTCGCGATGGATCTGCCGTGCGGCCGCTGGCTCCTCGGCCTGTCGGCAGGTCGAGTGCCCCGTCGCGCTGTCGGCGACAACTCGTCCCCGGTTCCTCGTCCCGGCGCGGTCGACCGGACAGGCGGGCTGCGTCTCCCATGCGGCGAGAGGGTCCGACGTTCGCGCGTCCACCTGGTCCGCGAGCGCCCGGAACCCCGCGCCGATCCCCGCCGAGGATCCGAGCAGCACCAGCCAGATGATCGCCCCGTTGACGATGTCGGACGCCTGCGTGGCGCCGCAGACGGTGGGCACCAGCAGGGCGGTGAAGTACCACGCACCGATCAGGGCGACGACGCGCGCCGAGCTGCGCGCCGCGCACGCCGCGAGTGCGATCGGTGCGGCGAACACGCCGAGCCCGGGGTCGACGGCGGACCCGAGGACGGCGATCGTGAGGATCCCGCCCACCACGACCGCGGACGGGGCAGGGCGCAGCAGTGCGGCGCCGCCGGACCCGCTGAGCAGCAGCCAGAGGACGACGCTGAGGGGATCGGGCGAGGCGAGGGCCTCGGGGGCCGAGGCGAGCAGCAGGGCCGTCGCGACGACCACCGCGGAGACGGGCAGGAGCGCCGAGGCGCGGCTCGGGTCGGACTCCCCGGAGTCGGCGGGCGGGCGGCGCATCCGCTCAGGGTAGTCAGCGGTGTGGTTAGCATCGACCTGGAAGCACCCTCCGAGAAGGACCATCCCGAGAGAGGCACCACTCCCATGCCGCGATCCTCCCGACCTCATGACTTGCGGGTTCGTGCACCCCGACGAGCGCACGTCCTCCTCGCACTCGCCGCCACGGCCGCCTTCGGCCTGCTGGGCGCGGCACCGGCCTTCGCCGACGTGTCGCCGCAGGTGCCGGAGCACGTCGCCGTGACCCCGGTCGCCGCGCAGCCCGCGGGCGGTGCCGCCTACATCTGCGACGTCGCACCCCGCCTGCCCTACCTCTGCACGTAGGGGCGCGCCGCAGGAGCGATCCCGGGCAAGCTTTCGCAGCCGGCGCCCGATGGCTCCGACGCAGCTCTCCTGACCCTTTCCTGGACCAAGTCCAGAACAGTGCGCTACGGTAGTCGGCATGATGACACCGCGTCAGGATGCTGCGACCCCGGACCCCGAGGGGTTCGAGGCAGCCCTGCGCGCGGCGGATCTGCGGGTGACTGCACCGCGCCTCGCAGTGCTCGCAGCGGTCGCCGAGAACCCGCACGGCGATGCCGACACCGTGGCCGCCACGGCCCGTGGCCGCCTCGGCGCGGTCTCCAAGCAGGCCGTGTACGACGTGCTCCACGCGCTGACGGCCGCAGGCCTCGTGCGACGCATCTCCCTGGACGAGCGCCGCGCGCGCTTCGAGCTGCATCGTCACGACAACCACCACCACGTGATCTGCCGCGACTGCGGACTCATCGTGGACGTCCCGTGCGCGACCGGCGAGGCGCCCTGCCTGGACGCCCCGGACGATCTCGGCTTCGAGATCGAGCAGGCCGACGTGATCTTCCGCGGCCTCTGCCCCGCCTGCCAGGCCGCCCCGCGAGGCGACCGCGACGCCGACGACCCGACGCCGGCCCCCGCGGGCCCGCGGATCAGCCCCGCGCCCGCGCCGGTCCCGGCCGCCCCCTGAGCCCCGGGCGGCCGATGCCGCCCGTGCACGACCCGCACCACTCGCCCCGACCCGCACGATCCGCCCCGACCACGGTGCCAGCCCCACCAGAGCCACCGCCGCACGACCATCGCCCCACCCAAGCACCGTTCCTACCGCCCCAGAAGGAGCACCTCATGGCACAGCACCAGGACCACGCCTACGCCGGCTTCGAGCCGACCAAGCCCTCCACCACCGAGTCCGGCGCACAGCGCGCATCGGACGCCAACTCCCTGAGCGTGGGCCCCAACGGCCCGCTGCTCCTGCACGACGTCGCCCTCGTCGAGAAGCTCGCCCGCTTCGACCGCGAGCGCGTCCCGGAGCGCAGCCCCCACGCCAAGGGCTCCGGCGCCTTCGGCGAGTTCGTCGTCACCCACGACGTCTCGCAGCACACCAAGGCCGCGTTCCTCCAGCCCGGCACCACCACGCCGATGCTGGCCCGCTTCTCGACCGTCGCCGGTGAGCTGGGCTCGCCCGACACCTGGCGCGACGTGCGCGGCTTCTCGCTGAAGTTCTACACGTCCGAGGGCAACTTCGACATGGTCGGCAACAACACCCCGGTGTTCTTCGTCCGCGACCCCATGAAGTTCCCCGACTTCATCCACTCCCAGAAGCGCCTCCCGGACTCCGGGCTGCGCAGCAACAACATGCAGTGGGACTTCTGGACGCTCTCCCCGGAGTCCGCCCACCAGGTCTCCTACCTCATGGGCGACCGCGGGCTGCCCGCGTCCTGGCGCCACATGAACGGCTACTCGTCGCACACCTACCTCTGGGTCAACGAGGCCGGCGAGAAGTCGTGGGTCAAGTACCACTTCCTCACCGACCAGGGCGTGGAGAACATGTCCAACGAGGAGGCCGGCAAGCTCGCGGGCGAGGACGCGGACTACCACCGTCGCGACCTGTTCGACGCGATCGAGGGCGGCGACTTCCCGTCCTGGACCCTCAAGGTGCAGGTCATGCCGTACGAGGACGCCAAGACGTATCGCGTGAACCCCTTCGACCTCACCAAGGTCTGGTCCCACAGGGACTACCCGCTCATCGAGGTCGGGCGCTTCACGCTGAACCAGAACCCGTCCAACCACTTCGCGCAGATCGAGCAGGCCGCGTTCAGCCCGGCCAACACGGTGCCCGGCACCGGCGTCTCGCCCGACAAGATGCTGCTGGGCCGCGTCTTCTCCTACCCGGACGCCCAGCGCAACCGGGTGGGCGTGAACTACCAGCAGCTGCCCGTCAACGCCCCGCTGGTGCCCACCAACTCCTACGACAAGGAGGGGCACATGCAGTTCCACCACACCGGCAACGCGCCGGTGTACGCGCCCAACTCCTACGGCCGCGCCTACCAGGACGCCCAGGGCCCGGTGGACAACGGCTGGGAGGCCGACGGCGAGCTCGTCCGCGCCGCCTACACGCTCCACCCCGAGGACGACGACTTCGGCCAGGCGCACGCCCTGGTCCGCGAGGTCTTCTCCGAGGAGGAGCGCGAGCGCCTGGTCGAGACGGTCGCCGGGACCCTGATCCCCGCGGTCGAGGAGCCGGTCCTGTCCAACGTCTTCACCTACTGGCGCAACATCGACGCCGAGGTCGGGGACCGCATCGAGAAGGCGTACCGCGCCGCGATCGGCGACCAGGTCCCCGGCGGGGACCCGCAGGACGGGCAGCCGTCCGCGACGCTCGACGAGCAGCGCACGAACGCCGGTCGCTGAGACCGCTGTGAGCCCGCGCGCGCGGCGCGGAGACGTCCTGCGAGCCCGGGCGCACACGGCGCCGAGGCGGCGCGTGAGCCTCAGCGCGCGCGACGCATGAGACGGCTGCGGAGCACGGCCCGTCCCCGGATCGGGGGCGGGCCGTCCGTCTGCCGACGGCGCGAGGTGCGGGCGAGGTCCGCGGCACCGATGAAGCCAGCGTCGTTGCCCAGCTGGGCCACGACGATCCGCGGCGAGGGGCGGTAGCCGCGCCCCGTGAGCGTGTGGTCGAAGGTCCCGCGGGCGGGCTCCATGAGGGCCTCGCCCGCACCGCTGACGCCGCCTCCGACGACGAGCACCGCGGGATCCAGGGCCGCCGCGAGATTGGCCAGGCCGATCCCGAGCCATTCGCCGGTCTCGCGCAGGAGCCCCTGGGCGGCGGCGTCGCCGTCCTCGGCGCATGCCCCGACCACGCGGCCCGTGATCTGCTCGACGTCGCCGCCGGCGGCGTCCAGCAGGCGTCCGGCCAGCGGTGTCCCGCTCGCGGCGAACCCGCGGGCGTCCCGCGCCAGGGCGCTGCCGCCCGCGTACTGCTCCCAGCAGCCGCGGTTGCCGCATTCGCAGCGCCGGCCGCCGGGCACCATCAGCATGTGGCCGAACTCCCCGGCGACCCCGTGGCGGCCGCGTTCGAGGACGCCGTGGCGGACGATCCCGCCGCCGATCCCGGTGCCGAGCGTCACCAGGACCACGGAGCCCTCGCCGCGCGCCGCGCCGAAGCGGTGCTCGGCCCACGCGGCGGCGTTGGCGTCGTTCTCGACCACGACCCGCAGGCGCAGGCGTTCGACCAGCCGGGCGCGCAGGGGCTCGTTGCGCCACGCGAGGTGGGGTGCGAACAGCACCGTCGCGCGGTTCTCGTCGATGAATCCCGCCGCCCCGACGCCGACCGCCCGCACGTGGTGGCGGTGGCGCAGCTCGGTGACGATCTCGACGATCGTCTCCTCGGTCGCCGCGGGGGAGTGCGTCGGGGTGGCGCGGTCCAGGCGCTCGAGGACGCGGCCGTGCACGTCGACGACCCCGGCCTTGACGCGGGTGCCGCCGATGTCGATGCCGATCGCGGCACCGCGGGCCAGCACCGATCGCCGTTCGGGGTCGCGGCGGCGCAGCGCCCCGCGGTCTGTCGAGTAGGGGGACATGTCAGACGACGAGGACCTCGCAGCGCGATGCCAGCAGGAGCTTCTGCGCGGTGGTGCCCAGCAGGTGGCGGGCGAACTCGCGCTCGCGACGGATCCCGATGACCAGGAGCTCGGCCTTCTCGTCCTCGACGACCTTCAGGAGGGCGTCGGCGATGTCGTGCTCGGCGGAGATCTGGCGGACGTCCACGCGGACGGAGGCGCGGTGGGTGCGCTCGTGGGCCTGGTCGATCTGGCCGGGGCCCGCGTGGCGCGGGTCCTCGGCGTCGCCCTCGCGGACCACGTTGACGATGATGAGCGGACCCCCGCGGAGCTCCGCCTCCTCGCGCGCCGCATCGAGCGCGGCGAAGCCGACGCTCGTGGGGATGAAGCCGACCACGACGGTCATGCGGGTCCTCCTGACATCGGATGCGGCCGATCCTACGTGGGACCGCCCGTGCGCAGGACCTGTGAGCGATCCCTGAGGTGGCACGGAGGGTGGACGGGCTCACGATAGCCTCTCGGGACACGGCCGAGGACACCCGACCGCGGCGCGGAGAGATGGCGAGGAGTGATGGCGAGATGACGAGCGAGCCGCTCGGGGACGCCCCCGCGGGCACCGCGGACCCCTTGGCCATGCGCGCCTCCTGGATCGCGGCCCCCGGTGCCCGGAGCGGTGCGTGGCTGCTGCGCCGCGACGTGGACCTCGGCTCCCTGCTGGTCGACGAGGTCACCCGGGACGCGCTGACCCTGCTCTCGGCCGAGCTGGTCGTCGCCACGACCGGGGACGTCACGGTCCAGCTCGGGGACGAGCTGCTGGCCGATGTCCGCTCGGTGGGTCCCGGAGTCGCCACCGGCACCCGCATCGACCTCACAGCGCATCTGCTGGAGCTGCGGCGCTCGCTCGTCGACCACGTGTCGATCGGCCTGCGGCACGTCGAGGACGGCTCGACCACCGGCGGCGCTCCCGCCTCGGTGATCGGGGCGCTCGTGCTGCACGTCGCGTTGCCAGCCGGCAGCTGGACCGACGAGGAGCAGCGCGTCGCCGTCGTCCCGACCGACTCCACGTGGTGGTCCAGCCCCGAGCCCGTCTCCTTCGTGCCGCGCGACGAGCCCGGCCGGCGTCCGCTGGAGGTCCACGAGGTCGCCGACACCTGGACCGACGACGAGGGCGACGAGCTGGACTGGATGCGCTTCGGCGTCATGCACACCGACGACAGCCGCGCCTGGAGCCCTGCCACGGACCTCGGCGGCCACCCCTCCCTCGTGCACCCCGAGATCCTGTATCCGCCGCCACTCGTCGAGGAGGAGCTGGTCGTCGTGCGCGATCACGTCCTGGCCACCGGCGGCGTGCAGTGCTTCGACCTCGGCGGCCCGGTCCGCTCCCGCCCGCTGCTGGCCCTGCCCGAGGGTGCGCGCCGCGCCATCACCCTGTGGTCCGGCCCGACCCCGGGCACGTCGCCGCGCGGCGGGGACGTGCAGGTCACCACCCATGGGAGGGCCACCACCCTCGAGGCGCACGGGACGTCGGCGGGACGCTGGCTGCACGTCCACGGCGCCCCGGATCTCGAGCTCGGGGACTTCGCGCTCCCGGTGCGCCGAGGGGTCCTGCCCCGGCCGATCGCCCTGGACCTGCCGGACGACCTCCTGGTCCAGCTGCTGTCCGACGGCCTGACGACCCTGGGGATGCTCAGCCAGGAGCACTACGTCGGCACCGACGAGGTGCCGCTGCTGGCCGACATCGCGCGCACCGCCCGCACCGCCCTGCTGGTGGGGCACGACACCTGGCGCTCGGGACGTGCGCTCGAGGAATTCGTGGCCACGGCCCACGAGGCGACCGACGGCGCCGAGGGCGTCGTGGTCGACGCCATCGCTCCCGGTGACCTCCACGCCGACCTCGACGAGCACACCTTCGCGCTGCCCGGGTGGGTGCGCGAGCACCGCGACGCGGCCGCCCCGCCCCGCGGCGCCGAGCACGTCGCCCAGGGCGTCCTCGCCCGGATCGTCGCCCGCACCCGGCACGGTGCGACCCCGGCCGACAGGATCTCGACGCTGGCCGCCGCGCTCGACGCCCTGGGGCCGTCAGAGCGCCTGGATGCCGAGCGCGAGGACCACCGCGTGATCGCCCAGGCCCGGGACGCCCTCGTGCGGTGCGGCCGGGAGCGCCTGCGCGTCCGACCCGGTCAGGGCCGCCGCGCCGCGTGGCTCGAGACCCGCGACGACACGGAGACCTCGGCACGGGCGACGGCGCTGGCGCTGCTGTCGGGCCTGGTGCGCCCCGCGGAGCTCGCGGGGACCGTGCACGTCCTGCGCGGCGGCCTCGAGGAGCCCGATGAGCAGGGCCTCGTGCGCGCCGCCCTCGTGCGGGCGGGGGAGGGGCACCTGGTCGTCGCGGGCCACGAGCCCGGCACCGCGGTCCCGCCCGTCGTCACCGGGGAGCTGGTCCGTGCGATCAGCGGGATCCGCATCGAGGGCGACCGGATCCACGTCCACGTGCCGATCCAGCCCCTCGAAACGCTCGACCTCGTGCTCCCGCACCGGCGCGGAGCCATCCACCTCGTGTGGGACGGCACCACCGGGACCGCCGAGTCGCCCGAGGGAACCCACCTCCTCGTCCATCCCGAGGGGGCGTCCGAGCCCATGTGGTACAACAGCGGCACCGCGCCGCTGACCCGCCCCGCGCCCGCCGTCCGGGCGCGCTGACCAGCAGTCCATCGACCTCCAGGAGCTCTTCGCATGCCCAGCGCACTGCACATCGCCGTCGTCGGCGCCGGGACCATGGCACAGGCCGTGCACCTGCCCGTCCTGCGCCGACGATGGGACCGCTTCACGGTCGCCGCGATCGTCGACATCTCGCCGCGCCGGCTGCGCGAGGCGAGCGACGTGTGGGGCGTCGCCGAGGACCGCCGCTACGAGACCGTCCCGGATCTCGTGACGGCCATCCGCGCCAAGGAGGTCCAGGTGGACGCCGTGGTCGTCGCCACCGACGGCCTGCACGTCCAGGACGTCCTGGCGATCGTCCGCCGCGGCATCCCCGTGCTCGTCGAGCCCCCGCTGGGGTTCTCCGAGGCCGAGATCCGCGAGGTCGCGGACTTCGAGCGGATGACCGGACGCCGGCTCGTGATGGTGGCCCACCCCCAGCAGCACGATCCGATGGTCTCCGAGCTCGCCGAGCGGATCCCGCGCCGCGATCTGCGTCTGCTGGACCACGAGGTGCGGATGCCGGCGGCCCAGGCCCTGTTCGGTCAGGCCCATGTGACGGTCTCCGCCTACGACCTGCCGAGCGAGCTGCGGGCCGAGCGCCGCAAGGCCCTGGAGGCCGCCGTCATCGCGGGCACGGGCACGGCCGCCGTCCAGCGGGACCGCGACCTGTACGTCAAGGGGCTCCTGACCGGCGTGTCCCACCAGCTGGCCGTGCTCGAGAAGGCCTACGGGCCGATCGAGCGCATCGAGGCCGTGCGCCAGTGGCCCTCGGGCGTGATCCCCGGTTCCATCGAGGTGCTCGCCCGCTTCGAGGGCGCCGCGGCTGTGCGCCTGGTCTGGCACTACCTGCCGTTCGCTCCCGAGTACACCGAGACGATCACCGCGATCTCCGCCCGGCGACGCCTGCGGATCGACCTGCCCGCGCCCTCCCACGGGGACGAGCGCTCGACCCTGTCCCTGCGCGAGCGGGAGAGCGGCACGGTGCAGGAGAAGGTGGTGCGTTCTGCCACCGGGTCCGCTGAGGCGATGTGGGAGGCCTTCCACGCCTTCGTGGTCGGGGGAGGGGAGGACGTCTTCGGTCCCGAGGACGCCGCCCGTCAGGCCGCTCGGCTGCGCGAGATCCTCGAGGCGATCCTCGTGGCCGACGGGCGCACGCTGGATCCCGAGCCCGAGCCCGAGCCCGAGCCCGAGCCCGAGCCCGAGCCCGAGCCCGAGCCCGAGCCCGGCACAGCGGCCGCACCCGAGCCCGATGCCGAACCGACGACGGACGCGGATGTGGCCGAGGCGGTCGGTCCGTCCGCCGATGCCGGCGACGCCGCGTCGCCGGACGCGGACGCGTCGGAGCGGGCGGAGACGGCATCCGCCTCTGCCGCTGCCGACCCGGACCGGGTCACCAACGCCTGGGTGTCGGTCGAGGACGAGGTCGGCCCCGCGGCGTCTCCCGACGAGCCGGCAGACCGTCCCGCGCCGCGCACCGAGTGACGCACGACGCGCCGCCCGGCCGGGCGGCGCGCGCGACACGCCGAGGGCGACACGCCGGATGAACGAATCCGACGCATCCTGAGGCACGTCGAGGACCCCGCGAGGGCCGCTCCATCCACCGGACGGAGCGGCCCTCGCGGCCTGTCCACAGGGTTGTCCACGGCGCTGACGTGCGGTCGCGCACGAGCGGTGCGCTCCGTCCCCCGTCGTCCACATCGTCACCCACACCCGTTGTGGACAACACTCGTGTAATTCAGTACATCTAGTGGTGGTGTCGTCCGTCGGACACCAGGTGTAGTGTTGGCAGGGTCGAGATGGCACGGACGGATCGCGCCAACGGACCGCACGTCAGGACCGCACGAATGCACCGCACGATCCCTCGCGGGACATGTGGCCGCACCGGGCGCGGACACGGGTCCCGGAACCCTCCCCGGAGGGTTCGGGCGGCCACGGCCCGTCCTCGCTCCTCGACCCCCGCAGACCGCATCATCTCCGGGCGCCGCGAGGCTCCCGCTCCTCCGCTCGTGAAAGGCACCTCTCCCGATGGACATCACCGTGTACTCGAAGCCCCTGTGCGTGCAGTGCGATGCGACCAAGCGCGCCTTGAACAAGGCCGGCATCGCGTACTCCGTCGTCGACATCACCGAGGACGCCGAGGCGCTCGCGACCATCAAGGGCATGGGCTACCTCCAGGCGCCCGTGGTCATCACGGGCGAGGACCACTGGTCGGGCTTCCGTCCCGACAAGATCAAGGCCCTCGTCGGCTCCGCCGCCACGGCCCGCACCCGCGCCGCCGTCTGATCCGCCCCGGCCGCCCTCCGCGGCCACGACCCTCGCCGTCCAGGAGGCTCCGACGTGGGAACCCTCGTCTACTTCTCCTCGGTCTCCGAGAACACGCACCGGTTCATCCAGAAGCTGGAGGCCCCGGCGCACCGCATCCCCCTGCGCAGCTCGGACGACCCCCTCGTCATGGACGAGGAGTTCGTCCTGGTGGTCCCGACCTACGGGGGCGGCAACGGCCACGGGGCCGTGCCCAAGCAGGTCATCCGGTTCCTCAACGACGAACGCAACCGCTCGCGACTGCGCGGTGTGATCAGCGGGGGGAACACCAACTTCGGCGACGCGTACTGCCTGGCGGGGGACATCATCTCCGCCAAGTGCCACGTGCCCCACATGTACAGATTCGAGCTGCTCGGCACCCCCGGTGACGTGCGGCGAGTGAACGAGGGATTGGACGAGTTTTGGCGACGTTGACCGAGCTGCCCGGGCACGAGCACACGAAGGCGCTGGACTACCACGCGCTGAACGCGATGCTGAACCTCTACGGCACCGACGGGAAGATCCAGTTCGACAAGGACCGCCTCGCGGCCCGCGAGTACTTCCTGCAGCACGTGAACCCCAACACGGTGTTCTTCCACTCGCTCGAGGAGAAGCTCGAGTACCTCGTGGAGAAGGGCTACTACGAGGCCGAGGTGCTGGACCAGTACTCCACGTCCTTCGTGAAGTCGCTGTCGGAGCAGGCGTACGCCAAGAAGTTCCGCTTCCCCACCTTCCTGGGCGCCTTCAAGTACTACACGAGCTACACGCTGAAGACCTTCGACGGCAAGCGGTACCTCGAGCGCTTCGAGGACCGCGTCGTGATGGTCGCCCTCACGCTCGCCCAGGGCGACGAGACGATCGCCCGCAACCTCGTCGACGAGATCCTCGACGGGCGCTTCCAGCCCGCGACCCCCACGTTCCTCAACGCAGGCAAGGCCCAGCGCGGCGAGCTCGTCTCGTGCTTCCTGCTGCGCATCGAGGACAACATGGAGTCGATCGGCCGCTCCATCAACTCCGCGCTGCAGCTGTCCAAGCGCGGCGGCGGCGTGGCCCTGCTGCTGAGCAACCTGCGGGAGTACGGCGCCCCGATCAAGCAGATCGAGAACCAGTCCAGCGGCGTCATCCCCGTGATGAAGCTGCTCGAGGACTCCTTCTCCTACGCCAACCAGCTCGGGGCCCGCCAGGGCGCCGGCGCCGTGTACCTCCACGCGCACCACCCCGACATCCTGCGGTTCCTCGACACCAAGCGCGAGAACGCCGACGAGAAGATCCGCATCAAGACGCTGAGCCTGGGCGTCGTGATCCCGGACATCACCTTCGAGCTCGCCAAGAACAACGAGCCGATGTACCTGTTCTCCCCGTACGACGTCGAGCGCGTGTACGGCAAGCCGTTCGCGGACATCAACGTCTCCGAGCTGTACCGCGAGATGGTCGACGACCCGCGGATCGCCAAGAAGAAGATCAAGGCCCGCGACTTCTTCCAGGTCCTCGCCGAGATCCAGTTCGAGTCCGGCTACCCATACATCATGTTCGAGGACACGGTGAACAAGGCCAACCCCATCCCGGGCAAGGTCACCCACTCCAACCTGTGCTCGGAGATCCTGCAGATCGCCACGCCGAGCGAGATGGGCGTGGACCTGTCCTACTCCGAGATGGGCCGGGACATCTCCTGCAACCTGGGCTCGCTGAACATCGCCAAGGCGATGGAGTCCCCGGACTTCGCCCGCACCATCGAGACGTCGATCCGGGCGCTCACGAGCGTCTCGGACCACTCCGACATCGAGTCGGTGCCCACGATCGCCGAGGGCAACCGCAAGTCCCACGCGATCGGCCTGGGGCAGATGAACCTGCACGGGTTCCTGGCCCGCGAGCACATCTACTACGGCTCCGACGAGGGCCTGGACTTCACCAACATGTACTTCTACGCGGTGGTGTACCAGTGCATCCGTGCGTCGATGCAGATCGCCAAGGAGCGGGGGGAGACCTTCGCGAACTTCGAGGCGTCCGACTACGGCACCGGCGTGTACTTCGACAAGTACATCGACGGCACGTGGGAGCCGCGCACCGAGCGGGTGCGCGAGCTGTTCGCGCACTCGACCGTGCACCTGCCCACCCGTGAGGACTGGGTCGAGCTGCGCGATCAGGTCACGCAGCACGGCATGTACAACGCGTACCTGCAGGCGGTGCCGCCCACCGGCTCGATCTCGTACATCAACAACTCCACGAGCTCGATCCACCCCATCGTCTCGAAGATCGAGATCCGCAAGGAGGGCAAGATCGGGCGCGTCTACTACCCGGCGCCCTACATGGACAACGACAACCTGGAGTACTACCAGGACGCGTACGAGATCGGCTACGAGAAGATCGTCGACACGTACGCCGAGGCCACGCAGCACGTGGACCAGGGCCTGTCGCTGACCCTGTTCTTCCCGGACACGGCCACCACGCGCGACATCAACAAGGCGCAGATCTATGCCTGGCGCAAGGGCATCAAGACGCTGTACTACATCCGTCTGCGCCAGATGGCGATCGAGGGCACGGAGGTCGAGGGCTGCGTCAGCTGCATGCTGTGAGCATGTGCTGAGCGCCCCGACCGGGTGCAGAGCGACGGCCCGTTCCGCGGAGTGATCCGCGGGGCGGGCCGTCGTCGTGCGTCCCTGTCATGGTGCCTGGCGCCCGTCGCTCACCGCTCCGCCGGCCCGTCCGGATCCCGCCGGGACCTCGCGAGCACACCGGCGCCGCTCCACAGCGCGCCGTACAGCACGCCGGCGATCGGCCAGATGACCCAGCTCGAGCCCCAGGCGTCGCCGATGAAGCTCCACGCCAGGAAGATCGCGACCATGACCGGCCAGTAGACGGCCATGACGACCCCGAAGACTGGATAGGTCGTGGACAGCCGGTCGTACTCGTCGTCCTCGTCCTCGCCGAGCAGGGATTCCTCGACGTGGTCGGCCCAGGCCGAACGGACCAGCAGCAGCACGCCGAACGCCACGAGCGCCAGCGTGATGCAGGTGCCCGCCAGCACGCCCGTGGCGCTCGAGGTGCCCAGGGCGCCCCAGGTGCCGTCGGTGCCGAGCACGGCGGGGATGATGATCGGGACCGGGCACAGGATGAACATGCCGATCGCGGCCCCGCGCTGCAGGGAGGTGCGGGCCTTGACCGTGCGCCGGAGGTCGGTGAGGTGACGCTGGGCGCCGGCGGTGAGGGTCACGCCCAGCTCATCGGCCACGGGATCGGAGCCGAACTCCTTGAGGCGCGCGCCGCGTCGGGTCACCACCAGCACCGCGAGGGCCACGATCACGAGCAGGACGGTGACGCCCACCGTGATCGCGATGCGCCGCCCGCCCTCGGCCATGTCCTGCGAGGCCGCGATGAGGCCCAGCAGCGGGATGGGGCTCGCGATGAACAGGGCCACGCCGAGGGCGTGCAGCGGCTGGGCGCGGCGCACCGCCTCGGCGTACTCCTGGACCTCGTCGACGTCGAGGCGGGGGCGCGGATCGGGCTCGGGGAGCGATGCGGCGGCGGTGCCGCGCACCTCGCCCTCGATGCCGAGCACCGGGGCGACCTCGTCGAGGGTGCCGAACTCGGCGATCACGCGGCCCAGGGCCTGGGACTCGGTGAGGCCCTCGCGCTGGAGGTCGGCGAGCTTGTCCTCCATCATCGCCGCGAGCTCGGCGCGCGCAGACCGCAGCCGCGGGGAGTCGGGGTATGGGGAGAACAGGGTCTCGAGGTAGGAGTCGATGACGGTCATGACAGGTCCGTTCCTTTCGCGAAGTGATCCACCAGGTCCCGGGTGGCGTGCCATTCGAGACGCAGGGCGGCGAGCTGATCGGCCCCCGCCGTCGTGAGGCTGTAGTAGGTGCGGGGGCGCCCCGTGTCCGAGGTCGACTCGTAGGAGTCGAGCAGTCCCTGGGACTCCAGGCGCTTGAGCGCGGTGTAGAGGGTCGTCTGCTTGATGGGGTACTGGCCCGAGGAGCCCTCGGCGATGTCGCGCGAGAGCGCGTAGGCGTAGGAGTCGCGGGTCTGGAGGATCGCCAGGACGATCAGGTCGATGTGGCCGCGGATCGCGTCGGCTCCGATCACGGGTGCCCTCCTGTCGTCGTTCGCTTTCGGCAACCGTAGTACGTCTGCCGTAGTACGGCAAGCGAATTGCGGAGGTGAACGCGCCCGGCTGCGGGCCGCCCGCGCCGGCGCGCAGCGCCCCGCGTGCTGTCCGGAGTGGCCGCATTCGCCGCCCGCGACGCGCCGACCTGCCACGATGTCGGTGTTGCGGGTCACATCGTTCGGTTAGGGTGCTCGAATCCCCGGTGACGACGGCGTCACCGACAGCGGCGAAGGAGCCCGCATGTCCCCCCACCCCGATTCCGTCGCGGACCGCAGTGTCGTGGTCCAGCGTTCCCCGGAGTTCCGCCAGCTCAAACGATCGTTCATGGGGTTCATCGCGCCCCTGACCGTTCTGTTCCTCCTGTGGTACATCGTCTACGTGATCCTCGCGGGCTGGGCCCCCGGCCTGTTCGCCGTGAAGGTGTTCGGATACGTCAACGTGGGCCTGCTGCTGGGTCTGGGCCAGGTCGTGACGACCTTCGTCATCACGATGCTCTACCGCTCCTGGGCCGACAAGAAATACGACCCCAGCGCCTCCCGGCTCCGCGAGGAGATGGAGCGCGGCGAGATCACCGGTCTCGACGAGGAGCAGGGGGCGGCGCGATGATCGACCAGATCAACCCCGTCATCAACATGATCGTCTTCGGGCTGTTCGTGGTGGTGACCCTCGTGATCGTCTTCCGGGTCTCGCGCCGCAAGGCCGGGGCCGATGAGTTCTACGCCGGCAGCAGGTCCTTCAGCGGACCCCAGAACGGCATCGCGATCGCGGGCGACTACCTCAGCGCCGCGAGCTTCCTGGGGATCTGCGGCGCGATCGCCGTCGCGGGCTACGACGGGTTCCTCTACTCGATCGGCTTCCTCGTGGCGTGGCTCGTCGCGCTGCTGCTCGTCGCCGAGCTCCTGCGCAACACCGGCAAGTTCACCATGGCCGACGTCCTGAGCTTCCGCCTGCGCCAGCGCCCCGTGCGGATGGCCGCCTCGCTGTCGACCCTGGCGGTGTGCTTCTTCTACCTCATCGCCCAGATGGCCGGCGCCGGCGGTCTCGTGGCGCTGCTGCTGGGCCTCGAGGGCAAGCTCCCCACCGCCATCACCGTGGCCGTCGTCGGCGCCCTGATGATCCTCTACGTGATCGTCGGCGGCATGAAGGGCACCACCTGGGTGCAGATCATCAAGGCCGTGCTGCTGGTGATCGGCGTCGGGATCCTCGCGATCATCGTGCTCGCGAAGTTCGGGTTCAACGTGTCCTCGCTGCTGGGTGCCGCGGTCGAGAAGTCCCCGGAGGGCGAGGCGATCCTCGCGCCGGGGCTGAAGTACCCCAACCCCCTGGACTTCTTCTCCCTAGGGCTCGCGCTGGTCCTGGGCACGGCGGGCCTGCCGCACGTGCTGATGCGCTTCTACACCGTGCCCACCGGCAAGGAGGCGCGGCGCAGCGTCGTCTGGGCCATCTGGATCATCGGCTCCTTCTACGTCATGACCCTGGTGCTGGGCTACGGCGCGGCGGCACTGGTGGGGCCCGAGATCCTCCAGGCGCCCACCACCCCGGGCGGGGAGAACGCGGCGGCGCCGCTGCTCGCGCTCGAGATCGGCGGCCCGGTGCTCATGGCCGTCGTCTCCGCGATCGCCTTCGCGACGATCCTCGCGGTGGTCGCGGGCCTGGCGATCACGGCGGCGACCTCCTTCGCGCACGATATCTACGCCTCGGTCATCAAGAACGGGGAGGTCGATCCGGACGACGAGGTGAAGGTCGCCCGCTGGACCGTGGTGGGGATCGGCGTTCTCGCGATCATCGGCGGGATCGTGGCGCTGGGCCAGAACGTCGCGTTCCTCGTGGCGCTGGCCTTCGCGGTCGCCGCGAGCGCCAACCTCCCCACGATCCTGTTCTCGCTGTTCTGGAAGCGGTTCAACACCGGGGGAGCGCTGTTCTCGATGATCGGCGGCCTCGTGTCCTGCCTGCTGCTCATCGTGCTCTCGCCCGCCGTCTCCGGCGGACCCAAGGCGATGTTCCCCGACCTGGACTTCGCGCTGTTCCCGCTGTCCAACCCGGGCATCGTGTCGATCCCGCTGGGTTTCCTGCTGGGCATCATCGGCACCCTCGTCACCAAGCCGTCGCCGGACCACGAGGTCAAGGCCGCGGAGATGGAGGTGCGGGCGTTCACGGGCGCCGGGGCGGAGAAGGCCTCGGAGCACTGAGCGTTCCACTCGCGCCGGGCCCGGTGCGAGTGCATCGGGCCTGCCGCGTGGGTGCCGAGTCCGGTGCGTGAGCATCGTGCCCGGCGCGTGGGCTGCGGATGGTGCGTCCGGGACGCCGCCGCTCAGGCGCCTGCGGGGGCGGGCCCGGGCGTGGCCCGCGGGGGTCGGCTCCGCGGGGTCAGCGGGTCGATCTTCCCGTAGGTGAGGCGGCGCAGCAGCGCCTCGGCAGGCCCCCGGCGGCCGCTGCGGTCCAGCCACACGGCCAGCGGGATCGACACCAGCCACACCAGCGCGGCGATCCCGAGGGCCTGGGCGGTGCTCAGGTGCGCCCCGAGCCCGAAGCCCCAGGCGCCGAGCAGCGGAGCCAGCACCACCGACTGGAACAGGTAGAAGGTCAGCGACCGCTGCCCCACGGCAGAGATCGCCCGGACGGCGGCGGGCGGGCTCGCCTGCCAGCGGGCGGCCAGCAGCGCGAAGGCCATCGCGTAGCCGATGCCGCCGGCGATGCCGGTCGTCGGGGTCAGGCCCGAGAAGATCCAGCTCGCCCCGGAGGGGATCGGGAGCACGCCGAGGTTCAGGAGAGCGGCGGGCACCCCGCCCAGCCAGCCCACGAGGATCCCGCCGACCGCGAGCCCCGTCACGAGGCGACGGTGGCGCCCCGGATCCTCGAGCAGGCGGTGCCGGGCGGCGAGCCAGCCCAGCAGGATGCACAGGGGGATCGCCCCGCCGATGAGCTGGCTCGGGGTGATGAACAGCCAGCCGATCACGCGGCCGATGGCCGAGGCCCAGTACGGCGAGGCGCCCGCGGTGAGTTCGCGTGCGAAGCCCATGTCGTAGGCGTCCGCCCCCGAGACCTCGGGCGGTGCGAAGAGCGTCATCATGACGCCCCCGAAGAGCGAGAGCACCGTCGAGATCAGCAGCAGCGCCGCGATCACGATGGCCCAGATCCTCAGGGTGCGATCCGTGCGGCGGAAGAACAGCCACACCAGCAGCAGGCCGGCGATCGCGTAGGCGCCCAGCACGTCGCCGGCGAACAGGAGCGCGGCGTGGCAGAAGCCCAGCGCCAGCATCCACCAGTGGCGTCGCCGGAGCATGCGGCGGGCGTCCACCTCGGGGACCCCCCGTGCCTGGCGGCTGCGCATGAACTGGACCATGCCGTAGCCGAAGAGGAAGGCGAACATGGGGTAGCTGCGGGCATCGACCGCGATGAGCATGATCGACTGCAGCACCTTGTCGAGGGTCGAACCCTCGAGGAGATGGACGCTCATGCCCGAGACGGGCCGGTCGTAGAGGTGCCACGACACGTTGGCGAGCACGATGAACAGCAGCATCATGCCGCGGGCGAGGTCGGGGGCCAGCGACCGCGGTGGACGCCCGGCGGACGTCGCCGGACCTCCCGGGGGCACGGCGTCCTGCGGCAGGGCGGGGGCGGTTCCGGTCACGTCGGCTCCTCGGGCTGGCGTCGGCACGGTGGCCACCATCCTAGGGACAGGACGGGTCGCCTCCCGGGACGGGTGCCGAGAACCCCGAGGACGTGCGTCGTGTGGTCGAGCGGGTCGCCGCGCGGCTCACCGCCCGGCCACGAAGCGGCGGGCGACCGCGAGATCGTCCTGCCCGAGGCCCTGGGCGACGAGCTCCTCGTACATCTCCCGCAGGCGGGGCAGCAGCGACGCGTGGGTCGAGGTCGCCGTGGCGACCTCGTCGGCGAAGCGCAGGTCCTTGGCCATGTAGGCGGCGATCCCGCCGGGGGTGACGTCGTCGGCCTCGAGGCGCCCGCGCTTGTCGTCGAGGAGCCGCGATCCGGCGTAGCCGCCCGCGATGGCCGTGAACAGGTCCCGCGGTGCGATCCCGGAACGCTCGGCGAGCACGGTCGCATCGGCCAGGGCCAGCATCGTGGCGCCGACGATCATCTGGTTGCAGGCCTTGGTGACCTACCCGGCGCCGAGCGGCCCCATCCGCCGCACGGTGCCGCACGGCGTGAGCACGCGGGCGGCGAGCGCGATGTCGTCGGGATCGCCCCCGGCCATGATGGTGAGCGTGCCCTGCTGGGCGCCGACCTCGCCGCCCGAGACGGGGGCGTCGACCATCCGCACCCGTCCGGCGGACTCCTCGGCCAGGCGCGCGGCGAAGTCGCGCACGTCGACGGGCGAGGACGTCGAGGAGACGATCACGAGGCGCTCGCCCGCCGCCGCGAGCAGGCCGTCGGGGCCCGCGAGCATCGGAGTGAGCTGGGGGAGGTCCGGCAGCATCACGAGGACCACGTCCGACGCCTCGGCGAGCTCCCGCGGCGTCGCCGCCCAGGCGGCGCCGAGGTCCTCGAGCGCGGGTCGTCGGGATCGCGAGTGGAGGGTGAGCGCGCCGTGGGCCGCGAGCAGCAGGCGGGCCATCGGCTCGCCCATCGCGCCCAGGCCGATCACCCCGACCCGTGCGGGGCTGCCGCCCGGGGCGGAGGCGGGGATGGGGCTGCCAGGGAGGGACGCGTCGTCGAGTGCCATGAGCACACCCTAGTCGCGGTCAGTATGTCGAATCGTGTTCAACACCATGAATCTCTCGTAGCATAGGTGCGTCCTCCGCCGCCCCGCGCGGCTTCCGAGCGAAGGAGCTCCCATGGTCCGGCCCTCACCCGACTCCCCGTCCGCCGCCGAGCCCGGTCCGGCCCGCAGGCCCCGCGTCGTCATCGCGGTCGACCTGCCCGAGGAGCAGATCCGCCGGATCGCGGAGGCGGAGCCCCGCGTCGAGGTGGTGCACGATGCGACCCTCGTCGCCCCGCGCCGATTCCCGGCCGATTGGGAGGGGGACCCGGCGTTCGCTCGCACCTCAGAGCAGCAGCGGCGCTACGACGCCCTGGTCGACTCGGCGGACGTGCTGTTCTCGATCCCCGACGTCGACCCCGCGGCGCTGGCCCGCACCGTGCGCGCGAACCCCCGCCTGGCATGGGTGATGACCATGGCCGCCGGCGGCGGCTCCCAGCTGCGTGCGGCCGGGCTCGATGCCCAGGAGCTGGCCCGGCTCACCGTCACCACGAGCGCCGGCGCCCACGGCGGGCCCCTCGCGGAGTTCGCGCTGTTCGGGGTGCTCGCCGGGGCCAAGGACCTCCCGCGCCTGCTGCGCCAGCAGCGCGAGCACGACTGGTCCGCGCGCTGGGAGATGCGGCACCTGGATGCGATGACCGTGCTGGTGGTGGGCCTGGGCGGGATCGGCGCCGCCTGTGCGACCGCGTTCTCCGCCCAGGGCGCGCGCGTCCTGGGGACCACCCGCTCCGGTGAGCCCGTGCCCGGCGTCGACGAGCTGGTCCCGATCGCGGACCTCGCCGCGGCGGCCGCCCGCGCCGACGCGATCGTCGCGACCCTCCCGGGCACCGCCGCGACCGAGGGGCTGATCGGCGCCGAGGTCCTCGCGGCGTGCCGTCCCGGCACGATCCTCGTCAACGTCGGCCGCGGCACCGTGGTCGACGAGTCCGCGCTGCTGGAGGCCCTCGACGCCGGGCGGATCGGCTTCGCCGCCCTCGACGTGGTGGCGCACGAGCCGCTGGCGGCCGAGAACCCGCTGTGGGACCACCCGCAGGTGCTCCTCAGCCCGCACACCGCCGCGCTCGACGCCCGCGAGGAGGAGAGGATCGTGGATCGCTTCATCGCGAATCTCCGCCGCTTCTGCGACGGCGAGGAGCTCCGGCATGTCGTCGACACCGTCGAGTTCTACTGAGCGCCCTCTGCGGGCCGCACCGCCGCGGGCCGCGCCGCGGCGTGCCGGGGCGCCCCGGTCCGGTCGCGCCCGAGGGACCCGGGATACTGCTGGGATGAGCGATGCCCCCGACGAGCCCACCGGCAAGGACCTCGCGCCCGCCGTCACCCGCGCGCTGAGGGTCCTGACCTTCCTGCAGGACGCCGGCGGCAGGCCGCTGAACCTGTCCGAGCTCGCGCGGGCGCTCGGCGCCGCGAAGTCCTCGACCTCCAACGTGTGCGCCGTGCTCGAGGACGGCGGCATGATCCGGCGCGCCGACGGCGGATACCTGCTGGGCCTGCGCACCGCCGAGCTCGGCGGGGCGTTCACGGCCGGCTTCAACCAGGTCCGCGAGTTCTACGCGGTCGTCGAGTCGATCCCGGCGCTGCGGCACGAGGTGGTGCAGATCGCCGTGCGCGACGGCCTGGACGCCCTGTACCTCGCGCGCCACGAGGGGCGCGAGAACCGTCTGGGCACACCCCTGGGCTCTCGCCTGCCGCTCATCCACTCCGGGACGGGCAGCGCCATCCTGTCGGCCCTCGGGGACGAGGAGGTCGAGGCCGTGCTCCGCGAGGCCGACTTCACGCCCACCACGGATCTGAGCGCCGGCACCCCAGAGCAGGTGCGCGCCAAGGTCGCCGAAGCCCGCGCGCGCGGCTACGCCCTGGACCGCGGGGAGTCCTTCCGGGGGATCCTCGGCGTCGCGGCGCCGCTCGCGCCGTGGCGCCCTTCGGACCCGCTCATGGCGATCGGGGTGGCGCTGCCGGTGCACGACGGCCTCGAGGTCCCCGAGGAGACCGTCGCCCGGATCGGCGCGGCGGTGCTCGAGGCCACCCGTCGCCTCACCAATCCCTTCGAGCGCGTCGTCCAGGAATCGCGCACCCGCTGAGCGGCAGCCGATCCGAGCGGCGCCCGCGCGACCGGCTCGATCCGCGTCGATGCTCGGCCCGGACCGCGGTCCCCGTCGGTCATCGGCCCGGACTGCGGTCCCCGACGGTTCTCGCGCACGGCCAGGGCCAACCGCGCCCGCCTCCTCATCCTGCGCAGGACCGCTCTGCACCGATTGCGTTCAAGGTGTTGCACTGCGTTCATCCCGTGGTACATACTCGGGTGATCGGCCACAGGATCCGGCGCAGCCGCGCTCGCCGGGCCGATCGACCCACCGTTGCATCAAGGGAGATGCCATGAGCGAGAACCACCCGTCCGCCGTGCCGAGCACGAGCACAGCACCCCACCCCGCGAACGCGGACGACGACTACGCCGCGAACCTCCGCCGCGCGACGCTGTCCTCGAGCGTCGGCAGCGCCCTGGAGTACTTCGACTTCGCGATGTACGGGCTGATGACCGCGCTCGTGTTCAACCGCCTGTTCTTCGACCAGTCCAACCCCGCGATCGCGCTGATCGCCGCGTTCGGCATCTACGGCGTGGGCTTCGCCGCCCGGCCCTTCGGCGGCCTGTTCTTCGGGACGATGGGGGACCGGATCGGCCGCAAGGGCGTCCTCATCGCCACGATCGTGCTCATGGGCGGCGCCTCGACCCTGATCGGCGTGCTGCCCACCTACAAGCAGGCGGGCGTCCTGGCTCCGATCCTGCTGGTGCTCCTGCGCCTGGCCCAGGGCTTCGGCGCCGGGGCCGAGCAGGCCGGCGCCACGGTCCTCATGGCCGAGTACGCACCGGTGCGCCGCCGCGGATTCTTCTCCGCGCTCCCGTTCATCGGGATCCAGGCCGGCACGCTGCTGGCGGCCGTGGTGTTCTTCCTGCTGAACCTCATGCCCGAGGACGCCTTCCTCTCCTGGGGCTGGCGCCTGCCGTTCCTGGCCTCCTTCGTGCTGATCCTCATCGCCCTGTGGATCCGCGCCCGGCTGCGCGAGACCCCCACCTTCGTCGAGCTCGAGAAGCACGAGCAGGTCCACGACCACGCGGTCAAGGAGATCTTCACCCGCGGGCGCGCCGGGGTCGTCGTGGGCATCGGCCTGCGGATGGCCGAGAACGGCGGCTCCTACATGTTCCAGTCGGTCGCGCTGGCGTTCGTCACCAGCGCCGCGATCGGCCTCGACAAGGGCGTCGCGACCTGGGGCGTGACCCTGGGCAGCCTGATCGGGATCTTCTCGGTGCCGCTCACCGGTGCGCTCTCGGACCGCTGGGGCCGGGTGCCGGTGTTCCGCTTCAGGGCCGTGTTCATGCTCCTGTACAGCTTCCCCGCCTGGTACCTGCTCTCGCTCGGCAATGCGACCGTGGCGATCATCGTCGTGGCCGTCGGGATCGGTGTCGCCGTCAACTCGATGCTCGGCCCCCAGTGCGCGATGCTCCCGGAGCTGTTCGGCAACAAGCACCGCTACCTCGGGGTCGCCATGTCCCGCGAGATCTCCGCCGTGCTCGCGGGCGGTCTCGCCGGGGTGCTCGGTGCGGCGCTGCTGGGATGGACCGACGGCAACTGGATCGTGCTGGCGATCTACATGACGGTGCTGGCCGCGATCACCACCGCCGCGACGTTCCTCGTGCCCGAGACCCGCGAGCGCAACCTGCTGCGCGTCGAGGACGCGATCCGCCTGTCCACCACCGAGGAGCATTCGGCGCTCACCGACCCGGGGCTCGCCGACATCTCACCCTCCATCGCCCAGAAGCTGAGGTCCTGACCATGCCGAGCGCATCGCGCACCCCCGCCCACGACGCCGTGCCCGCGGACGGCCCCGTCGTCGGGACCGGCCCAGGCGCGACGGCCCCGGAGGCGACCGTCCCCCTGACGTCCGCGCACGGCGGAGGCTCCCTGTTCGACCTCGCCGGCCGCACGGCGCTCGTGACCGGCTCGACCCGGGGGATCGGTCGCGCGCTCGCCGCGGGGCTGGCCCGGGCCGGAGCCCGCGTGGTGGTCCACGGCCGGGACCTGTCCGCCGCGGAGGCCGTCGCTGGGGAGCTCTCGACGCGCGGTGGCGGGGGAGCGCTCGCGGCGGCCTTCGACGTGACCGACGCGGAGTCCGTGGACGCCGGGTTCACCGCGGTCGAGGCGGAGCTCGGCGGGCCCCTCGACATCCTCGTCAACAACGCGGGCATCCAGCGCCGCGCCCCGATCGCAGAGTTCTCCGAGGCCGATTGGGACGACCTGCTGGCCACGAACCTCTCCGGTCCCTTCCACTGCGCGCGCCGCGTGGCCGGGGGCATGGCCGCGCGCGGCAGCGGGAAGATCGTGCAGATCGGCTCGGTGCAGTCGAGCCTCGCGCGGCCGTCGATCGCCCCCTACGGGGCGACGAAGGGCGGCGTCGTGATGCTCACCCAGGGCCTCGCCGCGGACCTCTCGCCGCGCGGCGTGCAGATCAACACCCTGGCCCCGGGGTACTTCGCGACCGAGCTCACGCAGGCCCTCGTGGACGACGAGGACTTCTCGGCCTGGGTGGCCGGGCGGACGCCCGCCGGCCGCTGGGGCCGCGTCGAGGAGCTCGTGGGGCCGCTGGTCTTCCTGTGCTCGGACGCGAGCGCCTTCGTGACCGGGCAGACGCTGTACGTCGACGGCGGCATGACCGCCGTGGTCTGAGCCCGGCGCCGGGGCCCTGACCGCATCCGGACCGCGCCCGGCGTCCCCCGACGCGACCTCCCGACCCTGCCCGACACCGCCGTCCATCCCAGGAGCAGCCCCGTGAGCACCCCCCGACAGACCCGTCCCGGCACGTCCGTACCCGCACCCTCGGACGCCGACCTCCCGAACCTCGCCGTCATCGCCCACGCCGCCGATGACCTCCGCGTCGAGCAGGTCCCCGAGCCCGAGCCCGCTCCCGACGAGGCCGTCGTCGCGATCGCCTACGGCGGCATCTGCGGCTCGGACCTGCACTACTGGACGCACGGCGCGGCCGGTCAGTCGATCCTGCGGGAACCCATGGTGCTGGGCCACGAGGTCGTGGGCACCGTCCTCGCGGCGGCCGCCGACGGCACCGGCCCCGCCGCCGGGACCCCCGTGGCCGTCCACCCCGCCACCGTGATCGACGACGGGGTGACCCCGTGGCCCCACGAGCGCCGCAACCTCTCCCCGGCGGGCACCTACCTGGGCTCGGCCGCCCGCACCCCGCACACCCAGGGCGCGTTCGCACGGCGCACGGCCCTGCCCGCCCGCATGCTGCGACCCCTGCCCGCCGGGCTGGAGCTGCGCCTGGCCGCGGCCGTGGAGCCCGCCTCCGTCGCCTGGCACGGCGTCGAGCGCGCCGGGAACGTGCGCGGAGTGCGGGCGCTGGTCATCGGGGCCGGCCCCATCGGCCTGCTCGCCGCCGCGGTGCTGGTCCACCACGGCGCGGCGGAGGTCGCCGTGTCCGACCTCGCCGAGGCACCGCTGGCGCGGGCCCGCGAGCTGGGGGCGAGCACCGTGTTCGATGCCCGGGACGCCGAGGGGGTCACCGCCTGGGCGCCCGAGGTGGTCATCGAGGCCTCCGGCTCCGTGCCGGGCCTGGCCACCGCGATCGCGGCCGCCCGCCGCGGCGGCACGGTGGTCATGCTCGGGCTGCAGCGCGCCGGGGAGGTGCCCGTGGAGATCGCCACCGCGATCACCCGGGAGCTGACCCTGGTGGGCTCGTTCCGCTTCGACGCCGAGATCGACTCCGTGATCGCCGCGATCGCCGACGGCTCCCTGGCCGTGGCGCCCGTGCTCACCGACGAGTTCCCCGCCGAGGACGCCCTGGCGGCCTTCGCCCGCGCCGCCGACGCGCAGGTGAGCTCCAAGGTGCTGCTGCGGTTCTGACCGGGAGCGGTCAGAGCTCTGCGCGGAGCTCGTCGATGGTGACGGTGTCCAGGCGGTCGCGGCCCAGGAGCTGGGGGGTGTTCAGGGCGATGCTGCGGTCCGGGTCCGCGAGCGCCTCGACCCGCACCGTGAAGCTGTGCTCGACCTCGAGCTCGTCCCACGCCCCCACCAGAGCCCGGGCACCGTCCCGGAAGATCTCGGCCACGCCGTCCGCGTCGGTGGCGTCCACGAGGAGACGGCCCCGGATCGTCCGACCGGTCTGGCGGTTGTCCTCGACGAGGATCTCACCGCCCGAGACGCCCGGCACGGCCCGGACGGCCGAGGTGAGCCGCGCCGCGGCGTCGTCGGTGTCGATCCGACGCGACGAGGGCAGGCAGCCGGCCAGCAGAGCGCTGAGAAGGCCCATGGCCACTCCTCCTGTCACGATGCGGCGTCGAGGGGGACGCATCCGGCCCCACGGCGATGTCGGCATGGATGCCTCCGTCAGTTCTCCCGGTGCAGCTCCGCAGTGTAGTGCTGCACCTGGGTGTCGTCCGAGGTGAGGAACGGGATCAGGCTCGGGTCCCGCTGGAGCTCGGCAAGCTGGGACGTCGGGATCGCGAGCTGGTCCGACACGCTCTGCACGTATCCGCCGCCGTCGTGATTGGCCCCGAGATCCCAGATGGGACCACGGTTGGGGAGCGTCACGGTGGTGGTGTTGCCGGAGCCGAAGTTGTGGTTGGCGAGCCCCTCCCGGATGCCCGACGGATCCAGTCCCGGCACGAGCTGCAGGCCCTGACCCTCGGCATCCAGTCGCGGAACGAGGTCCGCGGCGTGCTGGATGTTGATCACGTGCACGTCGGAGGGAACGGCATAGTTGTCCACGGGCGACCCGAACGTCATCACGTTGGTGACGTTGAACTCCGACATGAAATCGGGGTTGGCCGCCAGGCTCGTGGCGACCATGCCGCCCTGGGAGTGTCCGTTGAGCATCAGCGGGGTGCCGGGAGGGATGTTGTTGTCGGCATACAGCTGGCGGATCGCGTCCCCCGTGGCCTGCGAGCCCGCCGACCATCCGTTCGGACCTGCCTGGGCGACGTTCCCGGAGAGGTCCAGCGGGTTGTCCCCGGCGAACGGAGACCAGGGCTCGGTCCCGGGGATGTTCACGATGACGCCCGTGGGCGGGTCGCCGCCCACGACGGACATCGAGATCTCGCCGGTGTCCTTGGGGCCGTAGGAGGCGACGGAGTTGTCCATGATCTCCGCGAGATTCGCCGGCGCCCCGAACCTTCCGTCGCCGTCGGCCACGGGGACGGGGTGGTCGGCGTAGCCGGTCCCGTCGTCGAAGAGGTGCAGGTCGTACCCGGTGAGCAGGTGGAACGCCGTGTTGACGACATCGGCGGCGACGTCCACGACCCCGGCCAGGGTCGAGATCAGGCGCGGCCAATCACCGGTGACGATTGCCTCGAGCGTGTTCCAGACCAGTCCCGAGGCAGATCTCCACAGCTCCTGGATGTTGCCCCACGCCGTGCCGAGGTAGTCGACGAAGCCGTTCCAGAACTCGCCCGCCCGGTCGCCGATCCATGACAGGCCATCGCCGATGGCGTCGATGACCGTGCTTCCGACGTCGCCCAGCCAGTCGAGGAACCCGCTGCCGACGTCCCCGAGCCAGTCGAGGAAGCCGCCCCCACCGTCGTCGTCCCCGGAGGAGACCTGATCCTGCTCGTCGGCCTGGGCACCGAGCGCCTGTGCGGCGGCACGCAGCTCGTCACCGAGGGGCACGGCCGTCTGGCGGGTGCTGCCCCAGTGCTCACGGAAGCTGTCCGCATCCGGTCCCTGCCAGTCGACGGCCCCGACGGTCGCGTCCAGGTCGTCCAGGAGATCGCCCAGGCGGCCGGAGGCGGCCACGAGCTGGTCCGCGTGACCACGCGCCGCGTCCGTGTCCATCCCCAGGAAGCCGCTCATGCCGCACGCTCCTGCCCGGCCAGAGCCTTCTCGGTCTGGCGGATCGCGGTGACGAGGTCGGTCTTGAGCACCGTGGAGAACGCGCCGGCGAAGGCCGGTTCCAAGGTGACCGTCCCGTCGGTGCGGCAGAGCTCCGCCAGCACGTCGCCGTCGGCACCGAGCGCGTACCAGCTGTGATCACGGACCTCGGGCATCTCGGGCAGGGCGGCGCTCGTGACGAGGGCCTGCACCTCGGCGACGGCCGGTGCGTCGAGCAGCGCGGCCGGATCGAAGGCAGCCGGGGGAGCGCCTGCGGGCTCACGCCCCGGAGTGAGGAATGCCCGACGCCGCGGCACGAGCGCTTCGACCGTGGCACTGAACCAGGCGATGTCGGTGACCGCGAGAGTGACCGCGCTGCTGGCCCGACCCAGGTGCATCCTGTCCGCGCTCGCGGACGCCTCCCGGACGCGGTCGAGGATCACGAGACGCCGACCGGCGACGTACAGCGTCGTGATCCAGGCGTCGTCCCCGTCGACGCACACCAGGGCGATGCTCACCGGGGTCCGCAGGGCCGAGGCGATCGACGCGGCCCACTGCTCGTCGATGCCGTCGTCGTCGAGGATCCCGGCGACCACGAGATCATCGAGCGCCGGCTGCTCTGCCGGGGCCGGTGTCCCATCCGGCCCGCAGCTGTGACTGAGCCATTCCCACGATGCCGCGGAGATGCGGACGATCCGCGCGGGCCCTGGCAGCGACTGCACGCGTGGCGTGAGGTCGAGGTGTTCGAGGTTGTCCGGCATGCTCGTCTCCCCTGTGCGATGGCTGATGCCCGAGACTCTAGGAATCCATCCGATCTGCGTCGATGGGGACGACTCCCCATCGCTCCGGCGGGTCCTCGCCCGTGCGCCCGCGGCTGCCCGAGCCGGTGCCGGTGACCGTGAGGTGTCCGACGCCCCGTCGCGCACGAGGTCCCCCGATCGCAGCGCGGCGCGGCCCTAGACTGGACCCCGCGCCGCGGACCGGCAGAGCCCTTCAGCCGGCTCGCCCGCCCCTTGGTCCCGGCCCGTCCCTGTGCAGCTCCCAGCGAAACGTGAGGCCCCGGTGAACTCCGACCACCTAAAGCACTCGGTCCAGGCCATCAACTGGAACCGGCTCATCGACCCCAAGGACGACGAGGTCTGGGATCGCCTGACCGGCAACTTCTGGCTCCCCGAGAAGGTCCCGGTGTCCAACGACATCCCCTCCTGGGGCCGGCTCACCGAGCTCGAGCAGACGCTGACCATGCGCGTGTTCACGGGCCTGACGCTGCTGGACACCGTGCAGGGCACCGTGGGAGCCGTGTCGCTGATCCCCGATGCGATCACCCCGCACGAGGAGGCCGTCTACACGAACATCGCGTTCATGGAGAGCGTGCACGCGAAGTCCTACTCCTCGATCTTCTCGACGCTGTGCTCGACCAAGCAGATCGACGAGGCGTTCCGCTGGAGCGAGCACAACGGGCCGCTGCAGAAGAAGGCCCAGATCGTCATGGGCTACTACCAGGGGGACGACCCGGAGAAGCGCAAGGTCGCCTCGACGCTGCTGGAGTCCTTCCTGTTCTACTCCGGCTTCTACCTGCCGATGTACTGGTCCAGCCACGGCGAGCTGACCAACACCGCCGACGTGATCCGCCTGATCATCCGCGACGAGGCCGTGCACGGCTATTACATCGGCTACAAGTTCCAGAAGGCCATGGAGAAGGCCTCCCCGGAGCGTCGCCAGGAGCTCAAGGACTACACGTTCTCGCTGCTGCTGGACCTGTACGACAACGAGGAGGAGTACACCGAGGATCTCTACGACCCGGTGGGCTGGACCGAGGACGTCAAGGCGTTCCTGCGGTACAACGCCAACAAGGCGCTCATGAACCTGGGCTACGAGGGCATGTTCCCGGCCGACGCCACCGAGGTGAACCCGGCGATCCTCGCGGCGCTGTCCCCGAACGCCGACGAGAACCACGACTTCTTCTCCGGCAGCGGCTCCAGCTACGTCATGGGCAAGGCCGTCGAGACCGAGGACGACGACTGGGACTTCTGAACCCGCCTGCCGCGGGAACGGGACGATGCTCCTGTATCGCGGACCGGCCGGGTGCGGGAGGAGGCCGCCGGTCGGTCACGCGGTGATGTCCCGCCATGGGTGAACCTGCGCAGGCAGGGGCCTGAGGCGGAGGCCGCACCACTGGCGACCTGTGGGCCCATCACCTATCGTCGTGACGATCAGATCCCCGTCCGCCACGATCCTCCGGAGCCCGCCTCGTGAACACCCAGCACGATCCCTCCGGCACCAAGCGCCATCGCGCCGCGACCGCGCCGGGATGGTCCTTGCGCCGCGCCGGGAAGGTTCTGCTGATCCTCGGCCTCGTGGTCTTCGTGCCGAGCGCGGCCATCGGGACGCACCGGGCGGTCGACCTCCACGCGAAGATGGCGGTGGTGGAATCCGAGGGGGTTCCGTTCACGACGTCCACGCAGTTCGACCTCGCGGGAGGACAGGCGGTGGGCTTGTACCGTCCCGAGAGCGGGTCCATGGCGATCTGCGACATCGTCGACCCCCAGGGCCAGGATGTGGATGTCGTGCACGCCTCCGGTGTGACGGTGGGTGACTGGAGCCTGGAGTTCTCCTTCACCGCCCAGCACGCGGGCACCTACTCGATGAGCTGTGGGGACGGTGATTCCATGCTGATCGCCTCGCCGCTCACGCCTGCGTTCGTGGCGCTCTCGTGGATGGTGATCGTGCTGAGCATCGTGTTCGCGGCATGCGGCGTGCTCCTCGTGGTGTTGGGGCTGACCCTGGGCCTGGTGGGTCGGCGCAAGGCCGTGGGCCCGACCGCGGGCGGCTGACAGCCCCCTGATGCCGCGCGGGACCTGGGAGGCGTGCCCTGGGTGCGACGGTCGAAGCGGTGCCCATGCAGGCCCGAGCGACCCCACCGTCGGGCCGGATGGTGCGATGCGAGCAATGTGCCCGGTCCCTCACGCTCGACCACGCGGTCGGTCTGGGCGGAGCCCGTCCTACGCCTGACAGTGCCCTGAAAGCCCCGAGCGTGTATCTCCGCCCACGAATCGGTGATAGACCGGGGGCATAGGCGGCGAGATGCGCCGTCACGAACGTGAACAGGAGTGAGTGCAATGGGCTTCATCGGAGCACTGATCTCGTGGCTGATCATCGGGGCCGTCATCGGCCTCATCGCCCGAGCGATCATGCCGGGCAAGCAGGCGATGGGTCTGGGTTCGACCATCGTCCTGGGCGTCATCGGCGCCCTCGTCGGCGGCTTCATCGGCGGTCTCTTCGGGTCCAAGGGCGTCTCCGGCGTCTTCTCGGATCCGTGGAGCATCTGGACGATCGTCCTGTCGGTCGTCGGCGCGATCATCGTCATGGTGATCTACGGAGCGGTGACCAAGAACAAGGCCTGATCGGGCCTCGTCCCACCGTGCGGCACGCCGTCACCCCCCTCGGGGTGGCGGCGTGCCGTCGCGTTCGGGACCGGTGCCGTGCGTCCGTCGGGGGCCGTCCGTAGACTCGGGGTCGGCGACGTGGCGCGCGCGTCACGTGCCGAGACGTGCGGCCCACGACCGGGCCATCACGATCCTGGCCCGCGCACGGGCCACCACGATCCAGGGGGACACGATGACGACGCCGATGCGAGCACCGGGATCCGGGCTGATCCGAGCGGGCAGGATCCTGACCATCGTCGGAGGGATCATCCTGGTCCTGGGGATCGCGGCGGGCACGATCCTGTCCGTCGTCGGATTCAGCCAGGTCACGGGGGTCGTCGAGGACGGCACCCGGTTCACCGGCAGCACGGAGCTCACCCTCGAGACGGGGCAGCAGGTGCAGCTGTACGTGCACCGCAACGACGTGGCGCCGCTGTGCGAGGTGACCGACGAGAACGGTGACGAGCCCGTCGGCGGCCCCTCGCAGTCCAGCACGATCAACGGCTGGCGGTCCTTCGACATGTTCACCGCGACCAGGGCCGGCACCTACACGATCACCTGCAGCGACGAGACCGAGGTCCTCGCCGCCGAGCCCCTGTCCATCGGGGGGATCTTCTCCGCGGTCGGCGGGATCCTGATCGGCGTGTTCGTCGGCGGCCTTGGCCTGCTGCTCCTCGTCGTCGGCGTGATCCTGCTGCTGATCGGCCGCAGCCAGGCCAAGCGGACCCCAGGGTTCTGAGACCGGAGGGAGCGGGGGAGCGGCGATGACCGTCCCGGCACGGGTGCGAGGCGCCGGACTCGCAGATCCGGCTGGATCACCGCAGCCGTGGGCGCGGTGATCGTCCTGGTCTCCGGTGCCCTGGGTGCGATCCTCACCGTGTGCGGCGTCGAGAGCATCACCGACGTCGACGGGGACGGCATCCACTTCCGCGACAGCGTCGAGCTGACGCTCGGGGCCGAGCAGACCGTGCGGCTGTACAAGAGCGCCGGACGGCTCTCCCCGGATTGCTCCGTCACGCGGGACGGCCAGTATGTGCCCATCGACACCTGGGCCGCGCCGTCCTCCCTGCCCGACTGGGTCGCCTTCGCCGAGTTCACCGCCCCGCAGGCCGGCCGCTACACCGTGAGCTGCGTCGATGCCGACGACCTGGTGGCCGCCGAGCCCCGTTCGATCGGCGCCTGGATCGCGGCGATCCTCGGGATCGTGGTGCTCGTGATCGGCATCGGGGCCGGTCTGCTGGTCGCCCTGGTGGGCCTGATCCTGTGGGTCACAGGAGCGCTCTCGCGCAGGGACCGGCCAGACCTGTCGGGGACGCGCCCCGGCCCACCCACGGCGTGGCGCCTCGGCTCGGTGCCCTGGGTCGCACCAGAGGGGTGCGCGGGGGCCATGGGCGGGGCACCGAGGCCCCGCCCGGAGGATCAGCGCTGCGGCAGCAGCGGCCAGCCCTTGGCGGCGAGCTCGGATGCGACCCGTGAGAGATCGGTGTCGCTGGGCAGCTCGTCCGTGTAGCGGGTGATGAGGCTTCCGGCGTCGGCCCGCTGGATGCCGTCGCCGTGGGCGTTGCCCACGAGGCGCTCGGCGATCTCGGCGACCTCGGCATCGGTGAGGCGTCGCTCCAGGAGCGCCATGAGCGGCACCCGGTCCGTCGGGGGGATGCCCTCGGGGTAGCCGGCGGTGAGCCAGGCGAGGATGCGCTGGGCCAGGCCGTCGGGGGCGGGAACGGAGCCAGCGGGACTCGGGGCCGGCACGGCGCCGGGGGCATTCGGGGCGGTGCCGGCCGGCGACGCGGGGAGGTCCGCCGCCGGGGCGGGCTGCTCCGGGGTGGTGGGGTCCGGGGTGTCGCTGAGCGGCCACCCCACCGATGCGAGCCGTGCGGCGACCTTGCGGACGTCGGCGGACGTCACGGCATCGTCCTTGAGGCGTTCGATGACGCCCCGGACATCGGCCGGACCGAAGTCCCCATCAGGGTTCTCGCGGATCACGGTGGACGCGATCTGCTCGACCTCCTCGGGGCGCAGGGTGCGGGTGAGCAGGGCCAGGAGCGGGACGACGTCGGTGGCGGGGACCCCATCGGGGTAGCCGGCGCGCAACCAGTCGAGGACGCGGGTCAGGGGGCTGGGCATGAGGTTCCGTCCGGGGAGGAGGGTCAGAAGGGGAGGGTGATCCCGAGGTAGTGGTCGATGCTCTTGTGGGTCAGGAACAGCAGACCGTAGAGCACGATGAGGCCGACGGCCACGAAGATCGCCCAGGCGCCGAAGCGGGCCGCGGGGTTGGGCGCGGTGATGGTGCCGTCGCGGTGCTCGCCGCCGGCGCCCTTGTCCTGCAGGACGATCCCGAGGGAGAACAGCAGCGGCAGACCTGCGCCGAGCAGGACCCCGACGACGACGACGCTGAGGGTGCTGGATGCGATGGAGGCGAAGTCGATGCTCATGATCAGGCGCCCTTCGAGGTCGCGACCTCGACGTGAGCGGACCCTTCGGCCTGCTCCCCGTCCCAGTCGGCGTTGACGTTGTTGTGGTCCACCTTCTGCTGCTGGGACCGGTAGTAGATGAACCCGCCGGCCGCGAGCAGCAGCGCGAAGACCAGCAGGGCCCCGCCGACGCCGCCGACGAGATGGCCGATGACGTAGGTGATGGCGCCGACGATCGCGGCGGCAGGCAGCGTCAGCAGCCAGCCCACGACCATGCGCCCGGCCACGCCCCAACGCACCTTGGCGCCGGGGCGGCCCACACCGGAGCCGATGATGGAGCCGGTGGCCACGTGGGTGGTCGACAGGGCCATGCCCAGGTGGCTCGAGGTGAGGATGATCGCGGCCGAGGAGGCCTCGGCGGCCATGCCCTGCGGGGAGTCGAGCTCCACGAGGCCCTTGCCCAGGGTGCGGATGATCCGCCAGCCGCCCAGGTAGGTGCCCAGCGCGATCGCGCCGGCGCACAGGACGATGATCCACACGGGCAGGCCGTCGTCGAGGATCTGCTGGTCGGAGAGGGAGCCGTGGGCGATGAGGCCCAGGGCGATGACGCCCATGGTCTTCTGCGCGTCGCCGGTGCCGTGGGCCAGGGACACGAGGGAGGCCGTGGCGATCTGCCCGTACCGGAAGCCGCGCTCGCGGCGGGCCTCGCGGACGTTGCGGGTGACGCGGAACACCAGCCACACGCCGATCGCCGCGATGAGGCAGGCGATGAAGGGGGACAGCAGGGCGGGGATGACGACCTTGGAGGCCAGGCCGTCCCAGTTGATCCCGGAGACCCCGAGTGCCGCGAGGCCGGCGCCCAAGAGGCCGCCGAACAGGGCGTGGGAGGAGGAGGACGGCAGGCCGAACAGCCAGGTCGCGAGGTTCCAGAGGATGCCGCCGACGAGGCCGGCGAAGATGATGAACATCGCCGTCTCCGCGTCGAGGCCGGGTATCAGCGCCCCGGTGTCGGAGTTCTGGATCTTGAGCACCGCTGTGGTGACGGTGACGGCGACCTCGACGGAGAGGAAACCGCCGACGAGGTTGAGGGCCGCGGACAGCGCCACCGCGGTCTTGGGCTTGAGGGCACCCGTGGCGATCGACGTGGCCATGGCGTTCCCGGTGTCGTGGAAGCCGTTGGTGAAGTCGAACGCCACCGCGGTGACGATGAGGAGGAGGAGGATGACGAGCTCACCGGTCATGGCGACCAGGATGCTCCTGCTGGGGACGAAAGGATCCCTCGGGTCGGGGGAGTTCATCTGGCGTTCACCGGAGATGCGGGGGTTTCGTGCGTGGGAGGTGGTGGGGATCTCACCGTGCCTGGGCCGGGTGATCTCAGGCGTGCAGGGGGACGTCCGCGGTGGTGGTCCCTGCCCGCTCCAGGTGCGCCCTGCCGGAGGACCAGCGGGCGGTGTCGGACGCCAGCGCGTCGACGAGCTCGGGGTCGACGAGCACCGTGAGGACGGCGCCCCGTGCGCCGTACTCCGTGGGCTCGACGGTGGCGTCGTGGGCGTCGGCCCAGGTGCGGACGGCGTGCTCGGCGGTACCGGCGTCGGCGAGGGCCACCTCGATGCGGGCGACCGCCAGGGTGGCCCGGCGCAGGAGCGTCGCTGCGGAGATGGCGCGCTCGACGCTCGCGGTGTACGCCCGGACCAGGCCGCCCGCGCCGAGCTTGATCCCGCCGAAGTAGCGGATGGTGATGGCCAGGGTGTCGGTGAGGTGGGCGTGCAGGAGGGACTGCAGCATCGGGACGCCCGCGGTGCCGGAGGGTTCGCCGTCATCGCTGGACCGGTGCACGGGCGGGGCGTCGTCCGTGCCGCCGATGACCAGGGCCGTGCAGCGGTGGCGGGCGTCGGGGTGGTCGAGGCGGGCCTGGCGGAGGTGACGGTCGACGTCATCGAGGGAGGTCACGCGGTGCAAGCGGGTGTGGAAGCGGGAGCGCTTCTCGACGTGCTCGGCCTCGACGTCGGCGGCGAGGACGAGAGGGTCGGGCATGGGATGAGTCTAGGTGTGAGGGAGGTGCTGACCTGGTGGTGGTCTGGTGCGTGGGGGAGGGGCTGCGCCGGTAGCATGGGACGGCCCGCTCGGCGGGTCGGGGCCTCTAGCTCAGTCGGTAGAGCATCGGACTTTTAATCCGCGGGTCGTGGGTTCGATCCCCACGGGGCCCACCGCAGGTCAGACCGGGAAGGTTCCCCTAGGTGTTGCGGGTCATGACGTTGCAGTCACGGATCGGGGATGAAGGAACGGGTCCCTGACCGGCACGATGGGTGGTGCTGAAGCCATTCATCTGCTGGAAGAGACCCGTTCCATGACCCACCGTAATTCGCCGCTGACCCCTGCCGGAAGACTCCGCCTGGTCCAACGTGTCGAAGATGATGGCCGACCCATCGCCCACGTCGCCGCCGAAGCCGGCATCGCCCGCTCGACTCTGACGAAGTGGGTGCACCGCTACCGCGACGACGGCATCGAAGCTCTCCAGGACCGCACCAGCGCTCCGGCTCGCCGGCCCTCGCGACTGCCGATCGACGTCCTCGAGCTCATCGACGCCTGGCGACGAGACCGCAAATGGTCCGCCCGCCGCATCGCTCTCGAGCTCGCCAGCCGCGGCCACCACTACTGCGTCCGCACCATCGGCAGGTGGCTGCAGCGCCTCGGGATCTCCCGCCGCCGTGACCTCGACCCCACCGGCGAGAACAACCGCCACAGCGGGAAGATCATCGCCCGTTTCCCGGGCCACATGCTCCACCTGGACGTAAAGAAGGTCGGCCAGATCCCCGCCGGTGGCGGCTGGCGACTCCACGGCCGAGGCAGCACCCGAACACGTCACCAGCGCGTGGGCTACACCTACCTGCACTCCGCGATCGACGGCTACTCCCGCCTCGCCTACACCGAAGCCCTGGAGAACGAGACCGCGGCAACCACCATCGCCTTCTTCGCCCGGGCCAGGGCCTTCTTCGCCGCTCACGGCATCACTCGCCTGGTCCGGGTGGTCACCGACAACGGCTCCAACTACCGCGCGAAGACCTTCGTTCGCACTGTGACCGCGCACGCGTCGCGGCATCAAAGGACTCGGCCCTACACGCCCCGACACAACGGAAAAGTCGAGCGCTACCAGCGGATCCTCTCCGAGGAATGCCTCTACGCCCACGCCTTCTACTCCGAAGACGAACGGCGCGAAGCGATCAACATCTGGGTCCACCACTACAACTATCATCGGCCGCACACCGCCTGCGCCGATCAGCCCCCGGCCACCCGAGTCCACGAACGTGTCGACAACGTCATGACCTCATACAGCTAGCCTGAGCTCGTGCCGTCCGACCGTTGCTCGCGCGCAACGAACACACACCCTCCCGCGAGTCCTCCGATCGTCGTCATGGTCGGAACCCGCGGGGACCGGCCCGTCACGGATCAGCGCACGCGGCAGCAGAAGGAGGGACCTCGGGACGGCGCGAGGGACGATGACCGCCGGCGCGGCGTGCCCCGTCGGACCTCCTCCCGTCCGATGATGCTGCCGTCGCGGACGCCTCTATGCACGCGTCGGTGGGACCCGGCATCACGTGCGCGCGACGCAACGCGACCACCCAGGATGGCCCGATGACATCCCCGGACCCACTTTCCGCCGTCTCCGAGCCCGGGGTCCCCGATGCCCGGACGGCCCGTCTGCTGGGCACCCACCTGGACTGGGGCTCCGTCCATCCCGGCACGGACGACGCCCAGGACCCCGCCCTGACCGCCCGCATCGCGGCCCTGGGTCCCGAGACCCTCACCCGCTGGCGCGCCCTCCCCCCGGGCCGCGCGGCGCGCTTCGCCGCAGGGCGCCTGCTCCTAGCCGACCTCGCCGCATCCGTCCTGCCCGGTGCCACCCTGACGCTCAGCAGCCCCTGCATCCACTGCGGCGGCGTCCACGGCGCGGTCCGCGCGGAGCCGCCCTTCACCGTCAGCGTCTCCTACGCCGCAGACCTCGTGGTGGTGGCCCTGCGCGCGGACCGCACCGCGCCGCTCGGCGGCATCGGCGTGGACGTCGAACGGCTCGACCAGGACGCGGACGCCACCCTGGCCGACCGCCTCGCGCCGCTGTTCGCCCCGCATCCGGCGCCCGACCTCGCAGGATGGACGCGGATCGAGGCGGTCCTCAAGGCCGATGGTCGAGGGCTGCGGGTCCCGCCGGACCAGGTGGACATCGCGCCTGCAGGCCCCCGGGTGGATGGCGGCGCCCGGCGCTCCCCCGCACCGCATCTCGCCACGGTCCTCGACAGCCCGGCCCGCTGGCACGTGGCCACCACCTCTGCGGTCCCCGGGCACGTGGTCAGCCTCGCGGTGCCGGCACTCCCGGGTGCGGGACCGGCGGCAGCGCCGTCCGATCCAGCCACTGGGTGAACAGCTCCGCGACGTCCCAGCCGGTGACCTCGCGGACCAGCGCCGTGAAGTCCGCGGTGCGCACGCTGCGACCGCCGAAACGCTGCGTCCAGGTGTGCAGGAGACGGAAGAACGCCTCGTCACCCACCCGCAGCCGCAGCGCGTGCAGGGTGATCGCGCCGCGCTTGTAGACGCGGTCGTCGAACATGTCGGCCGGTCCCGGATCCCCGATCACGAGGTCCTGGCGCGCGGCGGCCAGGCCCGCGTGGTGCTTCTCGACGAGCGCCTGCACGCTGGGGCCGCCGGAGCCCTCGGACCACAGCCACTCGGCGTAGCAGGCGAAGCCCTCGTTGAGCCAGATGTCCTGCCAGCGGGCCAGGCCCACGCTGTTGCCGAACCACTGATGCGCCAGCTCATGGGCGATCAGCCGCTCGCTGCCGTGGTGGCCGTCGGTGTGGTTGGTGCCGAAGATGCCCATGGCCTGTGCCTCGACGGGGATCTCGAGCTCGTCGTCGCAGACCACCACGGAGTAGCCGTCGAAGGGATAGGGGCCGAACAGCCGCTCGAAGAGGGTGATCATGTCGCCCAGCTCGGCGAGGTCGTGCCGCACCCGTCGGCCGTGCACCCCCGGGAAGTACAGCCGTCCCGTCGTCGAACCCATCGGGCGGTCCTCGTGGTGGTACCGCCCCAGCTGCACGCTCACGAGGTAGCTGGCAGTGGGTCGGTCCAGCGCGAAGCTCCAGCAGGCACGGCCCTTGCGGCGGGTCCGTCGCGACGGCGCGCCGCTGATGACCGTGTACCCGGGGTCGGTGGCCACCGTGATCGCGTAGGTCGCCTTGTCGGAGGGCCGGTCGTTGCAGGGGAACCACGACGGCGCCCCGGTGGGCTGGGACGCGACGATCACCCCATCGGTCAGCTCCTCCCAGCCGATCGTCCCCCAGCGACTCCGGCGCGGGCGCGGGCTCCCCGCGTAGTCGATCTCCAGGGTGAACTGGTCCCCGGCGGCCAGCGGCGCGGGCAGCTGCACGTCGAGCGTGGATCCGACGTGCGCATGGCGGAGCTTCCCGCCGGAGCGCACCGAGGAGACCCGCAGGTTGCTCCCGAGGTCCACGGCGAGCGACGTCGTGTCCTGCAGGGCGTGGCCGTGCAGCGTGGCGGTGCCCTTGAGGCGGTTGCGGGACACCGTGTAGTCCAGGTCCAGCTCGTAGTGGTCCACGGCGTAGACGCTGCTGCCGCTGTGCGGGGTGTACGGATCCGCGGCGGGGATCGGATCGACCGTCCGGCGCGCGAGGTCGGCGGCGCCGGAGACGAGGTCCTCGACCGCGGCGCGAGGTCCGTCGGGGATCAGCTCGCTCATCGGCGGGGAGCCTGGTAGTCGCGGACTTTCACGGCGCGCCAGGGGCCGATCGGGTTGCCGCTCCAGCGGCTGCCCACGGGCACGTCCTCCCCGCGCATCACGAGGGAGGCGGGTCCCACGGTGGCGTGCGCGCCGATGCTCGCGGCCGGGAGGATCACGCTGTGCGGGCCCAGGGTCGCCCCCTCGTGGAGGGTGACGGTGTCGATGCTCATCACCCGATCATGGAACAGATGCGTCTGGACCACACAACCGCGGTTGACGGTGACACCGTCCCCCAAGGTCACGAGGTCGGGCTCGGGCAGCCAGTACGTGTCCGTCCACACACCGCGGCCGATCTTCACCCCCAGCGTGCGCAACCACAGCACCAGTGCCGGCGTGCCCGAGGCCGACGTCGCGAACCAGGGAGCGGCGACCATCTCGGTGAAGGTGTCAGCCACCTCGGTGCGCCACACGAAGTGGGACCACAGGGTGTGCTCCCCGGGGCGGATGGGGCCGACGAACACCCATTTGGCCGCGGTCGAGACGGCGGCGGCGACGACGCCCGCCGCGAGCATCACCGCGCCGGACAGGCACACGGCCAGGATCAGTCCCAGGTGCTCGACGAGCAGCGCGAGGACCGCCAGCACCGCCAGGCCCAGGCCGCAGGTGACGAACACGGGGACGATCCGGCAGGCCTCCCACAGCGCCCGTGCGCCCCGCAGCCGGGCGGCGGGGCGGTACGTGCGCGAGGGGTCCGCGTCGTTGACGACGCGGCGCAGCCGCACCGCGGGCGACCCCAGCCACGAGGAGCCGGCCTTGGCGGACTCGGGGGCCACCGACAGCACCGCGACCAGCGAGTTCTTGGGCACCCGGTGCCCTGCCGCGGCGAGCCCCGAGTTGCCCAGGAACGCGCGCTTGCCGATCTTGGCCGGGGCCAGGCGCATCCACCCGCCGCGCAGCTCATAGGTGGCGACCATGGTGTCGTCGGCCAGGAAGGCGCCGTCCTCGATCGTGGTCATCGAGGGGATCAGCAGCACCGTCGAGGCCTCGACGTTCTTGCCGACGGTCGCGCCCAGCAGGCGCAGCCAGGCGGCGGTGAACATCGAGGAGTAGATCGGGAAGCAGATGGTCCGGGCGGAGTCCAGCAGACGCTCGGTGGTCCACGCCTGCCAGGCGATGCGGCTGGTCACGGGGTGCTGTCCCTCGCGCAGGCCGAGCGCCAGCAGGCGCACCAGCACCACCACCAGCAGGCAGAACACCAGGCCCATCACGAGCACGGAGGGGATCAGGAGCGCGAACGCCCGCCCGAAGGCCCCGATGAGGGTGTCGGCGTGGCGCATGACGGCGAGCATCGGCAGGGCGCCGACGGCCATCGCGACGAACGGCAGCAGCCCGAGCGCCGCGGAGGACACCCCGTAGGCGATCTGCCAGCGGCGATGCACCGGTGCCGCACCGAGCTGCTCGGCGGCCCGGGTGCGGCCGATCCGCGCGGCCGGGGACCCGCCCCAGCGCTGGTGCGCCCTGACCCGGCCGAACACGGCCGAGGCCGGCGCGATCTCGGCGTGCTTGCCGATCCGGGTTCCCGGGGCGAGCGTCGACCGTGCGCCCACCGAGGCGTCGGCGCCGATCCTGATCCGGCCGATCCGCACGGTGTTGCCGTCGATCCAATAGCCGGACAGGTCCACCTCGGGCTCGATCGAGGCGCCGTCGCCGATCCGCAGCATCCCGGTCACGGGCGGCACGGAGTGCAGGGCGACGTTCTTGCCGATCCGGGCGCCGAGCGCCCGCGCGTACAGGCTCACCCAGGGGGCACCCGCCAGGCCGATGGGGTCGATCTGCCGCGCCACCTGCTCTGCCAACCAGAGCCGCAGGTGCACGCCGCCGCCGCGCGGGTGGTCGCCGGGCCTCACCCCCCGCAGCAGCAGGCGGGCGGCGACGGCGGAGATGCCCATCCGGCCCCACGGAGTGCAGAACAGGGCCAGGCCCACGAGGATCGCCCACCACGGCGCCTGCGGGAGCACCGCGAAGCCGTCGAGGTGCCCCAGGACCCAGCAGATCGCCAGCAGCAGCGTCACCCAGCGGGCGCCGTTGAGGATGAACAGCGGCACGCCCAGGACCATCTGCAGGATCTGCATGCGGCGCGGGGTGGGGCGGGCCGAGGTGTAGCGGCCGGCGGAGGCCTGGTCGAGGGATCCCTCGGTGGCGTCGTCGACGGCGGCGGCCATGCGGCGCAGGCGCGGCAGGTCGTAGACGTCGGCCATCGTGAACTCCGGCGCCCGGGCACGGATCCGGGAGACGAGCTGCGCGGCGGCGAGCGAGCCGCCGCCGAGCTGGAAGAAGTCGGCGTCCTCATCCTCGGGATGGACGCCCAGGACGGCCGCCCACTGCTCGCCCAGCCACGCGGCGGTGCCGGTCAGCGAGCTCTCGGCGCCCTCGGCCAGCGGCAGCGGCCAGGGCAGGGCCGCCTTGTCGACCTTCCCCGAGGTGCGCACGGGCAGGTCCTCGACGGTCGCGAGCATCGGCACCAGGGGTGCCGGCAGGGACTGCAGCAGCTCCTCGCGGACGCGCCCGCGATCGAACTCCTCGGTGGGCACGAGGTAGCCCACCAGCACGTTGACGCCGCCCTCGGTGCGCTGGACGACGACGGCCGAGGCCTGCACGCCGGTCACGGACTGCAGGGCCGCCTCGACCTCGCCCAGCTCGATGCGGCGCCCGCCGACCTTGACCTGGTCGTCGGCCCGGCCCACGAACACGAGGCCCTCGGGGTCGGCGCGGACCATGTCCCCGGAGCGGTAGGCGCGGTCCCAGCCGAGCGAGGGCATGGGGGCGTACTTCTCGGCGTCCTTGGCGGGATCGAGGTAGCGGGCCAGGCCCACGCCGCCGATGACGAGCTCCCCCTCGGCGCCCGGGGCCACCTCCTGGCCCTCCGTGTCGACCACGGCGAGCGCCCAGCCGTCCAGGGGCAGGCCGATCCGCACGGGCTCGCCCGCACGCATCAGGGCGGCGCAGGCCACGACGGTGGCCTCGGTGGGCCCGTAGGTGTTCCACACCTCGCGGTCCTCGTCGACCAGGCGCGCGACGAGCTCGGGCGGGCAGGCCTCGCCGCCGAAGATCAGCAGGCGCACCCGCTCGACGGTGTCCTTGGGCCACAGCGCCGCGAGGGTCGGGACGGTCGAGACGACGGTGATGGAGTGGCCCATGAGCCAGGGTCCGAGGTCCTCGCCGGAGCGCACGAGGGCGCGGGGCGCCGGCACCAGGCAGGCGCCGTAGCGCCAGGCCAGCCACATCTCCTCGCACGAGGCGTCGAAGGCGACCGACAGGCCCGCGAGCACGCGGTCCTCGGGGCCCAGCGGCCGGTCCTGGCAGAACAGCCGGGCCTCGGCGTCGACGAAGGCGGCGGCGTTGCGGTGGGTGACGGCCACGCCCTTGGGCACCCCGGTGGAGCCGGAGGTGAAGATGATCCAGGCGTCGTCCTCGATCCCGGGGGCCTGGTCGTCCCGGAGCGGGGCGGTGGTGACGGCGTCGTCGTGGGGGTCGCCGTCGTCGTCCGGCAGCGGCGTGTGGTCGACGGAGGGGTCCTGCGACGCGGGCGTCTCGTCGATGACGGGGCGGGTGGTGCAGCCCTCCGCAGAGGCCTCGAACAGGCCCGAGCCGGTGATGACGCCCGCGACCTGGGCCTCCCCGAACACCAGATCGGCCCGCTCCTGCGGGTCGTCGGCGTCGACGGGGACGTACGCGCACCCGGCCGCCAGCACCGCCAGGATTCCGATGTACAGCTCCCGCTGGCCCGACAGCATGCGGATCCCGACCCGCTGGCCGCGCCGGACGCCCGCGGCGTGCAGGGCACGGGCGGTGGCGTGGACCTCGCGCACGAGGTCCGCGTAGCTCAGGGCCCCGCGGGTGTCCTCGAGGGCGGAGGCGTCGGGGTGCAGGCGCGCGCTCTCGTGGAGGATGTCCACCAGGGTCCGCGGAGCGGCGGCCTGTGCTCGTCGGTCCCACACGTCAGGCATCGGGATTCGTCTGCTCCTCGTCTCGCTGTCCACCGCACGGATCCGCGGACGGGCGGCCGGTGTCGTCACCGTGGACCCGTGCGACGCACGTCCGGCGGCTCACGAGTCGTCCCGGACAGTGTGCACTGGGCTGGGCGACGCTGCCGCACCGTATCGACAGCTGGTGACGCGGAGGTGTCCGGGGGGCGACGGGCAGTGCCCACGTCGCGTCGCGCGATCCCATCCGGCGACGACCCATCCCGGCATGCGTGAGCAGGCCGGCGGTCACGGCGCGCGAGATGTCGACCGCTCCCGGGACCGCATACGTGGTCAGCCGGGGAAGCTATCGGACCGCGCGAGGCGGTCCGCCTCACGGAGCACGCGGACCTGGGCCGGGTTGTAGAGCTCCGTGAGGGAGCGTTCGAAGACCTGCATCATCTCGCGCACCCGGGCTCGGGGCGGGTGCGGCTGATGCCCCGGGTACTGATCGCGGATGATGCGCAGGATCCGCGAGAGCCTGAGCGCGACGGCCTGGACCGTCTGCTCCTCAGCATCGGCTGCGAGGTCCTCGAAACCGATGTCGGCACCGCCGTGGTCCGCGGTGATGTCCCGGAGGTCGCGCATCCCGCGACCATCGAGGTACAGGGCGATGATCGGGATGATCGACCTGTCCGCTTCGGACAGGCGTGGCGCGAGGTCCTCGAATCCGGCTGGCACGTCGGGGCCAGTGCCGTGCCCCAGCAGCTCGGCGAGATCGGTGCGGACGGCCTGCTGGTGCTCGATCGACTCGCGGAGCTGGTCGTCCAGCGCCTGGATGCTCGCCCGGAAGGTCTCGGGGTCGTGCGTGGCCGCGATCTCCGCGAGTCCCATCCCGAGGTCCCGGAGCCTCCGGATCTGCAACAGGCGCACGAGATGCGCGGTGCCGTACTCCTTGTATCCGTTGTCCGCGCGCTCGGGCTCGGTGAGCAGACCGATCGCGTGGTAGTGGCGGACGGTCTTGACCGTGGTGCCTGCGAGCTCCGCGAGGCGTCGAGTGCTCCAGGCCATCACGGACACGCCTGGGGGCCGATGCAGGACATCGCCCCATCCTCACAGCGACGAGGCACCGCGGGGAAGCCTGCAGCCCTTGACCGTGCTCCCGAGGCACACCGTGTCGTGGGGTCGTCCAGCACCCGCAGGCCATCTGCGCAGCATCCCAGAGGAGTCCGCCATGAGTCCACAGTCCGTTCCCGTCCTTCCCGGAGCTCCGCGAGAGGTGCCCGTCGACACTGCGAAGCCCTTCGGCGCGCACCTCTCGATGCGCTGGTGGATGCCCGTGGTCCTCACGATCGTCGTGGTCGTCGCGATCTCCACCCTCCAGCTGCTGCTGGTGTACGTCGCCGTGCTTCTCGAGGTCGGCCTCGTGAACAAGGACCCCGCCGACGGGTCGCTCACGCCGCTCACCTACCTTGCGACGAACGTCGCGATCGTGCTCGTGGCCCCCTGTCCCTGCTCCTCCTGGCGAGGCTCGCGCGGGTTCCGTGGCGATCCGCACTGAGCGTCGGGAGGACGTTCCGGTGGGGTCGTCTCGCGCGGTACGGCGGGCTCTTCGCGGGACTCATGGTGCTCACGAACATCGTGATCCAGATGATCTCCCCGTCGCCGCTGTCGCTGTTCGCCGTCTCAGGGACCACCGTCGCGCTGCTGGCCGTGGTCGTCCTGACCGTTCCGCTGCAGCGCGGCAGCCGAGGAGATCGCATTCCGAGGCGTCCTGACCGCGTCGTACGCGTCCTGGGTGCATTCGACGGCGCCTGGGCTGGCCCTGGGCATCAGTGGTTCGACCGTGCTGTTCGCCGCGGTGCACACCAGCCTGGATCCGTGGATGATCGTGAACTACCTGGGGCTGGGTGCGAGCGCAGCGCTGATGGTGATGCTCAGCCGTGGCCTCGAGGCCTCGATCGCCTTCCACGTCATGAACAACGTGTTCGCCATGGGGATCGGCGCGCTCTTCGCCGAGGGCGGCGGGATAGCCCAGGATCGCAGTGCCGGAGCGGGCGGACCGTACATGCTGGTATTCCTCGTCGCGCAGTCCGTTGCGGTCGCGATCGTGTGGCACCTCGAGACGCGGCGGCATGCGCGGGCGGCGTGAGCGTCTGGGCGACAGCACGTGACGGGGTCACGGCCCCGTCCCATACCGTCCGTCTCGTGCAGACGTGGCTCCATGCACGAGCGCGACCGACATCACTGGCAACCACAGATGCGTAGGCCGGAGCCCCGGTCGCTCCCGGAACACACCGAGTACCGGAACGTCGGCCGTGTCGACGACCATGGCACCGCTTCCGAGCAAGACGATGCCGACACCAGCGGTCGCGGCGGTGGTTCCCACCGCCAGATTCCACAAGCTCACCGGCACGAGCAATTGACCGAAGGGCATCGCCGCGAGCGGCTGCAGTCCCTCGACGGGTGGGAGGTCGGCGTCGGTGCCCACCGCAACGATCTCGGTGGCCATGCGGCGGGGTTCTCAGCGATCGAATCGCTCCGCCCGACCTCGATGCCCGCATGCGCCCTTCCCACGTCTGCACTGTCGACGCCACGCCGGAAGCGCAGGGGCCCGCGTTGACCGTGCCCCTCGGGCACGGTGTTCACTGCGGGAATGGACCAGGGAGACGACCTCCGCAGGGGCTGGAGCACTCGCCAGCTCGCCGAGATGACCGAGACCACCGTCAAGACCATCCGTCACTACCATCGCGTCGGAGTGCTCCCGGAGCCGCGCCGCCGGTCCAACGGGTACAAGGCCTACGGACCGGAGCACGCGATACGACTGCTTCAGATCCTGCGGATGCGGGAGGCCGGCCTGCCCGTCGCCCGCATCAGCGCCGCCTTCGAGGAAGGGGATCCCGCTCTGTACGAGACGAGCGATCTCATCGCCGTCGTCGACAGCTCGATACGACGCCTCGAGGGGATCCGTGACGACCTCGTGGCGGCGCGGGACGCCGAACACGACACGGGGCGCCCCATCGGCTCGGGTACAGAGCACACCGACCTCGAGGCGACGATGCCGTTGCTCATGTCCAGACACTTCACGCAGGGGGCGAGGATCGCGTTGCGATCGGCTCGGATCGAGCCGTCCCCGATCGATGCGGAGTTCGCGCGACTTCCGGTGGATGCGGACGCGGAGACGATCGACGACCTCGCGCGCCGCATGGCCCCGCACATCCGGCGAGCGCAGAGCGAGCACGCCCTGCCGGATCAGGTGGTCGACGGGGGTCGTGGCGCTGAAGGGCGTGCGGCCGCCGCGATCGGTCGATTGCTGAGCGAGTACTACAGCCCAGCCCAATTGGAGGTGATCTCCCGGGCGCTCTCCCTCGAGCACGACCCTCGTCAGCACCGGGGAGCGTGCGATCTCCCTGGCTCGCCGACGCCGGAGAGGTCCGACTCGATGGGACAGGAGCCGACGCCGTGAACCGAGCAGATCCCACGGGACCGACCACCAGCACCGAGTATCACCGCGTGTTGTCGCGGCCCACCCGACAGATAGGCCGCGGACTGCTCGCGATCTTGCTGGTGTTCGTGGGCCTCTTCGGGATCGGCGGCGCCGTGAGCTGGGCGGGCGCACAGCTCGATCTCGCCCTGGGACACCGCAGTCCCGCGATCGGAGGACACGACCACACCGTGGTGTTCCATGCCTCGAACACCCTCGGCATCGCGCTGCTGATCCCGTGGGTGTTCCTTGTCCAGCGATGGCTCTACGGTGTGCGTGGAAGGTCCCTGGTCTCGGTGTCGTTCCGTCTGCGGTTCGACCTGATCGGCCGTTGGCTGCTCCTCATCGGGCCGGTGTCGGTCGCGACGATGGCCGTGCTCGCGCTGATCACACCCGCTGAGATCACCAGCTGGTCGTCGGCCGAGCTGGTCGGCCTGATCACCGTCACTCTCCTGCTGACCCCCCTGCAGGCCGCCGCGGAGGAGATCGGCTTCCGAGGCCTCGTGCTCCGCGCCGCTGCGAACTGGGCCCACGGCCCCCGGGCCTCGCTGATCACCGGCATCGTGGTGTCGACCGTGCTGTTCATGGCGGCGCATCCGCCGACGAGCCCCTGGCTCGCCCTCTCCCAAGGTGGCCTCGCCGTGGGCGCCGCCCTCGTCACGTGGCGCACCGGTGGGCTGGAGGTCGCGATCCTCCTGCACGCCCTCAACAACGTCCTCAGCCAGTTGTACGCCCAGGCCCTGCACACCGACCTGGGGACACCGACGATCGAGCCGACCATCATTCTGACCCTGGTGCCGACAGCCGTTGCGACCACCGCCATCCTCCTCGGCGTACGACGGCGACAGGACACGGTGACGACCTCGACGCGGAAGACCGGCTGATCGGCCTCTCGGCCGCCGGGACCGCGCTGAGCACCGTCGCCCCCGGTCAGGACCGGGACTTCAGCTCAGCAGCTGCGCCACGTCCTGCCGGCCGATCAGCTCGCGGCACGTGCCGATTCCATCGCCTGCGACAGAGCGGTGGCTCGGCGGCAGCTGCGAACTCCGGACCACGAAGGGCATCAGGGTCGGGTCCCGCTCACGAGACGTGGTGGTGGACCGAAACCCCCTCACCTGCAGCTCGATGGTGCCGGTCGCGAAACGCAGCCTGAGCATCCGTGCGTGCTCCGGAGGGTGCCGCACCGTGTCCCCTCCCGCGAGGAACGCGGCGGCCGGATCCAGGTGACCGTCGAGAGCAAGGGTGCCGCGGTCGAAGTCCAGGACCTGTCGACGACGCCCCTGGACGGGGGCGATGGGGATCAGGACGGCATTGGCCGCGACCCTCAGCAGCTCCAGGGCGATCGAGTCCAGGCCGATCGGAAGCAGCAGGAGCAGGAACGTGATGGATCCCAGCAGCAGAAACACTGCCCCATCGACCACCCACAGCACCGTCAACCAGACGTTCTCGTTCTGAACATGTGACCGTCGCGATGCCTCGACGACCTCGCGTGGGTTGCACGCGTTCGACGACGGTGGTCCTACGGGATTCCCACCGCGTGCGGCCTCCCTGCTCGGTCCGCACGCAGGGGTCCGGGGGCCCCGTGGCAGCGGTCCTGGACGTCAGCGGATGAAGTCAAGGTTGCCGACCTCGCCGCGTGAACGATGGCGACATCGCCGCGCCCGCGCCTCTCAGCGCAGGTCGCCCCGCAACCAGCGGCGGTGTGCGTCGATCGCGGCGCGGGTCGGACGCGCCGGCTGCCGGAGGTCCTGGCCGTGGTCCATGGGGGACTCGCCGCGGTACACGGCGAAACGGGAGCCGGTGATCGCGCTGCGCACGCGGCTGCCGTCCCGTCGCACCACGACCGTCGCGCCACGGTTCATGAGGGCGGGGTCGATCTCGATCACCGAGACCTCCGGCCACGGGATCCGCCGGGTCCCGAGGTAGGTGCGATCCACGATCCCCGCGGCGGTGACCATGAACGCCGGTCGCAGGAGCCCGGCGATCGCCGCGCCGAGCACCATCAGCATGACCAGGCACACGATCGCGAGCAGCCAGTGCGGCCGGGCAGGCACGAGGAGCGCCAGGGCGATCGCACCGACCATCGCCGCGAGGAGCACGGCGAGCATGAACCCGACGACGACCCGGTAGAGGAGCCCGGGCCCGGCGCGATAGAGCACGACGCGCCAGGGGTCGGCCGCGGCGGGTGGTGATGGTGTCACGGGGAGCCTCCGGCGCAGGCGTCGAATGGAGCAGGAACATCCTAGGCACCGCGGGAGGGGGAGTTCTCCCCATCGTTCAGGTGACCGTGCACCTCTACGATCGGTCGCAGGCAGGGCCGACCCGCCGGGACCGAGAGGGGAACCACGATGAGCTTCCAGGGAGCCGACACCGAGCAGCTGCGCGAGCAGGCGGCATCCACCCGGCGCGGAGGCCAGCGTATCGAGGATCTCCTCACCACCCTCGACGGCGCGGTCCATGGCGCCGCATGGACCGGCCCGGATGCCGAGGAGTTCCGGCGGGCGTGGTCCGCGGACGCTGTGTCCGCCGCGCGCCATGCCTGCGACCTGCTCGACCAGAAGGCCTTGCAGCTCGACCAGGACGCCGACGAACAGGATCGGTGCAGTGAGGACGGCGCCGGATCCGGAGGCGACCGCGGCGGCCCTGGTGGCCAGGACGGCGGCCCCACCTCCCCGTGGGACGCCCTCCAGGACTGGCTCGACGAGTACGAGGCGAAGGAGAGCGACGGCTTCTTCGGCGACCTGCTGGGAGGGCCGGAATCCGGGTACTGGGGCAACCTGGGCTGGAGCGGCGTATCGATCGCCGGCGACATCGCAGGGCTCGTGCCCGAACCCACCGGAGTGGCGGCCGGACTGGGGCTCGCAGTCGACGTGGCGAGCATCGGCATCGGCCTGTATGACGCCGCGCAGTCCTTCCAGGACGGAGACCCCTTCGGCACGGTCGATGGTCTCGTGACAGCGGGCATCAACTACCTGGACGTCCCGGCAGGCATCCTGTCGATGGTCCCCGTGCCGCAGGTGAAGGTCGTCGGCGAAGCACTGGGGGCCGTGACCGGGGGACTCGACCTGGGCTGGTCCTCGCTGACGGCTCTCGCACAGGCATCAGCCATCGCGGGCGGGCCCGGGGAGGGCTCTGCGAGCCGCTTCATCGTCGAGGCGCCAGGCTGGGCGATCGAACAGGTCACCGGCAACAGCATCGTCTCCGACACCACCGACGCGGTGACGGGCTTCGCCGAGGACGGCTTCGGATGGGGCTCGAGCACGATCCGTGACGCGGTGCCGATCATCGACCCGGTCATCGACTCCTCCCAGATCCTCGTGGAGAACGTCATCCCCTCCGGCGTGCAGGAGGGGCTCGAGGGCTTCGCCGGAGAGGCGAACGACTGGATCCGCGACAAGATGCCTTGGTGACCGGCGCCCGTTCGGTCGCTCAGCCCAGCAGCTCGGCCAGCAGATCCTCCCTCTCGCCCGCGCCCAAGGAGGCGACTTCGAGGTCGTCGTGCTCGAGCGATGCCCGGCCGCCCTCCGAGGCTCCTCGCAGGGCGTGCACCGAGGACCCTTGGCGGAGCCACCACAGGGTCTCCTGAGCCCTGAGCGGTCGATCGTGGACGTCGATCCTCACCAGCAGGGCGGAGTCGTCGACGTCGAGGCGCTCACGGACCTCCCCCCAGCGGCCGGTCACCACGCGTGCCTCCGCCGGATCTGCCGAGAGTCCGGCGGCCTCGTCCGGGGGATCGAGCAGGCCGGAGATGGTGCGGCGCGCCGAGGCGGTGTCCTGCATGAGGAAATGGTGGAGACCGTTCTCCGAGACCTGTTCCTGGAGCACCGATCCATCGGCGTCGACGTGGAGGACGACGAATCGTGCGCCCTCGGGCTGTTCCGGACGCAGACTCACCCGACGCGGTGACAAAGCGCGCCTCGCGACGACCCCGGTCAGCAACAGGCTCGGACGGACGGTCTCGGGGTCGCCGATGACCGAACGTTCTTCGAGCCGGGCGAGCACCGCCTCCGGCGCGACCATGCCGCGCGCGAGCAGGATGCGGGACCCGGTCTGGACGGCGTCCTCGACCGTGTACTCGGGGAGGCGTGTGCGCAGCGCGTCCGTCCAGGGGAGCGCGGCCTCGTCCTCCTCCGGCCCGGCGAGCGCGAGCAGCTCCTCATCGGTGATGGTGACGAGCAGGCGGGGGGTCTCCGAGAGGTCGCTGGCGAGCGCCGCCGCAGCGAGCATCGCCCTCTCGTCCTTGGTGATCGTGACGTCGTCCATGTGCACGCTCCTGGATCGGGGTGGTGTCGCGAAGTCTATCCGGCGTTCCGAGAGGTCAGCGGGCTGCCGGTAGCGGTTCGATGCAGGCGAGGGTCCGCTCGCGCACAGCGTCAGCACGCTCGAGGAGCTACCGCTGCCCCGTGTGAGCTCACCCTTGGCCTTCGGCGTCCCGATCCTCACCGACGCGGGCCATCGGTCGGTTTCGCTCTCGTACCACTACGATCGCCGGATGCCAGGCTCCCCCGCCTCCCCCTGGACCCCCTCCTTCACCCGCTTCTTCACCGCCCAGAGCCTGTCGTGGCTGGGCAGCTCCATGACGCCCGTGGCGCTCGCCTTCGGCGTGCTCGAGGCGACCGGGGACCCGGGAGCCCTGGGCGCGGTCCTGGCCGCCCACAGCATCCCCATGCTCGTGTTCCTGCTGGTCGGCGGCGTCGTCGCGGACCGCATCCCGCGCAGCCGCCTGCTCGTGGCGACCCACGCGTTCTCGGCGGTGACGCAGCTGGCCACCGCGGTGTGGTTCTTCCGGGGTGACGCCCCGCTCGGTGCCCTGCTGGTGATCTCCGCCCTCAGCGGCGCCTCCTCCGCGATGACAGGTCCGGCGCTGCGCGGCGTGGTCACCGAGCTCGTCCCCCAGGAGGCGCTGCAGCGCGCCGCCTCGGCACGCGCGACGTCCCGCAATGCGTTCCGGCTGCTGGGCCCGAGCGTGGCCGGCGTGCTCGTGGCCGTCTCCGGGGCCCAGTGGGCGCTGCTGGTGGACGCCGTGTGCCTCGCGATCGCCGCGCTGCTGCTGGCCACGATCCGGTCCACCGCCGAGGTCGAGGCGTCGGGCAGCATCCTGGGCGATCTCCGCGACGGTTGGCGGGAGTTCGCCTCCCGCCGCTGGCTGTGGACGATCTCGGTGGCGTTCTTCGTCGTGAACCTCGCGCTCGCGGCTGTGTGGCTGGTCGCGGGCCCCGTGATCGCCGAGGGCACGATCGGTGCCGCAGGGTGGGGCATCGTGCTGGGGGTCCGTGCGGGCGGCCTGATGCTGGGCGGCGTCCTCGCCTACCGCTGGACGCCGAGCCGCCCCCTCGTGTGGGGCCAGCTGGCGGTGATCCCGCTCGCGCTGAGCTTCCTCGCCCTCGGTGCTGCCCTGCAGCTGCCGGTGCTCGTCGCGGTGGCGTTCCTTGCGGGCATCGGCGCCGCGATCGAGGGGATCCTGTGGGAGTCGACCCTGCAGCGGGAGATCCCCGCCCGTGCGCAGTCCCGGGTCGCGAGCTACGACATGCTCGGCTCCTTCGCCTCGGTGCCGCTGGGGCAGCTGCTGGCCCCCGTGCTCATCCTGGCGTGGGGCACGCGCCCGCTCGCGATCATCGGAGGGGCGGTGGTGCTCCTCGCAGGGCTCGCACCGCTGCTGTCGGCGCAGGTCCGGGACGTACGGTCCACGGATCGTCGGCCTTCCTGAACCGTCGTCGGCCCGGTGCCGATCAGGCGCGGACCTACAGTGACCGGATGCTCCTCCTCCTGGATCTCGACAACACCCTGGTCGACCGGGACGGTGCCTTCGAGCGCTGGGCGCGAGACCTCGTGGACCAGGTCGACGGGGATGCGGACGACCTCGCGTGGCTCCTGGACCTGGACGACCACGGATACGCGCCCCGCGTCGACCTCGCGGACGGGCTCCGGGACCGGCTCCGTCTCCCGAGCCCCCGGGAGGCCCTCGTCCACGATCTGCTGCGAGGGCACCTCCCGTTCATCCGGTGCTACGACGGGGTGCTCGATGCGCTGTCCGATCGGCGGGCGGCCGGCGATGAGCTCGTGATCCTCACCAACGGCACCGTCGATCAGCAGTCCCGCAAGCTCCACCACGCCGGACTCACGGAGGTCGTGGATCGCGTGGTGATCTCCGAGGCCGTCGGCGCGAAGAAGCCGGACCCGGAGATCTTCCGCGTGGCGATGGACGGTGCGGCGACCGCCTGGATGATCGGGGACCACGCGATCAACGACATCGGCGGGGGCTGGCGCGCCGGATGCCTCACCGGCTGGGTCTCCCAGGGCACGGTATGGCCGGGCGGCACGCCACCCACGGTCTCCGCGCCCACCACACGGGACGTGCTGGCGCAGGTGGCGGCGTACGACGCCTGAACCGCTGCGGCCGAGGTACCGCCCCTCGGGCTGTATCGTCGTCCCGTGGTCACCCTCGAGCCCCTGGATCCCGTGGCGCACCGTGATGCCGTCGTCGCCTTCCTGACCCACAACGCCTTCCCCTTCCACAGCGGCGGGACGCCGACGGCCTCCGAGGTCCTCGACCGGCTCGACGGCGAGGGATGGACGCACGCCTGGTGGGTCCGCACGGACCAGGGCGAGCGGGTCGGGATCGCACGCCTGGACGACATCGGCGTCGACGTGGTCCCGGACGAGACGCCGCTGTTCGACCTCCGTCTCGGCGAAGGTCATCGCGGCCGCGGGATCGGCCGCCTCGCGCTGCGGGCGCTCACCGACCAGGTGTTCACCCAGTTCCCGGTGCGCCGATTCGAAGGCTGCACCCGGGAGGACAACCTCGCGATGCGCCGGGTGCTCACCGCGTGCGGCTGGGTCAAGGAGGCGCACCACCGTGAGGCGTGGCCGGTCACGGGCGCGGAGCCGATGGACGCGGTGAACTACGCGGTCCTGCGCCGGGACTGGGAGTCCGGGACGATCACGCCGGTGCGGTTCGACGATCTCCCGACGTGGCGGAGCGGCGTCACGGACCTCGAGGACCGTGACGAGCCTCAGGACGGGTCGTGCACCCGCCGCGCCAGCCCCGGATAGTCCACGACCACCCCGTCGTCATCGACCTCGAGCTCGGTGCGCACGTCCCGGCTGTGGCTCGTGTAGCGGACCAGTCCGGGCGCGGATCCGCTGCCGTAGACCTGGTCGCTGCGCAGCACGCGCAAGGACGGCACGTCGATCCACGCCATCACCAGCGGCGTGTCCGGCACCGACCCGGCCAGGAGGCCCAGACGCCGGATGGGCATGACGTTGGTGAGCGGGCACAGCCCCAGGTCGCAGTCCAGGGCGCCGTCGAGATCCGTGCCCGGGACGATGCCCGGCGCGTCCAGGCCGGACCGGTCGGACCGGCCGGACCGGCCGAGGGCGGTCGCCTCCGACGTCCACTCCCCTGCCGAGGAACGGGCCAGGCCGAGGTGTCGGGACCAGTCCCTCCCGGACGCCACCACGTCGATGCGGCAGGTGCGCCAGTGCTCGTCGACGTCGAGGGTCCAGCCCGTCGTGTACGTCTCCGTGACGGAGGAGCCGGAGGCCCGCATGCCGCTCGTCTCGAACGACACCTGCACGACGTCGGTGCGCGAGGGATCGTCCACTCCGCTCCACTCGTACCGTCGCGTCCTCATGGCCCGAGTCTTCCACCCGGACGGGGTCCCATGCCGTCGTCGGCGGCGCACACTGAGCCCATGACCATCGCGATCACCGGCGGCACCGGGTTCGTCGGGCGCCACCTCGCCGCCCGCCGCTCCCCCGCGGACGCCCGCGCCCTCTCCCGTCGCACCGGGGTCGAGATCGATGATGTCGATGCTCTGACCAACGCCTTCGCAGGCGTCGACGCGGTCGCGCACTGCGCCGGGATCAACCGCGAGATCGGGGACCAGACGTACGAACGGGTCCACGTGCGCGGCACCGCCGCGGTGCTCGAGGCAGCCCGCCGGGCAGGGGTGCGCAAGGCGGTGCTGCTGAGCTTCCTGCGCGCCCGGCCCGGCACCGGATCCCCGTACCACTCCTCGAAGTGGGTGGCCGAGGAGATGGTGCGCGCCTCGGGCCTGGACTACACGATCCTCAAGGCCGGGATGATCTACGGGCGCGGCGACCACCTGGTGGACCACCTCAGCCGCACGGTGCAGACCATGCCCCTGTTCGCCTCGGTGGGCCTGCGCGAGAAGCCGATCGCCCCGATCCCCGTCGCCGAGCTCGTGGATGTGCTCGATGCCGCCCTCGGCGAGCGCCTGGCCCGCAGCACCGTGGACGTGCACGGCGCCGAGACCCTCATGCTGAGTGAGGCCGTGCGGCGCGTCGCCCACGTGCTGGGACGTCGGATCCACGTGGTCCCCGCCCCGGTCGCGTTCCACCGCGCGCTCGGGCACGTGCCCGAGTGGACGATGAAGGTGCCGCTCGTGGCGGCCTCGCAGGTGCGCATGCTCGCCGAGGGGGTCACGCAGGCCACCGGTCCCGCGAGCCGGCTCCCGGAGGATCTGCTCCCGCGGCTGAGGTTCACCGAGCAGCAGATCCGCGCCGCGCTGCCTGATCCCGGCGGGTTCGGCTGGCGGGATCTGCGGGGTCCGTCCTGGATCTCCCTCCGGTAGAGGTTGACCGCCTACCTAGATACACGGTGTACTGAGGCGCATGTCCGAGCACCCGCTGTGGCCGCCCGCGTGGACCCGTGCCGCCCTGGGCACGGCCGTGCTGGCCTGCCTCGAGCACGAGGACCTCCACGGCTACGGCATCGCGACGCGCCTCGCTGCACGGGGATTCGGCAGACCCAAGGGCGGTTCGCTGTACCCGCTGCTGTCCGCCCTCGAGCAGGACGGCGCCCTTCAGGCCACCTGGTCCGCGGGCGACGCCGGCCCGGGGCGTCGCACCTACCACCTCACCGACCACGGCCGTGCGCGGCTGCACGACGAGCGTCGCGACTGGGCGCGCCTGACGGCCGCCCTGGACGCCGCACCCGCCGGCGCGCACCCTGACCCGCACGGGAAGGACGATCGATGACCGACCTCCGCAACCCTGTGGACACGGCGGTGTTCCGCCTGGCCACCGCCCACCCCACCACCTCCGGCGACGACCGCGACTGGGCCGAGCGCGCGGCGGGCATCCTGCTGCTGGACGACGTGGATCCGCCCCGGGTCGCCGAGGCGATCACCGACGCCGCCTCCGAGGTCGAGCGCAGCGGCGCCTCGCCGACCGAGCTCTACGGGGATCCGACGGACTGGGTGCGCCACCAGCAGGAGAGCTGGCGCGAGCAGGGCATCGCCGTGAAGTCACCCCACCGGTACACGGCGCGGGACGTCGTCATCGAATCCCTCCTCATCGGATGCGTCTTCGCCGTCCTGTTCGCGATCGTGTTCCTGATCAGCCGGGCCTGGGATCAGCAGCTGACCCTGGCCCAGGCGCTCGCCCCGCTGGCCCTCGCCGTCGCGACGCGCGCCGTGGGCGTCGCCTTCGAGGCGGTACGGGCGCGGCGCTCGCAGACGGCGGGCGTGATCGCCGCCGCGGGCACGCTCGCCGTCGTCTCCCTCGCGTGCGTGGGGGTGTTCGCGGTGGGCAACGGGGTCCCCCTCGTGGGGACGACGGTGCTCGGCGTCCTCGGCACGGCCGTGCTGTGGGGCGTGCTCTGCTGGATCGTGGCGCGGGTGTGGCCCGAGCTTCCGGCATCCGCGGCCCCGGCGGACAGCGCCCGAGGGGCTCCCCGCGACGACGACGAGGCCTGGCTTCGCGACCTCGGGCAGGCCCTGCGTCGGCGGGGCGATGTGTCCGATGCCCGGGTCGGTTCCATCCAGGCCGAGGCCTTCGTGCACGCCCGCGAGGCGGGCAGGCCCCTGCGCGAGGAGTTCGGCGCACCGGTCGCGTACGCCGCGTCGTTCGGCACGGATCCCCTGGTCAGCAGCCGAAGGACGGCCTGGTGGGCGACCGCCGTCGCGCTCGGGGTGATCGGCTTCGCGGTCTGGTCGTCGGCAGATGCCGGGGCGCTGAACGGCTGGGGCGCGGCATGGGCCGCGCTGACCACGCTCGCGGCGCTGCTGGCGTGGCGGGAGGTCGTGCGGCACCGTCGATGAGGGGCGCGGGTGTTGCCGTCGACCGGCTCACCGCACCGCGTCACCCGGCGGTCGCTCATGGGGCAACCATTTCTCGGCCACCGCCGCCTCGACGTCGATCCCGGCCTGGCGCGCGAACACCAGGCACATGCCGATCACGTCGCCGAGCTCCGCGGCGACCTCCTGCCGCTGCTCCTCGGGGTCCAGTCCCCTGTCCTTGCTCTGCCCGGTGGCGGTGAGATGGGCCTGCGCCAGCTCGCCCACCTCCTCGGTCAGCTTGAGCAGCGCCCATTCGGGAGAGCGGCGGACGCCGTGGATCTCGGCGTAGCGCGCGGAGATGGCGTCGATGCGGGTCGCGAGCTCGTCGAGGTGCACGCTGGCGATGCTACCGAGGCGGACCACCCTGGACACCCCCACCGACCGCGACAGCTACGCCACCGGCGTCCAGGACCAGTTCACCCGGGCTCGCCGCCCGCCCGTGAATCGGGACGATCGGCGATTCCGCGGGCTGGCGAGACGGGCTGCGCGAATCTGCTGGGCAGAACGACGCACAGGTGACCAGGTCAGGTCACCTCGTCGCGTCAGGAACCCTGTGGGCACGTGACCGAGACCTCATGCACGATCTCCCACCCGTCCTCCTCGTCCCACTGCCTGCCGACGGCCACGAACCCGTGGGCCGTGGCCAGCGCCAGGGACGGGGCGTTGTCGGGGCTGATGCTCGCGCGGACGGTCCGCACGACGGGGTGGTCGCGGGCGACGGCCAGCATTGTCCTGAGCGCGCTGCGGGCGTAGCCGCGGCGGCGATGGGCGGGGTCCACGCGGTAGCCGACCTCCACCATCCCGGTGTCATCCGGGGCGCCGTGGAAACCTGCCACGCCCACGGCCACGGGGAGGTCGGGGTCGACGATGAGACGGGTGACCCAGTCGGTGTCGGCCGGGGTCTCGCGGAGTTGCCTGCTGCGTCGCCGCCAGAGCCCCGCGCATTCGGGTCCCGCGAGATATGGGGAGACGGGGGCGGGCAGCGGGTGGTCGATCCTGTCGGCGGCGAGCCGGTCCAGGAGGTCAGCGGGCATACGCTCCAGGCGGACGACGGGCTCGTCGGGCGCAGCGAGCTGCCAGGGGTCGCAGATGGTGGTCATCGTGCTCCAGCCTGCCGCACGCCGAGGCCCATCCGCGGCATCGACCCCCGTGGTGACGTGCGAGGACCTCAGCCCTCCCGGGAACCGCACGATGGCGTTCTCGCCCCCCTGTACTCTCGCCGCATGCTGGACCTGCGACCGAACTGCGAGTGCTGCGACCGGGACCTGCCCCCGAGCGCCGAGGCGTACATCTGCACGTTCGAGTGCACCTGGTGCACCGACTGCGTCGACCGGTTCCCGGGACGGGCATGCCCCAACTGTGGCGGTGACCTGCAGCGACGGCCCACGCGACCGGTGTCGCTGCTGGGGGAGAGCCCGGCCGGGACGCGACGCGTGGTGTCGGCGGACTGCCGGTCGAGGTACGCGGAGACGTCCGCAACTGGGACCGCGTGACGATGCATCGTGTGGTCGCCGGAGCGCTGACGGGACCCGGCGGCGTCCTGGTGGCCCATCGCAGGAGTGATCGGGCCTACTATCCCGACTGCTGGGACCTACCGGGTGGGCACGTCGAGCTGGGCGAATCCGCTCACGACGCCCTGGTCCGAGAGCTGCGGGAGGAGATCGGCGTGCGGGCATTCATGAGCGGGCCGCCGATCGCCACGATCACCTCGGAGGGCGATGACCCGATGCACCTCGACCTCTGGGTCATCTCCCGATGGGTCGGGGCGCCCCGCAATCTGGCACCGGAGGAGCACGACGAGCTGCGCTGGGCGACCGCCGATCAGCTCGCCGCCCTCGACCTGGCGCATCCCCGGTACTGCGCCCTGCTCACATCCCTCATCAAGAACGATCGGGCAGTGTGATCGGGCCCCGACAAGCCGCGTCGCAGAACAGCCCATCGGCACGGTGCCCGGCCTACGACCGCCGCCCCGCGTCGATATCCCGCACATGGATCCGCACGAGGTCCTCGACCAGATCGTCGGGCAGCGTGTGCTCCGGCGTGAAGCGGATGGTGTGCTCGGTGGTGCTGTAGACGGCCAGGCGGTCGGCCAGCTCCTCGATCGCCCAGGAGGACGGCATGAAGCTCAGGTGCTTCTTCGACGCCGTGAAGTGGACCAGCGCGCGACCGCCGTACGTCAGCGTCGGCATGCGATAGGCGATGGTCTCCTCGACACTCGGCTCGATCCGGTGCACCAGGGCGCGGATCCGTTCGAGCTCGGCGCGGAAGGCTGGGTCGACGGCGGCGAGGTAGGCGTCGATGGTGCGAGGCGTGTCGGGTGCGCTCTTCTCCGGCATGGTCCGCACGGTAGTCCCGGACGATGCTCCTGTCTGCTCGTCCCGGCACGGACAATGACGCGATGACTCCCGTCCACCTCACCGGTCTCCTCCGCTGCCGCGACGCCCGCGAGGCGGCGACGGTCGCCCAGCTCCTCCCGCGCCACGTCGAGCTCACCCGCGCAGAACCCGGCTGCGTGTCCTTCGCCGTCACGCGCGGCGAGGACCCGCTGGAGTGGGCCGTGGACGAGGTGTTCGAGGACGCGGAGGCGTTCGGCCGCCATCAGGACCGGGTGCGCGACAACGCGTGGGGGCGCGCCACCGCGCGGATCGTCCGGGAGTACGAGGTCACGGGGATCTGAGGAGCGACCCCAGCCGACGTCACCCCTCGGACGCGCCGTCCCGGTGGCGACGCTTCGCCTTCTCGAAGGACCGCTCCCCGACCACCGTGAGGACGGCCCAGACGGTGCCGAGCGCGAGCGCCGCCAGCACCCCGGGCAGCGTCAGCGAGCCGTCCAGGAGCAGCCACGCGCCCAGTCCCAGGAGCGACACGATCGCGCCGTGCAGGAGGGCTCGCGCCCACAGGGGAGCGCCATGGCGGCCCCGCATGGGCACATCGAAGCACACCGGGATCGAGTTCACGCCGCGAACGGCAGGGCGTGCGCCACACGCGGGCACATGGTGAGCGGCGCGCGACGACGTCCGACGCGGCGCACCGGGCACAATGGGACCCGTGCCCCCCGGTGACCGATCGCTCCGTGCCGTCCGCGGCGCGACCGCGGCGACCGTCACCTCGGCCGTGGCGCTGAGCGGTCACCTCCTCGGCGGCGGAACGATGCCCTCGTGGCTGGGGCTCGCCCTGCCGTGGTGGCTGTCGGTCGCCGTCTGCACGGTGCTCGCGGGCGCTCGGTTCTCCCGTCCCCGCATGATCGCAGCCGTGCTCACGGGCCAGGTGCTCTTCCACAGCCTGTTCTCCCTGGGCGTGGCCAGCGCGTCACCGATCGCGATGACCGACCCGCCCGGCGGTCACCTGGGCCATGGCACCCACCACGCCGTCGCCGTCGCGGCCTCCGCACCGAGCGGCCTCCCGGCGGCGGCCATGACCGACCATGCCGGCCACGGCGGTGCCGCCATGCTCCTCGGGCACGTCCTCGCGGCGCTGATCACGGCGCTGCTGCTGCACCACGGCGAGGCCGTGCTGTTCCGGTGCTTCGGGATCGTGCTGCGTGCGGCGCGACGCCTGCGGCGTCGTGCCGCCGGGCCCGGACCCGTCGTCCTCCCCCGGACCGCCCGGTGCGCTCCCCCACCGCGGCCCACCGACCTCCGTCGCGCCCAGCGCGCGGTCCTCGATCCTCAGCCGCATCGCGGTCCTCCGAGCCTGCGCCTCGCCTGAGCCGAGCCCCCACCGCTGCGACCTCGAGGTCGCTGCGGCGTCGTGCATCGTCCTGCTGACGCAGGCCTCAGGCGCTCGAAGACCCCCCACCACGCGCCGTCGACCACGGCACGTGCCCCCCTCCGGTCCCGCGCTCCTGTCGTGGCGGCGCGCCTCTGTGCGCCCACGACCTCTCGGCGCCGCCGGGCTCACACGAAGAGGATCACCATGTCCCGCACCATCTCGTCCCGTACCCCTGCGTCCCCCACCCCTGTCTCCCCCGCGACGCCGACCCGCCGGGCCGCGCTCCTGTCCGCCCTCGCCCTGCCGCTCACCGCCTGCACCGGCGGCCCCGCGGACAGGGCCACGAGCACCTCCACCGCCTCGGACTCCACGGCTTCGGACTCCGGCACCTCCGCCGGCCAGGTCACCGTGACCGACCCCTGGGTCAAGGCCGCCGAGACCGGCATGACCGCCGCCTTCGGCACCGTCGTCAACGGCACCGGCCGGGACCTGACCCTCGTCTCGGCGTCCACTCCTGCCTCCTCGGAGGTCCAGCTGCACGAGACCACCTCGGACGGCTCCGGGGGCATGAGCATGAAGGAGAAGGAGGGAGGCTTCGAGATCCCCGCCGGCGGGCAGCACGTGCTCGAGCCCGGCGGCGACCACATCATGCTCATGGCGCTCACCCGACCTCTGCTTCCCGGGGACGAGGTCGAGGTGACCCTGCAGTTCGACGACGGCACCTCGGCCCCGTTCACCGCGACCGTCAAGGACTTCACCGGGGCGCAGGAGCACTACGCGCCGGGCGAGGGCCACGCCTCTCCGACCGGCGACGACACGCACTCCGAGGCGTCACGGTGAGCCGCACGCGACGTCCCGACCGCCGCCAGGTGCTGCTCGCCGGGACGGCGGGCGCCGGGCTGCTCGGCGCCGGTGCCGCGGGCGCCGGGATCGACCGCGCACTGCGACGATCCGGGCCTCCGACGGAGGCGCCTCCCGCGCTGCACGGGGCCGAGGCCGTCCCGTTCCACGGCGTGCACCAGGCGGGCGTGGAGACGCCCGCGCAGGCCGCGGCGACGTTCCTCGCCCTCGACCTGCGCGCCGAGGTCGACCGCGCCGCGGTCCTGCGTCTGCTGCGCCTGCTCACCGACGACGCCGCCCGTCTGACGAGCGGTGAGGCCGCCCTGGCCGACACCGAGCCCGAGCTCGCGAGCGATCCCGCACGCCTGACCGTGACGTTCGGCTTCGGACCCGGGCTGTTCCAGCGGGCCGGGCGCACTCCGCCCGCCTGGCTCGCGCCCCTGCCCGCCTTCGCGATCGACGCCCTGCGGCCCGAGTTCAGCGACGGGGACCTGCTGCTGCAGGTCGCCGCGGACGATCCGCTGACCGTCGCCCACACGGCACGGATGCTGCTCAAGGACGCCCGGGCGTTCACGACCGTGCGGTGGGTCCAGCAGGGCTTCCGCCGGGCGCAGGGGACCCAGCGCCCCGACACCACCCAGCGCAACCTGTTCGGACAGCTCGACGGCAGCGCGAACGCCCGGCCCGGCGGCGAACGGTTCTCCCGTGTGGTCTGGATCGAGGACGGGGCATTCGCCGGCGGCACCTCGATGGTGGTGCGGCGGATCCGGATGGACCTCGACACCTGGGACGAGGCCGATCGGACGGCGCGCGAGCAGGCGACCGGCACGACCCTGTCCACGGGCGCGCCGCTGACGGGCACCGCGGAGACGGACACCCCCGACTTCGCCGCCATGTCCGCGCACGGGTTCCCGGTGATCCCGGAGTTCGCGCACATGCGGCGTGCCCGGGGCGTCGACGACGGCGAGCACCAGGAGATCTTCCGTCGGCCCTACAACTACGACGTCCCGCCGCCGGCGGGATCGGACCCGACGGTCTCGGAGTCCGGGCAGATCTTCGTGGCGTTCCAGGCCGATGTCCTGGGGCAGTTCGTGCCCATCCAGCAGCGGCTCTCGGACCTGGACCTGCTCAACCAGTGGACGACGCCGATCGGCTCGGCGGTGTTCGCCGTGCCACCGGGCTGCGCCGAGGGCGAGCACGTGGGCCAGCACGTCCTGGCCTGACCGCAGGAGGCGGGGCGCGCGGGCGGCCGTGCGCCCCGCCTGGCCAGTCCGATGTCTGCGACGGTCGCCGGTCGCGCAGGCCGCACCCCGTGTCACCGCCTCATGGCGGGCGACGCACCTCATCCCCCACTGTTGCCTCATCGAGGCGCCTGCGCCCCCCGACCACTGCCCCACGGCGGCGACATCTCCGTGGCGCCCGTCCGCAGCACGCCGATCACGGCACGCACGGCTGCCCGGGTCGTCGCCGCGCGACGTGCCACGATCTGGACGGTGCGCCGCAGCGGATCGGCCAGGGTGATGGCCCGCACGCCGGGACGATCGGCGACCGCCAGCTGCGGGAGCATCGTGACCGACAGTCCCGCCTCGACGTGCTGCAGGAGTGCCGCATAGCTGCTGAAGCGGCCCGTGACCTGTGGCTCGAATCCCGCCATGCGGCACAGCCGCTCCGCACGATCGGCGAGGTAGGTGCCCGAGGCCTCGAGCGCCCAGCGCTCCGTGGCGAGGTCCGCGAGGGCCAGGCCCGGGCCGAGGTCGGTGCGATCGGCGGCGGCCACGAGCACGAACTCGTCCTCGAACAGCGGCAGCCCCAGCAGCGCCGCATCGACCGGCACCTCACCGTCCCCGAAGTCCGCGGAGACCGCGAGGTCCAGCTCCCCGCGCTGGACGGCCGGCAGGCTCTGATGGGGCTCGGCCTCGAGGATCTCCAGCTCGATCGCGGGAAAGTCGCGCCGGATCGTCCCCGCCGCCGGGATCACGAACGCGCGCAGGGCGCTCGCGAAGGCGGCCAGGCGCACCGGCCCGGTGGGCTCGGCGTGCAGGTTCGCGACCTCGGACTCGACCGCCGCGTGATGGTCCAGGAGCTCCTCGGCCCGCACCGCGAGCATCACCCCCATCGGCGTCAGCGCGATCCGCCGCCCGGTGCGCTCGAACAGCTGGGTGCGGGTCTCCCGCTCCAGGGTGGCCAGCTGCGCCGAGACGCTGGACGGGCTCATGCGGCACACCTCGGCGACGGCGCGCACGGTGCCGCGCAGGTGCAGCTGATGGAGCAGGTGCAGTCTCCACGGGTCGAGCATCGTCGTCTCCTGTTCGCCTGATCCGCACAGGCTATGCGGAATCGTGTGCTGTACGCGCACAGTGCGGCGCTCGTAGGGTCGCGTCATGTCCGCCCCCACCGCGCAGCTTCCGGCCACCTCCGACGTGTGGGCCGAGGTCGACCAGCACCTCATCCGCTACGGCGGCACCTTCACCCCGGAGATCATCGACCGGGCCGAGGGCAGCTTCCTGCACACCGAGAGCGGTCGCCGGATCCTCGACTTCACCTCCGGGCAGATGAGCGCGATCCTGGGCCACTCCCACCCGGACGTCGTCGCGACGGTCCGCCGCCAGATCGGCACCCTGGACCACCTGTTCAGCGGCATGCTCTCGCGGCCCGTCGTGGACCTCGCGCGGCGCCTCACGCAGACGCTCCCGGCGCCGCTGGACACGGCGCTGCTGCTCACCACGGGGGCGGAGTCCAACGAGGCCGCGATCCGGATGGCCAAGCTCGTCACCGGCAAGCACGAGATCGTGTCGTTCGCCCGGTCCTGGCACGGCATGACCCAGGGCGCGGCCGCCGCGACCTACAGCTCGGGCCGCAAGGGCTACGGCCCGGTCTCCGCCGGGAACTTCGCGATCCCCGTGCCCAACGCGTACCGCCCCGACTTCCTCGACGCCGAGGGCGCCCTGGACTGGCGGCGGCAGCTGGACTTCTCCTTCGACCTCATCGACGCCCAGTCCGTCGGCGCCTTGGCCGCCTGCATCGTCGAGCCGATCCTGAGCTCCGGCGGCGTGATCGATCTGCCGCTCGGCTACCTCGCCGCCCTGCAGGCCAAGTGCCGCGAGCGCGGCATGCTGCTGATCCTCGACGAGGCCCAGACCGGGCTGTGCCGCACCGGCGCCTGGTACGCCTTCGAGCGCGACGGCGTGGTGCCCGACATCCTCACCCTGTCCAAGACCCTCGGGGCCGGGCTGCCGCTGGCCGCGGTCATCACCTCCCCCGAGATCGAGCAGGAGGCCCACGACCGCGGGTTCCTGTTCTTCACCACGCACGTCTCGGACCCGCTGGTGGCCGCCGTCGGCAACACCGTGCTGGACGTCCTGCAGCGCGACCGCCTCGACGTGCGGGCCGCCGAGCTCGGCCAGGTGCTCCGCGCCGGTCTGCTGGAGATCCAGGAGCGGCACGCCGTGGTCGGCGACGTCCGCGGACGCGGCCTCCTGCAGGGCCTCGAGCTGGTCCTGGACCGCGAGACCACGGAGGGCTCGGACGCCCTGGGGGCCGATGTCACCCGCCGCTGCCTGGACCTGGGCCTGCACATGAACGTCGTGCAGCTGCCGGGCATGGGCGGCACCTTCCGGATCGCGCCGGCCCTGACCAGCACCGAGGCCGAGATCCGGCTCGGTGTCGAGATCCTCGACGAGGCGATCGGCGCGGCCTCGGCCACGCTCGGCTGACCCCGTCGCCCACCCCAGACCCAGACCCATCGCAACCCCACCCCCGCGAGGAGAAGCACCCCTATGCGCATCGGCATCCCCACCGAGATCAAGAACACCGAGAACCGCGTCGCCATCACCCCCGCGGGCGTCCACGAGCTCGCGGCCCGCGGGCACGAGGTGCTGGTCGAGAGCGGCGCGGGGCGCGGCTCCGGCTTCACCGACGACGCCTACACGATCGCGGGCGCGCGCCTGGCCCCGACCGCCGAGCAGGTGTGGGCCGAGGCCGACATGATCGTCAAGGTCAAGGAGCCCATCGCGGCGGAGTACGGGCTGCTGCGGGCCGACCAGATCCTGTTCACCTACCTCCACCTCGCGGCGTCCCGGCCGTGCACCGAGGCGCTGCTGGACGCCGGGACCACGGCCATCGCCTACGAGACGGTGCAGCTGCCGGACCGCTCGCTGCCGCTGCTGTCACCGATGAGCGAGGTCGCCGGGCGCCTGTCCGTGCAGGTCGGCGCGTATCACCTGATGAGCGCCGCGGGCGGTCTCGGGACCCTGCTGGGCGGCGTCCCCGGGACGCCCCCGGCCAAGGTCGTCGTGATCGGCGGCGGGGTCGCGGGCGAGCAGGCCGCAGCGAACGCCGTCGGCATGGGCGCCGACGTCACCGTCATCGACCTGTCCCTGCCGCGCCTGCGCCAGCTCGAACGCACCTTCGCCGGCCGCATCCAGACCCGCGTGTCCACGCGCTACGAGATCGCCGAGCAGCTGGCGTCCGCGGACCTCGTCATCGGCTCGGTGCTCGTGCCCGGCGCACAGGCCCCCAAGCTGGTCACCGACCAGATGGTCTCGACGATGAAGCCCGGCTCCGTGCTCGTGGACATCGCGATCGACCAGGGCGGCTGCTTCGAGGGCTCGCACGCCACCACCCACGACGACCCCACGTACCGCGTGCACGACTCGATCTACTACTGCGTGGCCAACATGCCGGGCGCGGTCCCCGCGACGTCGACGCGGGCGCTGACCAACGCGACCCTGCCCTACGCGGTGGCACTCGCCGACAAGGGATGGCAGCGCGCCGTCCGCGAGGACACGGGCCTGGCCAAGGGCCTGAACACCCATGCCGGTCGCATCACCCACGCGGGCGTCGCGGCGGCGTTCGGGGCCGAGCTCGCGACCCTGGAGGAGATCGCCTGAGCCGGCGGCACCTCTGACGTCGTCGAAGCCGTCGGGCAGCGGCAGGGGGATCTCGGCGGTGATCTGCGCGGCGACAGGCGCGGGCGCCCCCCGTTCCCAGCGGGTCGACGTCGGCCAGGACGGCGAGGCGCTCGGGCCGGGGAGGTCCTTGGCCAGAGCTCCGCGCCGGGACCCGGGCGCCGACCCATCGGCATTGCTTATGCGTGTCCAAGCCACACGTTTTCACATGGCGTCACAGGGCTTGGCGCCGGATCCCCTCCGCCCCCACTGTCTGATCCATGATCACCCGCCGCACCGCCCTGTCCGCCGCCCTCCTCGCCGGCGTCGCCCTCCCCCTCGCCGCCTGCTCCTCCGGCGGCTCGTCCTCCTCGTCCGATGGCGGCGGCTCGGACCGCATCGTCATCGGGACCGATGACGGCAACGAGCCCCACTGGGAGATCCTCCGCAAGAAGCTCGCCGACGGAGGGATCGACCTCCAGGTGCAGACCATCGGCGACGGGGTCCAGCTGAACCAGGGCGTCCAGGACGGCACCCTGGACGTGAACCTCTTCCAGCACCTCATCTTCCTCTCGCAGTTCAATGTCAACAACGGCGGCACCCTGGTGCCCGTGGGCGCCACCGCGGTGTACCCGCTCGCGCTGTACTCCGACACGTACAAGAAGGTCGACGAGCTGCCCGCCGGGGCGAAGATCGCGATCCCCAACAACCCCACCAACCTCGCGCGCGGCCTGCTGAACCTCCAGAAGGCCGGCCTGCTGACCCTCAAGGACGGCGGCAACGCCCTGTCCACCCCGGACCAGATCACCGAGTCCACGATCGAGCTGCTGCCGGTGGACTCCAACCAGACGGTCACGGCCCTGAAGGACGGCAGCGCGCAGGCGGCGATCGTCAACAACACCCAGGCGCAGAAGGGCGGCCTCGGCGACGAGCTCATCATCTTCAAGGAGGACCTCGACAACCCCGACCTCGCGCCCTACATCAACGCCTTCGTCTCCCGCGAGGAGCTCAAGGACGACTCGCGCTGGCCCAAGCTCGTGGCCGCCTACCACTCCCCCGAGGTCGAGAAGGCCGTCACCGAGCTGAACCAGGGCAACCTCCAGTTCAAGACCGACTGGACCCCCGCCAAGCTCACCGAGGTCCTCACGGGCCTCGAGGACGACCTGCGCGCCTCCAAGGGCTGAGCCCACCACCTGCATCCGATCCACCGTCGGGGCGGCCCCGGCCCCCCCGGGCCCCCCCCGACCGCACGAGGGCGCGACCCGTCGCCCCGGACCCGAAGGGGACCTCATGGTGCCAGCAGTCATCTCCTTGCGAAACGG